>JAZRIA010000069.1:0-1074 GCA_045645045.1 Bacteroidaceae bacterium | reverse complement strand
CACCAGTTCCCATGGTGGAGATGGGGCGAAGGCAACAACGAGCACTGCATACGCTTCCTGAGCATCGGGGCAGAAGGCCGTTGGTGGTTCAAGCCCATGCCGCGTCCGCAGATGGGGCGCCGTGTGCAGCGAGACAAGTTGATGGGGCACTTTGTTGGCGTTTACTCAGAGTCCGGAAAGTGGGATTTCGAATGGAAGCGCAGCATCTGCCACCAGGGCGAACACTGGAGCGTGGGTTTTAGTTATGGCTATGCCATGCCCATAGGCCGCAGGCTCAACATGGAGTTCTCCGTGTCTGTGGGTTATGCCTCCATTGCCTACCGCAAGTACGACCCGAGCGAGGACTATGAAATCCTATGGCGCGACCCGGAAAGAACCGGACGCTGGCACTACTTCGGACCAACAAAACTACAGGTATCACTGGTATATCCCATTCTTGTCACAACAAAGAAGAAAGGGGGTGTCCGGTGAGCTACTTAAGGTTGCTGCAGCTTCTGTGCTGCAGTGTGCTGTTTGCAGTGTTGACCGCTTCGTGCGAACACCGTCCCCTGGAAGACCCAGTCAATGCACACTATGTGCGAGTGTACTTGGACGAAGACATACGCAACGTCACGTTTGGTTTCTATAACGACACCTACGAGCGACCAACCTACACGCGCCCCAGAGTGTTGCGCTTGGTGCTTGCCGACCGTAAGACAGGTAAAGTGGTTAAGGAGACTTACCTTCAAAGGCAAGGCGAGGACGAAAAAGGCTACTACATAGACGGCTATGTAAGTGCCGTGCCCGGAACATACAATCTCCAGGCATACAGTTTCGGCTCAGCATACACGAAGGTGCGCAACGAGAACGACTTCTTCTCCATGCTGGCATATACCGACCCGGTGAGCGACTACTACAAGAAGTACCTGCCTTCCTTGAGTCGAAGCATGGACATGAACAGTGTCGTGCAGCAGCCCGAACACTTCTTCCATATGGTGGAGGAAAACTACAATATCGCCAGAAGTTCAAGTCCGGACACACTGCGCTCCTCAAACGGAGAGTACTTCCGGGCGCACAGCATGGTGCTGAGCTACT
>JAZRIA010000068.1:0-3625 GCA_045645045.1 Bacteroidaceae bacterium | reverse complement strand
CGTAGGTGTGCCCATGGGTCACATGCTAATCAGCGTACAGAGCACCCTAAAGGGCCTTGGCAAGCTCCTGCTCAACCAGGACGCCATCAACCGCGATCTGGACGGATGCTGGGCAGTATGCGCCGAGGCTATACAGACCATCCTGCGCCGCGAGGCCTACCCCAATCCTTACGAGGCACTGAAGGCTCTCACCCGCACAGGTGCAGGTATCAACGAGTCTACCATCAAGGACTTTATTGAAGGACTGGACGTCAGCGAGTCTGTGAAGTACGAGTTGCGCAAGATAACACCTCACACCTACACTGGTGTCTGAACAGTAGGGGCACGGCAGCCGTGTCCACGAATTCAAGGAAATTATAGAGAAAAACACAGTTAAGTTTCAATTAAACTATGGCTACAGAAGACGAGAGCTGGCGCAAGCAGTTTGCCAGCGAGGGAAATGGTGGCGGTGATCGTCCCCATCGTCCTTCATTCAACCGCAATGGTGGCGGTTATCAGAGAGAGAGAAGAGAGTTTCGCTCAAACGACGGCTACAACCGTGAGGGTGGATACCGTCAGCGCGAGGGAGGTTATCAGAGGGATAACAGAGCTAACCGTGAGGGCTACCAGAGCCGTCCCTACAACCGCGAAGGTGGCTATCAGCAGCGCGAGGGTGGCTATCAGGGCCGTCCTGCCAACCGCGAAGGCGGTTATCAGCGCCGTGAAGGTGGTTACCAACAGCGCCCCTATAATCGTGAAGGCGGCTATCAGCAGCGTGAAGGTGGCTATCAGGCACGCCCCTATAGCGAGGGTGGTTACGAGAACCGTCCCGGCGGCTACAAGAAGCGTACTCAGGGCTACAATCCTCATGCCAAGTACAGCATGAAGAAGCAGATAGAGTACAAGGAGAAGCACTACGATCCAGACGAACCCGTACGTCTGAACCGCTATCTCGCCAATGCCGGTGTATGCAGCCGTCGCGAGGCAGATACCTTCATTCAGGCTGGTGTGGTAAAGGTGAATGGTGTTGTTGTAACCGAACTCGGCACCAAGGTAAAGCGTAGCGATGAGGTCATGTTCCACGACCAGACTATCAACATGGAGAAGAAGGTCTATCTGCTGCTGAACAAGCCCAAGGACTATGTTACCACCAGCGACGATCCACAGAATCGCAAGACCGTAATGGACCTGGTTAAGAACGCCTGCCGCGAGCGCATATATCCCGTAGGCCGCCTGGACCGCAGCACCACTGGTGTGCTCCTGTTCACCAACGATGGAGATCTGGCTACTAAGCTGACACATCCCCAGTATCTCAAGAAGAAGATTTACCACGTATATTGCGACAAGAACGTTACCGCAGCCGACCTTCGTCAGATTGCCGAGGGCATTATGCTGGAGGATGGCGAGATACATGCCGATGCCATAGACTATGCCGATCCCGTGGACAAGAAGCAGGTGGGTATAGAGATACATAGCGGTCGCAACCGTATTGTGCGCCGTATCTTCGAACACCTTGGCTACAAGGTGGTTAAGCTGGACCGTGTCTACTTTGCCGGTCTTACCAAGAAGAACGTGAAGCGTGGCGACTGGCGTTTCCTCACCCAGGACGAGGTGAACATGCTCAAGATGGGCGCGTTCGAGTAAAACGGAAAGGTGAAAACGGAAATCGGAAAACTTTGGCGAACGGAAAGGTGAATGCGAATACTTGTAATTCTGCTCCTTCACCATACCTTATATAATATAATATGAAACGTACAAAAGTTATTGACGCACTGGGCCGTACCGACTACGGTTCAGACATCATAGTAAAGGGCTGGGTACGCTCCAAGCGTGGCAGCAAGGGCATCTTCTTCATTGCCCTCAACGATGGTTCCACCATCAAGAACATTCAGATTGTGGGCGACGACGCCAACTTCCCCGAGGAAACTATTAAGTTGATTACCACCGGTGCCTGCATTAGCGTACTGGGTACTCTGGTGGAAAGCCCTGCTGCCGGTCAGGCTAGCGAGGTACAGGCCAAGGAGATTGAAGTCCTGGGTCCTGCCGACAATACCTATCCCCTGCAGAAGAAGGGTGCTTCATGGGAATACCTCCGCACTGTGGCACACCTGCGCCCCCGTACCAACACCTTTGGTGCCATCTTGCGCATACGCCACAACATGGCAATGGCCATCCACACCTATTTCCACGAGCATGGCTATTTCTATTTCCATTCTCCCATCATCACCGCCAGCGACTGCGAGGGTGCAGGCCAGATGTTCCAGGTTACTACCAAGAACCTCTACGACCTGAAGAAGGACGAGAACGGCAGTATCATCTACGACGACGATTTCTTCGGCAAGCAGGCTTCATTGACCGTTAGCGGTCAGCTCGAGGGCGAACTGGGTGCAACAGCCCTGGGTGCCATCTACACCTTCGGTCCCACCTTCCGTGCCGAGAACTCCAACACTCCCCGCCACTTGGCAGAGTTCTGGATGATAGAGCCCGAGATTGCCTTCATGGACCTGGACGAACTCATGGACCTCGAGGAAGATTTCCTCAAGTACTGCGTGCGCTGGGCACTGGAGCACTGTCAGGACGACCTGCAGTTCCTGAACCAGATGGTAGACAAGGGTCTTATTGCCCGTCTGGAGGGTATCCTGAAGGAGACCTTCGTTCGTCTGCCCTACACCGAGGGTATCAAGATCCTTCAGCAGGCCATCAAGGACGGCCGCAAGTTTGAGTTCCCCTGCAACTGGGGCGACGACCTTGCCAGCGAGCACGAGCGTTACCTCGTTGAGGAATACTTCAAGAAGCCTGTCATCATGACCAACTACCCCAAGAAGATCAAGGCCTTCTACATGAAGATAGATGCCGAGAAACCCGTTCTGGACGGTGTAGAGATGGAGGAAACCGTACAGGGCACCGACGTACTCTTCCCCTCTATCGGCGAGATTATCGGCGGTAGTGTCCGCGAGGAAAGCTATGACAAGCTCATCGGCGAGATTGAGGCACGCAACATCCCCATGAAGGACATGACCTGGTATCTGGATACCCGCAAGTACGGTTCTTGCCCTCATGCTGGTTTCGGTCTCGGTTTCGAGCGTCTTCTGCTCTTCGTCACCGGCATGCAGAACATCCGCGACGTAATCCCCTTCCCCCGCACTCCCAGAAACGCGGAGTTCTAATACATACAAACAGCGCCGTGACACTTTTTATGTCACGGCGCTGTTGTTGAGTTTATGTTCAGATTGTTTTTACGCACTAATATAGTGGTGGGTTATGCTTTTGCTGTAATGTTCAGCAATTTTAACCACTTCTCTGCCAGTGCCGACTTGGTGCGGATGTGCTCTTCCACTGCCACGACGAAGGGGTTGGACTCGAACTGGCCGCGGACTTCGCTGAAGTCCAGGGTTTGTACCGTGCTGTCCTGTCCGTCGAACCCGAAACCCGTACGGGCGCTCAGCGAGAACTCCTTGCGTGCATCCTTCCATAGCATCTGGTCCAAGCTGACCACAGAGTCCTTCCATTTCCTTATTATATCGGAAAGCATGGCAGGGGTAATATTCTTGTTCTCATCAATGCCGTAGAAGTCCAGCATTATGCGGTATGCCCATTGCCATTCCAGGTCGTAGTAGTTATGGTGCAGGGCAGCGAGTTCGGCATT
>JAZRIA010000067.1:0-27144 GCA_045645045.1 Bacteroidaceae bacterium | reverse complement strand
AGACGGCAGTTCTTCTCTTGGTAAAGGTGCAGGAAGTCATAACCCTGCAGTAGCTGGTATGTGAACTCAGTAAAGGACATGCCATCCTGGAACTCACCGTTCAGACGGCGCTTCACGCTGTCCTTTGCCATCATGTAGTTAACGGTGATACACTTGCCTATCTCGCGAGCGAAGTCTAGGAAGGTGTAGTTCTTCATCCAGTCGTAGTTGTTCACCAGTTCTGCCTTGTTAGGAGCATCGCTCTCGAAATCAAGGAAACGTGCCAACTGGTCCTTGATGCAGGCTACATTATGTAGCAGTGTTTCCTCATTGAGCAGGTTGCGCTCCTGACTTTTGCCACTGGGATCACCAATCATGCCTGTAGCACCGCCCACGAGGGCCAGAGGTTTGTGGCCGCAACGCTGGAAATGGCGCAGCATCATTACACCGCAAAGGTGACCGATGTGCAGAGAGTCGGCAGTGGGGTCAATGCCCAAATATGCAGTTTGCTGTCCTGAAGCCAGCATTTCTTCTGTGCCTGGCATCATCTGATGGAGCATACCTCTCCATTTCAGTTCTTCAACAAAATTCATCGAATTATTCTTTAGTGTCTTTATTTTTTTGGAAGTCAGTTGTCTTTACTTAACTTCCCAAATGTCGTTTGTTTCAAGGAGTTCGGCAAAAGTGTGATACTTCTTCTGTGCCTTAACCTCTTCAATCTGTGCCTCCACGGCATCGTTGTATGTGGGAGCATCAACGTCGCGTATTACGCCCAGTGCCACGGGGAATCCGTCGCCATCGCCCATCAAGGCAAGCTTGAGCTGCAGGGTGTTGTCCTCGCACTTAGCATCGTGGACGAGGATGTCGTCCATGGTGATGCCGTTCTTGCCTATTTCAACAACCTTCAGTCCGAAGCCATCCTGTGCAAGACCATACTCATTGTTCTCGCCGAACACCAGGGGCTGTCCATGCTTTACGTAAATGGTATTCTTGGCACGGCTTGCCTTGTCGTAGATGTTGTCGTGAGTGCCGTGGTTGAAGATTACACAATCCTGCATAATCTCGCACACGGAAGCACCCTTGTGGTTATAGGCTGCCTTCAGTATTTCAATGGTTCCGGGGGCATCTGTTGCTACGGCACGAGCAAAGAAGTGTCCGCGTGCACCAAAGCACAATTCTGCTGGACGGAAGGGGTCCTCCACTGTACCATAGGGACTGCTCTTGCTGACAAAACCACGAGGACTGGTGGGAGAGTATTGACCCTTGGTGAGACCATAGATACGATTGTTCAGGAGAATCATATTCAGGTCTATGTTTCTGCGGTTGGCATGTATGAAGTGATTGCCGCCAATGGCAAGGCCATCACCGTCGCCACTTACCTGCCATACGGCAAGGCGTGGGTTTGCTACCTTGCAACCTGTTGCAATCGCTGCGGCACGGCCGTGTATGGTGTTCATGCCGTAGGTTGCCATATAGTGAGGCAGACGGCTGGAGCAACCGATGCCGGAGATAACTGCGATGTCTTCAGGTGCAACGCCAATCTCGGCCATAGCCTTGTGCAGAGAGGCGAGGAAGAAGTGGTCACCACATCCGGGACACCATCTTGGCTGTCCCTTCTTGAAATCCTGAGCTGTATATGTTGCCATGATATGTCCTGATTATTTATTGATAATGGAATTGAAAGCCTCTACGAGTTCGGCAACCTTGAAGGGCTGTCCCTTTACCTCGTTGTACTGTTCGGGGCAGAAACCGTCAACCTTCATGCGCAGCCAACCTGCCAGCTGACCCATGTTCTGCTCTGCAACGACAACCTTAGGATACTTCTTCAGCACCTCGGTGGTGTTCTTGGGCAAGGGATTTATGTAGCGGAAGTGTGTCATTGCCACCTTCTTGCCTGCGGCTCTCATCTCGTCCATAGCAGCACGCAGATGTCCGTATGTGCCACCGAAACCAACGATCAGCAGTTCGGCATCCTCGGTGTCGCCCAATACCTCCAGGTCTGGTACAGGTATGTTTGCTATCTTCTGTGCACGCTTGCGTGTCATCAGGTCGTGGTTCTCGGGATTAGTGCTGATAGCACCTGTCTTGTCGTCCTTCTCCAGGCCACCTAAGATGTGTGCAAAGCCTTCGCGTCCGGGAACTGCCCAGTAGCGTGTGCCGTCTTCCTTGCGCATGTATGGTGTCCATGTGCCCTTCATCTCCTCGGGTACATAGGGAGGATTGATTGCGGGGTATTCGTTCAGGTTAGGCAGACGGAATGCGCCAGAACCGTTGGCCACGTATGCATCTGTGAGCAGGATAACAGGTGTCATGTGCTCCAGAGCAACTTTTGATGCCTCGTAGGCAGCCTCGAAACAGTCTGTGGGACTTGTTGCTGCAATTACAGGCATGGGACTTTCGCCGTTACGGCCGAAGAGGGCCTGTAGCAGGTCGGTCTGCTCGCTCTTGGTGGGCAGACCGGTTGCAGGACCACCACGCTGAACGTCCAGAATAACCAAAGGCAACTCCATAATAACGGCAAGGTTCATAGCCTCGCTTTTCAGGCACATACCAGGACCAGATGTGCTGGTTACCGCCAATGCACCGGCAAAAGAAGCACCTATACTTGAAGCACAACCTGCGATTTCGTCCTCGCACTGTACGGTTGTTACGCCAAGGCTCTTGTGCTTTGACAATTCGTGCAGAACATCGGTAGCGGGAGTGATGGGATATGAACCAAGGTAGAGTTTCAAACCAGCTTTCTCTGCTGCAGCAATGAAACCATATGCGGTTGCCTTGTTACCAGTGATGTCCATGTAACGTCCGGGAACCTTGTTCTTGGTTTCTATGCGATATACGTTTGTAGCATTGGAGTGTGTGTTGTGACCATAGTCGTAACCAGCTTGGATAACCTTGATGTTTGCTTCTGCAATGGCAGGCTTCTTAGCGAACTTCTCCTTGAGGAAATTGAAAGCAACCTCAAGATCGCGGTCGAAGAGCCAGCATACAAGTCCCAATGCAAACATGTTGCGGCACTTATTGATGCTCTTGATGTCCATGCCTGTTTCTGCCAGACATGTTTTTACCATGCTGCTGAGGGGGCATGCTATTACGCGGTCAGGGTCAATGCCCATTTCGCCCAGATAGTCCTCGCTCTGGAACTGAGCCTTCTCAAGGTCCTTGGGACCGAAGCTGTCAGTGTCTATAATGATAGTGGCATCGGGCTTTGCATAGCGATACTGTGTCTTCAGCGCAGCGGCATTCATTGCCACGAGCACATCGCACTGGTCACCAGGAGTATATACCTGCGATGCACCAATGTGTACCTGGAAGCCACTGACACCGGTCAGTGAACCTTGCGGAGCGCGAATGTCTGCGGGATAGTCTGGGAAAGTGCTGATACTGTTTCCCACTGTTGCGGATACGGTGGAAAATATATTGCCTGCAAGCTGCATGCCGTCACCGGAGTCGCCAGAAAAGCGAACAACCACTGATTCTCTTTCAGTTATGTTCATAGCCTTAAAATAATAATGTTGTACCCCCGCCGGGAATCGAACCCGGATCAAAGGTTTAGGAAACCTTCGTTCTATCCATTTAACTACAGGGGCATCACTATCACCCTAAGGGTACACACCCATTGGGGTGATAGTTGTTATTGTAGCGGTACACCCTATTATATATATAAGGTGTACCGGCAGGTGTCTTACTTCTTCTTGCTGGTCTTGTTCAGGCACAGGTATGCAGTGGGAGCTGCAACGAAGATAGAGCTGAATGTACCGAATACTACACCAAGCATCATAGCGAAGCTGAAGCTAATAATGCTGCCTGCACCACCACCGATAATGCCGATCAGGAAGATCACGAACAATACCAGGAAGGTAGATACTGAGGTATTGATAGTACGGTTCAATGTGTTGTTAACCGAACGGTTGAACAGGTCGAAACGGTCCTGAGTGGGATGCAGACCCAGTTCCTCGCGGATACGGTCGAATACAACCACCTTATCGTTGATAGAATAACCGATAGCGGTAAGGATAGCACCGATGAAGGTCTGGTCAATCTCCATGCTGAAGGGCATGATACCCCAGAACAGAGCGTATGCACCCAGAATCAGTAAAACGTCAAGTGTCAGAGCCACGATAGAACCGATAGAGAAAGCAACATTGCGGAAACGAACCAGAATGTAGATGAAGATGGCGATGATAGCCAGGATCACACTCCAGATAGCACCATATGTTATGTCCTCAGCTACAGAGGGACCTACCTTTTGGCTACTGATGATTGAACCACCGGTACGTACGTCACGGTTGATGAAGGTCTCCAGAGTAAGATCCTGAGCCAACATGTCGCCAGCCTTCAGTACCTCATAGAGCTTAGCCTCAATTTCGCTATCTACCTCAGTACCCTCTTCGTTGATACGATAGTTGGTGCTGATACGTAGAGTATTACCGTCGGTACCCAAAGCAATTGCGCTGATGTTGCTACCATCAAAGGCGTTTGCCAATAAAGCGTTTGCCTGCTCTGCAGTTACCTGCTTCTCAAACATTACCACGAAGTTGCGGCCACCTGTAAAGTCAATGCTCTTGCTGAAACCGCGGAATGCCATGCCACAGATTGCTACAAGAGCAGCGATACCGAAGATAGTGAAGCTCTTCTTGTATGCGCCCATGAACTGGAATGCAGGATTCTTGAAGCTGATCCAGTTGCCGATGGGAGTCTTGAACTTGAGGTTCTGCCACTTGCCACGCTCCATCATGTTGGAGTAAACTACACGGGTCATGAACACAGCGGTGAAGAAGCTAACAATGATACCGATAATCAGTGTGGTAGCGAAGCCCTTGATAGGACCTGTACCGAAGTTGTACAGGATGATACCAGTGATGATACTTGTCAGGTTAGAGTCGAAGATAGCGCTGAATGCATTGCTGTAACCAGCATTGAGAGCCTCGTTCAACTTCTTGCCAGCCTTCAGTTCCTCCTTGGTACGCTCGTAGATAAGCACGTTGGCGTCAACTGCCATACCCAAGGTCAGAACCATACCGGCAATACCGCTCATGGTGAGAGAAGCCTGGAAACTGGTCAGGATACCTGCAGTGAAGAACAGGTTCAGCAACAGAGCGCCATTGGCAACCATACCAGGTACGAGACCATACATGGCAATCATGTACACCATCAGCAGTACGAATGCGATAGCGCAGCTCCATACACCCAAACGGATAGACTCGGCACCGAGTGTGGGACCAACAATCTCCTCGCTCACAATCTTTGCAGGAGCTGGCATCTTACCAGACTTCAATACGTTTGCAAGGTCGCGTGTGTCCTCTGCGGTGAAGTTACCGGTAATCTGGCTGTTGCCACCGGTAATCTCGTTCTGTACTGTGGGAGCGCTATATACATTATTATCAAGAACAATGGCTACGCTGCGGTCCAGGTTGGCCTTGGTCAATGCTGCCCAACGGCGAGCGCCATCCACGTTCATCTGCATGCTTACGCAGGGACGGCCGTTCTGGTCGAACTCGTCCTTGGCATCGGTGATAACGTCACCCTCAAGAGGAGCACGGCCATTGCGCTCTGTCACGCGGATAGCGTAAAGTTCATACCAGTCAGAGCTTTCGCCTTCGCCCATGCCCTTGACACCCCACTTCAACTGAACGTCGGAGGGGAGGATGTCCTGTGCTTCGGGAGTAGCGAGCAGTTCGCTGATGGCATCCATATCGCGCTTGTGAGCGAAACCTACTACACAACCGTATGCGCCCTGAGTCAGCTGCAGCTTGCTCAGCAAGGGGTGCTGCTTCTTGAAGCGCTCGATTTCAGCCTCACTTGCCTGTGAGTTGTCGCTTGCGTTGTTGGCGATGGCAGAAGCCAGGTCGCTCTTATTTGCAGTAGAATCAGCTTTTTCAGCAACGTTTGCCTCTGTTTCAGTCTCAGTTGCTTCTGCGCTCAAGGTTGCAGCCAACTTAGAGTCGAGCTGTGCCAGGAAAGGAGTAATCTCCTGAGAATTGTATGTCTCCCAGAACTCCAGATTTGCAGAGCCCTGCAACAGTTTGCGGACACGCTCGGGTTCCTTCACACCGGGCATTTCCACCATGATGCGACCTTCCTGGCCTTCCAGAGCCTGGATGTTGGGCTGAACCACACCGAAGCGGTCGATACGGGTACGCAATACATTGTAACTGTTGTCGATTGCGCTCTTCAGTTCAGCACGCAGAACGTTTTCAACCTCCTTGTCGGTGCTCTTGGGAGAAACCTTGTCGCGCAGCTGCTGTGTAGCGAACAGTTCGGCAAGGGTACGCTCGGGAGCCATCTCCTTGAAGTTTTTAACGAACAGGGTAATAAAGTCACTCTGGCTTTCAGTAGCCTGCTTAGCAGATAGTTCTACTGCCTGACGGAAGGTCTCGTCTTTCTCCTCCTTGTGGTCGGCAAGAGCCTTGATCACATCGGGAACGCTGACTTCCAGGATCACATTCATACCGCCCTTCAGGTCAAGACCCAGGCCGATACCCATTTCGCGGCACTCCCTCAGATTCCATGACCACAGGTAAACGTCGTGGGTGTTCAGGGAGTCCATGTAACGGTCAGCAGCCTCCTTGCCCTCTGTCTGTATCATTTCCTGATACTTGTTGTCGTAGTGATTTGTTACGACAGAAAAGCTCAGATAAAAGGCACAAACCAAGGTAAGCAGAATGGCAAAAGCCTTTACAAATCCTTTGTTTTGCATTTTTGTTTTAGATGTTAATTATTTGTTGATTAGTTAATGATGCTGTATCTTTTTGCCAACAAAAGCATGCAAATGTATGACTTTTTTTCTGATAAGCCAAGGTTATAGACGGAAAAAAGTCGTAAGAGGTCCTATTTTGCTGATTTATACACCCGTGTAACGATAGGACGATGGTCGGATGACTTGGTATTGCTGTCAATGTAGGTTGAAACCGTTTCAAGGTTGTCGCTCACAAAAATATGGTCAATCCTGACGGGGAATCCCTTCTGGCTATACGAGATGCCCAACCCGTTTCCACCCTCGGCATATGTGTTGCATAGCAGTTTGGCAATTTTCTGATACGTATATGAAATTGGTGTGTCGTTCATGTCACCGGCGACTATGGCGGTATATTGTTTGTACCTCGTTATCAGGTTGCATACGGTATCTGCCTGTTCTGCTCTTTTAGCTGCAGCCATGCTGAGGCGTGACAATAGGATTTTGCCGCTTGCTTTCATTTTCTCCTGGTCATAGTGTTCTATGGCATCTCCATATGCGTTTTTTTCTTCCGGAGTTATGGCATTGCTTTGCAGATGGTTGTTCATCAAAAGTGTGGTATCCCCACCCAGGCTTATCAGACAGGCAAAAGAACCGTTGCCGTGAGTTGAAGATTTCTTATATACAGGTTCTCCAACAAATGGCCACTTGGAATATACGTGCAGACTTCCATTGAATTGCATCATGTAACCAAGAGAGTCCATCTTGTGTTTTAGTGTATTGAAAACCTTCCCCGATTGTGGGCATTCCTGCAGGAAAATGATATCTGCATCGCTCTCAGCGATGTATTTAGTGGATTTCCAGCCGTTAAAGCCGTTGGCCGAGTCATTGGAAAGGCCAGCAACATTGAAGGAGAGTATCTTGTAGCTGTTCTCTGTGGGGGCATCGTCAAAGGGATTGACGGGGCAGTATTCGCGTGTGTAGTTCCAGCATCCCAGTATTCCCACAATAGGGAGGAGCATCCATTTCCATGAGACAATGAGCCATGCCATTAGGAATAGAAGGTCCAATCCCAAGAAAACGGGGAAAAGCAGGCCTGCCTGGGAGAGCCTGGGGTGGATGGCAGGTGAGATAAGTGTAGAAATGCACGTTGCCCACATCAGGATGATGGTGGCAATGTTAGCCCCTGCCATGATGCTGACCAGCATTACGTGGGCACCGTGTTTCACTTTGGAAGTGAAGCTTTCTACGGTCATTTCCGTGTTAGTTCTTTCTGTAAACGTGGAAGTTGTTTTTAGGCTTGCGTCGGAATATGTTCCTAAGTTTGTCCAATGGGCCTCCACGGCCGGCAT
The DNA here is from genome assembly GCA_045645045.1 of Bacteroidaceae bacterium. Classification (GTDB taxonomy): domain Bacteria; phylum Bacteroidota; class Bacteroidia; order Bacteroidales; family Bacteroidaceae; genus Physcousia. The sequence continues at coordinate 19,140 of JAZRIA010000067.1, read as the reverse complement.
CTGTCCATATGAGCAGAATGAGTAGTCCTACAAGCATACCTCCAAGGTGGGCGTAGTGTGCGACACCGTCATTGCTGCGAGCCATCAGAAGTTCGATGACGGCATAGCCGATAACGAAAAGCTTTGCTTTGATGGGTACGGGTATCGGGAATATGAACATGCGTTCGTTGGGGAATATCATACCAAAAGCCAGCAGTATGCCATATACGGCGCCGGAGGCACCAACAGTGTTCCAGTAATTGATATCTACGGCCATGCCGTTCTGGATAACATAGTGACCATTCACTAGATTGGAGCCAACTCTAGCTATGTCGGCATGTTCCAGACTGATGTAGTTGAACCATTGGACTAGTTCCTGAATCAGGCCTGCACCGATACCACATGCCAGATAATAGAAAAGGAAGCGTTTGCTGCCCATGACTTGTTCTATGATACGTCCAAACATCCATACGGCAAACATATTGAAGAAGATATGTTCCAGGTTGCCGTGCATAAACATATATGTAAGCAGCTGGTATGGCATGAAGTTGTCTGCCAAGAAGAAGTGGAGCCCAAGAACACTATTCAAATCTACACCATGCATCTTTCCAACGTATATGCTCAGAAAGCACAGTACGTTGACGATAAGCAGGTTTTTGGTCACAGGGGGCATCATATTCATAGCGTAAATGTCTTTAATTCATGATTTAGGCCACGAAGGTACGCTTTTTTAGGCACTAATCAAGGAAATTCTGTACTGTAATGTACATTTTTAACGGATTTATAGTTTTTTTTTACGTTAAAACTTGCTTGCATTGTGCAGAATATCTATATTTGTGATGAAAAAGCAAACAAGTGAAACATCTATATATAAACTTAATAACTAATATTATGAACAAGACAGATTTGATTAACGCTATTGCAGCAGAATCCGGTTTGACAAAGGCAGATGCTGCCAAGGCTTTGAATGCAACAACTAATGCTATTGCCAATGCGGTGAAGGCTGGTGACAAGGTTGCTCTTGTTGGTTTTGGAACTTTCGCTACTGCTGAGCGTCCTGCACGTACTGGCAAGAACCCTCGTACTGGTGAGGTTCTTGAGATTCCTGCAAAGAAGGTTGTGAAGTTCAAGCCCGGTGCAGACTTGGCTCTGTAATTTCAACTAGAGATATAATGTATATAGAATAGGGAGGCGCGTGTGCGTCTCCCTATTCTATTGTGTATGTGTTTTGGGCTGGTGGCGTGGAGGCAGGCCCTTGTCCTCGTGAGAACGTGTCCTTGTCATCGGTGGCGGTAAAGTTAACGGCCACTGGCGGTAAACTTTATCACCGATAGTGGTTCATTTTGTCGCCACTGAGGATAGTCCTGAACCTACTTTAAACCGCTATTGAGCCATTCTATATATGATGCTACATCTTCGTTGAAGCTGTAGCTTGGAGCCAAAGGTTTGCCTTCGGGGTTCAGCAGAACATAGAAGGGCTGGGCATTGGCCCCGAACTTGTAGCGTTGCAGGTAGCTCCATCGGTCTCCCACGGTACGGAGCTTACGTTCTTGGCCGTTTTCATTTACAACGATAGGCTCTGCCAAAGGAGTCTTGTCGTCAACATGTAATGTGACAAGGATGTACTTGTTGTTGATAATCTCTGCTACTTCTGTGTCTGTCCATACGGCGGCCTCCATCTTGCGGCAATTCACACATCCGTAGCCGGTGAAGTCAAGCATGACAGGCATGTTCTTCTCCTTGGCATAAGCCATGGCCATGTCGTAGTCGTCGAATTTGGGGTGGACTTCCTGGCTGTGAAGGTTGAAATCCTGTGTGTTAGTGGGAGGTGCAAAGGCGCTGACGGCTTTGCAGGGTGCGCCCCAAAGTCCGGGAATCATGTACAGAGCAAAGGCTAGTGATGCCATGCCTACGGCTAAGCGGGTTATGCTGGTGCGAGGGCGTGTGACGATGTTGCCTTCCTCGTCATATTCGTCCTCGTCGTGAGGTAGGCGTATGATATTCAACATGTAGAGGCCCATCATAGCGAAGATGATAATCCATAGGCACAGGAAGACCTCTCTGTCCAGAATACCCCAACCATATGCCAAATCGGCAACGGAGAGGAACTTCAAGGAGAAGGCCAGCTCCAGGAAACCGAGCATAACCTTGATGCTATTCATCCAGTTGCCGCTACGAGGTGCGCTCTTCAGCATGGTGGGGAAGAGGGCGAACAGAGTGAAGGGTAGGGCAAGAGCAACGGCAAATCCCAACATGCCCATGGTGGGAGCTAGGATGGAGCCGCTGGTACCAACTTCCACAAGGAGGAAACCGATTATGGGGCCTGTGCATGAAAAGCTTACCAGGGTAAGTGTGAATGCCATCAGGAAAATGCTAAGCAGACCAGTGGTCTTTTCCGCTTTTGAGTCAACGGCATTACTCCATGAAGAGGGCAGGGTCAGTTCGAAACCGCCCAGGAAGCTGAGTCCGAATAGTACGAGCAGGAGGAAGAAGAATATATTGAAGATGGCATTGGTGCTCATGGCATTCAATGCGCTTGCTCCGAAGAACAGGGTTACGAGCATGCCCAAACCAACGTATATTACGATAATGGAGATGCCGTATGTGATGGCGTCCTGTATACCCTTGCGGCGGTTGTCTTTGCTACGTTTCAGGAAAAAGCTTACGGTCATAGGTATGATTGGCCATACGCAAGGGGTGAGCAGGGCGAGCAGACCACCCACCATACCCATAAAGAAAATCCAGATGAGTGATGTGTCTGCTTGATTGGTGACGTTATCGTCGGATTGCAATTGGTCGGTAACAGGTGCCCACAAGTCACTGATTCCAGCCGGATTGGTATTGGCAGAAGTGGCAGAGGTTTCCTTTTTGGGAGTGCCGTTTGCAGAGTTCGACTCTGTAGATTCCTGGTTTTCTGTGCTGTTAGAGGCAGACGTCCCCTGGATATTGTTGCCATTGAAACTGAAATCCACACTGGTAGGAGGCAGACAATTCTGGTCGTTGCAGGCACCGTATGTCAGATATCCGGTGATGTTGTACATGCTTCCGGTTAAGTCGTATGTCTGTACGAAAGTAACTTCTTTCTCTATGGTTTCCACCTCCATGTTGAACATGGGGTCGATGCCACGATGAACGTCACCGATGGTTTTCATGGCACCGGATTCCTTTACACCTTCAGCTTTCTCTAGGGTGATGGTTGCGCGTTGTGGTCCGTCGTCCTTGATATTGGTACCGTACACGTGCCAACCGTCGTCGATTGTTCCTTTGAAAGAAACCTCCAACTGGCCTTTGTCGTTAATCTTTTGGTTAACGGTGAACTTTACGGGGTCAGCCATCTGTGCCATACAGCCCAGTGCTCCCATAATAATAATAAATAAGGTGTAAATTCTCTTTAACATCGTTTGAATGGGTTCTTTTCTGTGTGCAAAGATACGAATATGTGTGCTTACTACAAAATAAATGTATGAATTTCTTTGAGTTGCCTCTTTTTTTGATGTACGTGTTATATCACAGTGCTGAGCTCAATACGGAGTGTGCGACGATGGGAAGTATCGTCAAGTGGGTTGTTTTATGCGCCTGAAATGCACAATATCTACTAAAGTGAGCATAAAAGCGAAGTTTTTGCGTCAAATTCTTGCTAATATCCTTAAAAAGTCTTTACTTTGCACCCAGAAAACGAGAAAGACAAAAAGAGTACAATTAACTTAAACGTAAAGAATATGTCTGAAATTGAAGTAAAAGTTAAGGAGATTATTGTTGACAAGTTGGGTGTAGACGAGGCAGACGTAGTGCCCGAGGCAAGCTTCACCAACGATCTTGGTGCCGACTCTTTGGATACAGTTGAGTTGATCATGGAGTTCGAGAAGACTTTCGATATTACTATTCCCGATGACAAGGCTGAGAAGATCTCAACCGTAGCTGACGCTATCGCCTATATTGAAAGCAATAAGTAATCTGAAGTTTTACACTACTTAATTTATAATAGTTGTCGGGTGGTCTTCCTTTTACGGTAAGCCACTGGACAACTATTTCCCTTTTTATGGAATTGAAGAGAGTTGTTGTGACCGGTATGGGTGCTGTGACACCTATCGGTAATACTGCCGAGGAGACATGGCAGAATATGCTGGCAGGTGTCAGCGGAGCAGCCCCCATCACACGTTTCAATGCAGAGAAGTTCAAGACACAGTTTGCCTGTGAGGTAAAGGACTTCGATCCCACCAAATATATCGACCGTAAGGAGGCCCGCAAAATGGACCCCTATTGCCACTATGCTCTGGCTGCTGCCCAAATGGCCGTAGAAGACAGTGACATGGACATTGAGGCCCTGGACAAGAATCGCGTTGGTGTTGTCATGGGTGTAGGTATTGGCGGTATGAAGACATACGAGGAAGAAGTTCTCTCCTATGCAAAGACTGCAGAAACCATTGGTCCAAAGTTCAACCCTTTCTTCGTACCCAAGATGATTGGCGACATTTGTGCTGGTCACATTAGCATCAAGTATGGATTCCATGGCCCTAACTATATTACCTCCAGTGCTTGTGCTAGCAGTACCAATGCCTTGGCCGATGCCTTCAACCTGATTCGCTTGGGCAAGGCAAATGTCATTGTTACAGGTGGAGCCGAGGCGGCAATAACTTCTGCCGGTGTTGGCGGTTTCGTTGCCATGCACGCTCTGAGCACTCGTAATGATTCTCCCCAGACGGCAAGCCGTCCCTTCAGCGCCAGCCGCGATGGTTTCGTTATGGCTGAGGGCAGTGCTTGTCTGATTCTTGAGGAACTAGAGCATGCCAAGGCTCGTGGAGCCAAGATATATGCCGAGATGGTTGGTGCAGGCATGAGTGCCGATGCACACCATATCACTGCCTCTCATCCCGAGGGGCTGGGTGCAATTCTGGTCATGAAGAATGCCCTGGAAGATGCTGGTATGAAGCCTGAAGATATTGACTATATCAACGTTCACGGTACTAGTACTCCCGTAGGTGATATTAGTGAGGTGAAGGCAATCAAGTCGCTCTTCGGAGAGCACGCCTATAAGCTGAACATCAGCAGCACCAAGTCCATGACTGGCCACCTTCTCGGTGCCGCTGGTGCCATAGAGGCAATGGCCAGCGTGATGTCTGTCAAGGAAGACATCGTCCCCCCAACCATCAATCACATAGAGGGCGATGAGGATCCCGAGATTGACTACAACCTAAACTTCACCTTTGGTCAGTCACAGAAGCGCGAGGTTCGTGCCGCACTGAGCAATACCTTCGGTTTTGGTGGACACAATGCTTGTGTCATTTTCAAGAAATACGTAGAATAATGAAATTACAATCGTGGGATTCCGTTCTCTCGATTTGACAGAAACATATCTGTGAAAGCAGGAAATATGATAGATACGATAAGGTTGCTTTTCCGACATGACAAGCAGCTTTATCGTTCTTTTTATAGTATCTTGGGTTTTTACCCAAGGAAGATAGAACTCTACAGACAGGCCCTGACGCATAAGAGCATGTCTGTAAAGGATGGGAAAGGGCGCCTTTCAAACAACGAGCGTCTGGAGTATCTTGGTGATGCTATCCTGGATGCGGTTGTCGGTGATATCCTGTACAACCACTTCCAAGGCAAAAGGGAGGGCTTTCTTACCAATGTACGTAGCAAGGTCGTTCAGCGCGAGACCCTCGGTCATCTGGCTGATGAAATGGGCTTGACAGATTTGATACGGAGCGACCTCATGGGTCGCACCCACAATAGTTACATGGCAGGAAATGCCTTCGAAGCGCTTGTGGGAGCAGTGTATCTTGACCGTGGCTATGAGTATTGCAAGTGGTTTGTCAGAAATCGTATTCTTGGCAAATATATCAATCTTGACAAGATAGCCTATAGAGAGTCAAACTTCAAGAGCCGCCTTTTGGAATGGTGTCAGAAGTATCGTGTTGATGCGGAATTTGAACTTCTGGAGGAAAGCAAGGATGAAGTGACAATGTCCCCCCGTTTTCTGACCCGTGTCCTGGTATCTGGTCATGAATGTGGCAGAGGCATAGGATACAGTAAGAAAGAGAGCCATCAGCAGGCTGCCAAGGAGGCCCTTACAAAATTGAATAAGAATAATGCTCTGAGAACCAAGGTTCTAGAATCCAAAATACCAGAATACAATGACAATAACACAGATTGTTCGTCCCCTGTTTGCGCTAAGAAGGAATGCGCTGGACAAATATCAGACACAAGCGGAGCAGTTGCAGATGCAGGTGCTCAAGCGCTTGACCTCAAAGGCTAGTAATACAGAGTGGGGAATTGAGCATGGCTTTGCCTCACTGCGCTCCTACGAGGATTTTGCCGCTTCATCTCCTGTCAACACTTATGAGGATTTGAAGCAGGCCATTGACCGTATGCGTCAGGGCGAGAGAGATATTCTCTGGCCAGGTCAGGTACGTTGGTATGCCAAATCCAGCGGAACCACCAACGACAAAAGCAAGTTCATTCCCGTCAGCAAGGATGGTCTTAAAGATACCCACTATGCCGGAGGTAGGGATGCTGTGGCATGGTATCTCGGCAATAATCCCCATAGCCGTATTTTCGACGGCAAAGCTTTGATTCTCGGAGGCAGCCATGCACCCAACTACAATCTTAAAAATTCGTTGGTGGGCGATCTTAGTGCTATCCTGATTGAGAATATCAACCCGCTAGTCAACCTTGTGCGCGTCCCCAAAAAGGAAACCGCTCTGTTGTCCGACTTCGAACTGAAGCGCGATCGTATTGCACACGAGGCTATCAAGGAGAATGTTTCTAACCTCAGTGGTGTGCCATCGTGGATGCTGTCCGTGATGACCCGTGTGCTGGAGATTACTGGTAAGGACAATCTGTCCGAAGTGTGGCCCAACCTGGAGATGTTCTTTCATGGCGGTGTAGCCTTCACTCCGTATCGCGAGCAGTATAAGAAGCTGGTGCCATCCGCAAATATGCACTACATGGAAACCTATAATGCCAGTGAGGGTTTCTTTGGTATTCAGAACGACCCTTCCGACCTTTCCATGAGCCTGATGTTGGATTACGGTGTCTTCTACGAGTTCATTTCCATGGACGAGATAGAGAGCCCCAATCCTCATGTCCTTCCTCTTTGGGGTGTGGAAACAGGCAAGAACTATGCCATACTCATAAGTACGTCCAGTGGCCTGTGGCGCTATATGATTGGCGATACTGTCCGCTTCACTAGCACCAACCCTTATAAGTTCATAATCACCGGCCGCACCAAGTTCTTCATAAATGCTTTTGGTGAGGAACTTATCGTAGACAATGCCGAAGTGGGCCTGGCTGAGGCTTGCCGTCAGACGGGTGCACAGGTATTGGAATATACGGCAGCCCCTGTTTTCATGGACGAAGAGGGCAAGTGCCGTCATCAGTGGCTCGTAGAGTTTGCCAAGGAACCGGAAGATATTGCGTTGTTTGCTCGTATTCTGGACGAAACTCTGCAACACGTCAACTCTGATTACGAGGCCAAAAGATACAAAGACATTACCCTTCAGTCCTTGGAACTTGTCGTGGCACGCAAGGGGCTTTTCCACGACTGGCTCGCCTCCAAGGGTAAGTTGGGAGGACAGCATAAAGTGCCCCGCCTTTCCAACAACAGAGTCTATATAGAGGAAATGATGGCGTTTAACTGAGCATGACAAGATGATGCGTAGACTTACCATATTGTTCTTGATGCTACTTACCACGATGCTCACCATCGTGTCCTGCGCCAATATCGGTAGCCCTGATGGTGGCAGATACGACGAGGAACCGCCTGAGGTGATTGGTGCTAGCCCTGCCGATAAGGCCGTCAACGTGAAGTCGCAGAAGATAAGTATATTCTTCAATGAGTACGTGAAGCTGGCCAATGCCAATGAAAAGGTTGTCGTTTCTCCTCCTCAGTTGGAAGTGGCCAATGTGCGTGCTGCCGGTAAAAGTATAAAGATTACTCTGTTTGACTCTTTGCAAAGCGATGTCACATATACTGTGGACTTCAGCGATGCCATCGAGGACAACAACGAGGGCAATCCTATGGGCTTTTATACATACAGTTTCAGTACCGGCTCAGTGATTGATACCATGGAGATGTCTGGACATGTTATTGCGGCAGAAAATCTTGAGCCGGTCAAGGGTGTGCTTGTAGGCCTGTATAGTGCAGATAGCACATATGATGACAGTCTTTTCCGTACAAAGTCGTTTGTCCGTGTTTCCCGTACAAATGGTAGCGGCCACTTCTCCATCAAGGGTATAGCACCGGGCAAATACCGTATCTTCGCTCTCAACGACGGCGATGGCAACTATCGTTTCACTCAAAAGTCCGAGGCAATAGCTTTTGATACGACAATCTACATTCCTACGAGCAAGCCCGACCTCAGAATGGACACATGTTGGCGCGATTCCATATATTACGACTCCATCAGGGTGGTGCCATACACCCACTATTTCCCCGACAACATAGTTCTGCGCTCTTTTCTTGAGGGCAAGCCGGACCTGCATCTTCTGAAGACCGAACGCCTCGAACCAGACTGGTTCCGACTGTATTTCACCGCTCCGGTGGACACTCTGCCCATTATCAGAGGTCTGAACTTCAACGATTCCTGTCTTGTGTTGGAGGCCAGTGAAAAGAAGGATACGCTGACCTATTGGATTACCGATACGGCATTTACACATAGCACCGATAGCTTGGAGATGGAGATGCGTAGTATGGATACCGATAGTTTAGGAAATCTGATTTGGCGAACAGATACTTTCATGCTTGTGGCACGCAATGGTTGGGCCAAGATTAGGGATGAGCGCCAGAAAAATATCGATGATTGGAACAAGAACCGCGAGAAGCGTGCAAAGAAGAGCAAGACACCGCTTCCACCAGAGGAAAATCCCTATGAGCATGAGTACTTGGAACTAAAGATAACACCTTCCGGTGCACTGGATCCCAACAAGAATATTGTCATTAAAGTGGACGAACCCATAAGTTCCATAGATACGTCAAGTATACATTTATATATGGTACGTGACTCTAATTTCTATGAGGAACCTTTTCTTGTGCTTCCAACTCCACATGATGCCAAGTCTTATACCCTTTATGCAGAGTGGCAACCAGATTACAAATATAGTCTTACCGTGGACTCGGCTACCATTATGGGTGTCATGGGTACGACAAATAAGAAGAAGAAGACCGAAATCCGTGTGCGCAAATTAGAGGACTACGGCACATTGATAGTAAATTTAATCTCAGCTGATACCTGTATGATGGTACAGCTCCTCAATAGTTCCGATAAGGTTGTTGCACAACAGAAGGCTTCCGCTTCCGGTGTTGCAGAGTTTTATTTCCTCAGACCCGATACATATTATATGCGTTGCTTTGCCGACAGGAACGGCAATGGAATTTGGGATGGCGGAGAGTTTGACAATAACATTCAACCAGAGCAGGTATTTTATTTCCCCAAACCCATGGGGGTACGTGCCGCATGGGACGTGGAACAGGAGTGGGACATCCATGGCATACCTGTGATGGAGCAGAAGCCCCAGGTGCTCATAAAGCAGAAGGCTGATAAGAAACGGACACCCCGAGAGCGCAACAAGGAGCGTGAAGAGGAGAAGAAGAAAAAGAAATAGTCGTTAATTTCATTCCCGCTAAGCTAAAATATCGTTAAATCTAATGTGATAGTGTTTAGGAATATATAAGGACACGGAGCTATGTCTCGTTATTGTGCTAAATTTGCATTGCAAAAGACAGTACTGTAACAACACATTTTATATTACAATGATAGACAAAAGATTTTTGACCCGTTCCGAATTCGAGTGTATGCAGAACCTTTGGGCTCTTCCCACCAGAGGAGGTTTTGTTCGCGATATACAGGAAGGCTTTGAGGAACCCAAACCGGCCTACACCACTACCGCCACCTTCATGAAGATACTGGTGCGCAAGGGATTTTGTAAGATGGACCGAGTGGGTTCCATGCAATACTACACTCCTAGGGTAACAAAGGAGGAGTATTGCCAAAGGGTTATGGAGAAGGCATGTGCGGATTATTTCGATGACGATATAGTTCGTTTTGTAGAATTCCTTTTGCAACACAATGAAGTGTCGAGGGACCAAAAGGAAGCCATGGTTGCAATGTTAAGGTAGCAAAAAAGAGATAAAGCATAATTTATTATTAAAAGTTTCTATGTAGTCTCATTATAATTTCCTATATTTGCATTCGAGATAAGCAACAATATATATTAAACTCAATAAAATAATTAAACGACAATGGCAACATTAGATTTGACACAGTATGGCATCACCGGTTCTACCGTGATTGCACACAACCCCTCTTATGAGCAGTTGTTCGCCGAGGAGACCAAGGAGTGTCTTCAGGGTTACGAGAAGGGTCAGAACACCGAGTTGGACGCTGTTAACGTAATGACAGGCGTTTACACTGGCCGTTCTCCTAAGGACAAGTTCATCGTTATGGACGAGAACTCTAAGGATACCGTATGGTGGACTTCTGATGATTACAAGAACGACAACAAGCCCATCACCGAGGAGGCTTGGGCAGCTCTGAAGGATATCGCCAAGAACGAGCTGTCTAACAAGAACCTTTATGTTGTTGACTGCTTCTGCGGTGCAAACCCCGACACCCGTATGTCTGTTCGTTTCATCGTTGAGGTAGCATGGCAGGCACACTTCGTTACCAACATGTTCATCCAGCCCACCGCTGAGGAACTGGCTAACTTCGAGCCCAACTTCGTTGTTTACAACGCTTCAAAGGCTAAGGTTGAGAACTGGAAGGAGCTCGGTATCAACTCTGAGACTTGCGTAGCATTCAACATCACCAGCCGCGAGCAGGTTATCATCAACACCTGGTACGGTGGTGAGATGAAGAAGGGTATGTTCTCTATGATGAACTACTACCTGCCTCTCCAGGGCATCGCTTCTATGCACTGCTCTGCAAACTGCGACATGAACGGTGAGAACACCCCTATCTTCTTCGGTCTGTCTGGTACAGGTAAGACCACTCTGTCTACCGACCCCAAGCGTCGCCTTATCGGTGATGACGAGCACGGTTGGGACGACAACGGCGTGTTCAACTTCGAGGGTGGCTGCTACGCTAAGGTTATCGGCCTGTCTAAGGAGCACGAGCCCGACATCTACGGTGCTATCAAGCGCAACGCTCTTCTCGAGAACGTAACCGTTGCTGAGGACGGCACTATCGACTTCAACGACAAGAGCGCTACCGAGAACACCCGCGTTTCTTACCCCATCAACCACATCGCCAACATCCAGCCCGGTGGTTCTGCACCCGCAGCAAAGAATGTTATCTTCCTGTCTGCTGACGCATTCGGCGTACTGCCTCCCGTATCTATCCTGACTCCCGAGCAGTGCCAGTACTACTTCCTGAGCGGCTTCACCGCTAAGTTCGCAGGTACAGAGCGCGGCATCACCGAGCCCACTCCCACATTCTCTGCTTGCTTCGGCCAGGCATTCCTGGAGCTGCACCCCACAAAGTATGCTGAGGAGCTGGTTAAGAAGATGAACGTATCAGGTGCTAAGGCTTACTTGGTTAACACTGGTTGGAACGGTACCGGCAAGCGTATCTCAATTCCCGATACACGTGGTATCATCGACGCTATCCTCGATGGCAGCATCCTGAAGGCTGAGACCAAGAAGATTCCTATGTTCGACTTCGAGGTTCCCACCGCTCTGCCCAACGTAAATCCTGCTATCCTTGATCCTCGCGACACTTACGCTACTGCTGCTGAGTGGGAGGAGAAGGCTAAGGACTTGGCTGCTCGCTTCATCAAGAACTTCGCTAAGTACACTACCAACGATGCCGGCAAGGCTCTCGTTGCTGCTGGTCCCCAGCTGTAATTGCAAGTCAAGGATAATTAATCCCCCTATATTCAGGTTCCCCATCCTCACAGGTGGGGACCTTTTTTTTTACCTATATATCCTTGGCAGAATCCCGTTAATTGTGTATGTTTGTAGCATTGTAAGCCGCCAATACCCCATATGAAGTCATTTATAGAAAGCAAGTTCCTTCAGAAGATGAGAGAGATTGCACCCATCAGCCAAGAGACCGCCTGTGCATTGGCATCATGCCTTGAACCCTGCCATTTTGACAAGCATGTTCATGTCCTGGAGGAGTAATGTATGCGCGGATGCCAAAGGCCATTTCCCCGTTTCAGGTCCCATTTCCATTGCCTCCTATTGGGAAGGCCCCTGGCTGAACGATACCATAGGAGTGGTACTGATGGCCATAGGCTGGATACTGCTCTTCAGACGGTTTAATGGTACAGGACGCTTCTACACGAGGATACTGCTCCCCATATCGGAAGCCAGTTACGGCATGTATCTGTGCCATTTGCTTCTGTTGGTATCCGTGTCCTCTTGGGTCAGATTCTCTCTTGGCACAGGAACAGACGAAATGCTGGGCATGTGGACCACTCCGGTGGCAATGCTTTTGCCTGCAATCATATCCTTTGTGGCATTGTCTGTCTTTTGTGTCTTCGTCCGTAGGATTCCTAAAATAGGCAAATGGATAATGGGCTAACTACCGTGTCCGTTAATTCGCTACTCTGTGTCGTCAAGGAGGACATTTTTTATGCACATTAAGGGCATTTTCTGTTGTCGGTAAAATTACATATCTATACCTTATAATATATATAATTTACTTCCCAAAGTCAGTAGTACTTACTTGAGCAAGTTAAGGCCTTAACATTGACGAGTTGAGGCCTTAACTTTGTTCATCAGCCTCCTTTGCTTGAAAGAGAGTGAATTTTGGCTGGGAAGAGTAGAATTTAGTTAAAAGATGTGAATATGTGGAAAAAAGTTGTACCTTAGGTTAGCATTTCGGGTTTCTGAAGGGTATTAGTAATAAAACATGAAGGAAAAATAATGGAAATCCAGATATTATTCAAACGGCATTATGCCAAGATGTACAGGGTGGCACGGAGTTTCCTGTACGATGAGCAGGAGAGCGAGGACATTGTCAGCGACATCTTCGAGGACCTGCTTCAAAGGCATGTCGCGCTCCTGCCTGGAACAGAGGAGGCATACCTGATGAAATGCGTCAGGAACCGTTGCCTGAAACGCTTGAGGCACGAGGCCGTCAGAAAGGAATTGTTGGATGTTCCGTTTTCCGGGCACGACGTACATGAGGAATCGGATGACGAGTTTTCCGATGTGGTGGATAATATCATAAACTCTCTGCCAGAGCAGGACAGGCGTATCTTTAGCATGCGTTTCCACGAAGGATATAGCTACGAAGAGATAGCCTTGCAGGAAGGCATCAGCCGAGTGTCGGTATGGCGGCACCTTTCCAATGTATTGACCCTTATCAGAAACCATTATAAAAAATAACACTATGCACACAAACGACAAGAAACGCCTGTTCCATGATATGCAGGAGCATCCTGAAAGGTATACAGACGAAGAGTTAGAGACCATGATGGACGGGTTGGACCGTGTGCCCGATGTGGAGGTAGCATGGCAGAAAATCAATCGCTCTGCACATTCAGTGCACCGTCCGTTCCTTCCCCGTGTGGCAGCCATATTCATAGGAGTGCTGCTGGTATCCGGCATAGCATTTGCCGCCATACACCATATACGCAATTCTGGCTCTGCCCGTAAAGAAGCTATGGCAAGTGCCGTATCGCATGATGACAATAAGGTACAATCCGCATCCGTAGTTTTCAATGACGTTAGGCTTGACAGCATCCTTACCGTTGTTTCCAGCCACTATGGCAAGAAGGTAGAGTTCTCCAGCAAGGAGACCAAGGACATGAAGTTCATCATGACGTGGAAACCCGATTCTTCGCTGACATCCTTCTTAGACCTTATAAATATGTTCGATGGTCTGCACCTGTCGGTAAGACGTGACACCATCTTTGTGGAAACCAAGGATGTTGAGGAGGACGATAAATGAGATACTACTTGCTAACCATATTGTCGCTTTGGGGCCAGTTCATCTGTGCCCAGGTGTCGCACCAGTTCAGGAACACTCCCCTGATTGAAGCCATCCGCATCATAGAGCAGGGGCAGACGGAGTACACGGTATCCATCCTTTCCGATGGCCTTACGCATCTGACCACTTCTGCCAAGATTGAGGAAAAGGATGCCCTGAGGGCAATAAAGAGTCTGTGCAAGGGACTTGGTGTGAAGGTGAAGGCGAAGAACGGCAATATAAATGTACAGGCCAAAGCCTCGCTGAAGGACATGCCATTACACCAACTCATATTAGGTTCTGTGCGTGATGGATTCCTGAAAATACCTCTTCCCAATGCACGTGTGTCGTTACTGACCGCGGACAGCATTATTGTGCAGGACTCCATCAAGGTCACTTTGAACAAGAAAGACACAGAGCGCTATGGAACAGCCATGTTCTCTCTGCAAGTACCAAACCAGACAAATACCTATCTTCTGCGTGCCACCCTTGCTGGTTATGAGGATGCCTGGCAGATTCTTAAGGTTAAAGGAGGGATAGATTACCCATGGGGACTTGACTCTCCGCTCGAGCTGCGTCGTATTCTTGAAAGGACGCTTGATGAAGTTGCGGTTACAGCAACAAGACTAAAGATGTTCTACAAGGGTGATACCTTGATATACGATGCCACGGCTTTCAAGTTGCCTGAAGGCTCCATGCTTGATGACCTGATAAGGCAGATGCCTGGAGTGACGATGAACGAGGACGGCGAAATATTTGTCAACGGGCGCAAGGTGGACGAACTTCTGTTAGGCTCGCGTACCTTCTTTGGCGGTAATAGCAAGGTTCTTTTGGAGAATCTGCCTTATTATACGGTGAATAAGATTAAGGTTTATGAAATGGAGAGCGACCGTAGCCGTGCCCTGGGCTACGAGGTTGATCCTAAGAAATATGTAATGGACGTAAACCTTAAGGACGAATACCGCAATGGCTATATTGCCAACATAGAGGCTGCCGGGGGGACTAAAAAGCGTTGGCTTGGCCGTGCATTCCTGCTTGGATTTACAGACAGACTTCGTTTTACACTCTTGGGTAATGCGAATAATGTAAACGAAAAACGTCACATCGGAGAATCGGACAGTTGGAAACCGGAGGACATGCCCCGCTCAATGCTTACAACCAAAAGCGTGGCTGCAGAGGTAGACTACCAGTCAAAGAACGGCAACGTTAAGGAAAACTTTATGGTCGACTTTACCGCTTCCAAGGACTTTGGAGAGACAGCCCAACGCCGTGAACTCTTCTTGGACGGTAGTATGCCATATTCCACATACAAGGCCTACAACACATCACACGCATACAAGCTATTTGCCAAGAACAGCCTGAAACTTACTATACCCAACAAGATATATACCGACATTGGAGTGGACTTCACATATAATAAATATAAGGGAAACGGCGAATCCATCTCGGAGGATTTCCTGGACTGCATCAACACACGTTTGCGCAGTTCGCACTATAACGACGGTTATTCTTACCGTGTAGGAGTGGGCGGATTCATATCGCCTCGCATAAACAATCCCATTCTTCGTCCACTTGCTATCTTTTACGGATTCAATCACAGCGAGGATAGGAACGAGATGGCCCGTGCCTACCTGACAGAGCAGTTCGTAAATGCATCCATGCAGACACAGTATAATGCCAATGACTTCCATCATAGGGAAACAAATGGCAGTATCCACCTAGCGTGGGATAAGGAGTTGTTCAGGAATCTCCGTCTTGAAATACAGGACCGTCAGGTGTTTGCAAAAAGATACGAGCGAGACAACCTATATCATCCCGACACTATTGCCTTGCCCTCTCAGTTGGACGCCTTGTTGGCAATTACCGACTATAGGAACTCGTACGAGAGTAATTATAGTGAGTACACCAACACACCGACAGTTATGCTGAAATGGCGCAAGTATATTTCAGGGCAATTATACAAGATGGAGTACGTTTCTTTGAAATTAAACTTCACCAGCCTCATCAGTTGCGAGAATCTGACATATACGCGCAACAATACCATACAGGACAACCATCGCACGAGCTATGGCTTTATGTCCTCCATAAACTTCAAGATACTTCCAACGAAAAAGGAACGAGAACAGTTAAGCATCAACATAGGCCACGAGCAGGGCAATGCTTCCATGTTTGACCTCCTTGACTATATGGATGACTCCACACCACAGGTGGTAAAGCTGGGTAACCCCAATCTGAAAGGTAACATGACAACCTCATTCTATATAAACTTTAACGATAGGGAAAGCAAGCGCAGGGGAGAACAATACAACATCAGGGGAGATTTCAAATATTACCACCGTCAGGTGGCGCAGTCAGTAGTATTTAATCCAGAGAACTCCCAATACACCTACCAGCCACAGAATGTCAGTGGCGCTTATGTTGCCTCGGGCAAGTTCGACTATAACAGTTTCCTGGACAAACAACAGCGCTGGTCATGGCAGACGACATTCAATGCCACTTACAACCATTCCATAGACCATGTGTTGCAAACTGGCATGACGGAAAGCACCCCGAATGCCGTCAATACCCTTACGTTGAGTGATGGCCTCTGGGTTCAGTATCAGAAGCAGGACTTCAGCATCAGGGCAAAAGGCAATGTTTCCTGGCGTCACTCAGAAAGCCAGATGCGCGACTTTACCACGCTTAATGCCTTTGACTACCAGTACGGCTTGAATGCACGATACACTATACCCAAATTGAAAACGACCATTTCCGTAGATGGCAATATGTATAGCCGCCGTGGATATGGTAGCGATGCACTAAACACCGACGACTTCGTATTTAATGCATCTGTCAGCCAACCGTTCCTAAAGGGTAAACTTATTGCAAGTGTGGAGGCTTTTGACCTTTTCCAGCAATTGTCTTCCACCCAGTATGTAGTAAATGCACAGGGACGAACCGAGACATGGAACAGGACACTGCCCAACTATGCCATGCTTCATCTTGTGTACCATTTGAACAAGAACCCAAAGAAGAGATAGTAATCCATATATTATTCAAACAACATTATGCCAATATGTACAGGGTGTCACGCAGGTTCCTGTACGGTGTGAAGGAGGAGCAGGAATGAGATACTACTTGCTAACCATATTGTCGCTTTTGGGCCAGATTATCTGTGCCCAAGTGTCGCACCAGTTCAGGAACACTCCCCTGATTGAAGCCATCCGCACCATAGAGCAGGGGCAGACGGAGTACACGGTATCCATCCTTTCCGATGGCCTTACGCATCTGACCACTTCTGCCAAGATTGACGAAGAGGATGCCTTGAGGGCAATAAAAAGTCTGTGCAAGGGACTTGGTGTGAAGGTGAAGGCGAAGAACGGCAATATAAATGTACAGGCCAAAGCCTCGCTGAAGGACATGCCGCCTTATTATTTCCTGTCCCAAGTAAGAGATGATTTTACAAATGCCAAAATAGGTGGTGTGAATGTATATCTTATGAATGAGGATAGTGTGGTGCTGGATAGTTGTAAATCCCGCTCAGGCGGATCATTCTCAATTAAGGTAAGACGAGAATGGAAACTCAAGTCATGCATTATAAAGATTACTTCTCCAGGTTATAGGACGCATTACAGCAGTCACTCGCTCAGATATGTAGGCAAGACTCAATTCCATAGAGTTCCGGATTTGTTCATGAAGAAGAGGAACACACTGACAGAACGGACTTTAGAGGAACTGACGGTAACAGCCACCAAGGTGAAGATGTACTACAAGGGGGATACGCTGGTATACAATGCTGATGCTTTCAATCTGGCCAACGGCAGTATGCTTGACGACCTAATACGCCAGATGCCAGGAGTAGAACTGAACAGACAGGGTGAGATATTTGTCAATGGCAGGAAGGTGGAAAACCTGTTGCTCAATGGCAAGGATTTCTTTAAGGGTAACCACCATATAATGCTGGAAAACCTGCCATACTACACAGTTCATAATATTAAAGTATATGAGCAGACCACGGAAAAGGCGGTGGCATTAGGTGACGAAAGTGCCAGGAAGGATTATGTGATGGATGTTATTCTGAAAAAGGAATATAGCAAAGGCTATATGGCCAACGTGGAAGCCGGTGGTGGTACGGAAAAGAGTTATCTTGCACGTTTGTTTGGGCTACGGTTTACCGATGTGTCACGCCTTGCTGTTGTGGGTGGTGCAAACAACCTGAACATGAGCAGCTATTCGTTCAACGGAAACTATCATTATTATAATTCAAGAGACGGAAGGACCGACAAGCAACTGCTGGCAGCCGAATTGCTGACGGACAACAAGCGCAACAAGAATGTACTGACACTTCAGCTCGATAGGAAAAGTCCGGAACAGGGATGTGACGAGTTTTCCGAGATTTACCATAACGAAACAAGCACATTCAGTACAAGTCAGAACAGGAATGTCAGCCGTAACCTCGGTGCTACGGTATCGAACACATACACACTGAAGATGCCTTTCTGGATGGAAGGCACGACGAAACTGCACATAAACAGCAGCAGGGACAACAACGAAGAGCGATACTACGAGTCAGGTACAGATACGCGGCAACAGGGAATAGAAGTGCTGGATTCACTTTTCAATATTGGTGTGGCTGTAAACGACCCTTCTATGATTATGGCACGCAAGCGTCTGCAGAGCAGCAGGACAAAGTCCTATGGTATGTCGCAGGATATTGCCTTTGCAAAAAATGTTTTCAATAGCGACATTATTGACGTCAGTGCAGGAGTAGATTACAATCAAAGCAAGCACAATGTGGAGCGGTTTGAGAACTATCTGAAATGGCAAACGGAACTTAGCCAAAGCGACATTACTGAAACTATACTACGCCCCAATAGTCACATAGGGGCAAAGGCCGACCTGTCATATAAGACTTCGCGTCTATTTTACAATACAACTTTGAAGTTTTATGCAGGATATCGGTTCAACCGCGACAACGACAGGGAAACGATAACTGATGTTGCTTCGTCCATGGCAGATGAAGAGAACAGCTACAATCGCCAAATGTCAGAGAACAGATATACAGCAGGTGTTGATTACTATTATGACCACAGGAATCCGGAGAAGAAACTACGTACGGAAATACAGTTGGTTCTGCCTCTATCTTTCATTGACCGTAGCACAATGTATACACGTTACACCGTAGATACATGCCTGAAGCAAAATCCCCTCTTCTATGAACCATCGCTTACTGTTACATATAGTAAATGGAAGGGGCAAATAC
>JAZRIA010000066.1:0-3173 GCA_045645045.1 Bacteroidaceae bacterium | reverse complement strand
CTGAAGATGCAGTTGCAACTCTTCTCGCTCCGTGCCCGTGAGATGGCTCTGCGCCGAACAATGGGAGCAAAGCCCCGACACCTGTTCATGCTCCTCGTAACGGAAATGGCAATCATGTTCGCCTTTACGGCCATAGCTACGTTGTTGATCACCGTACAACTGTCGCGTTATGCCATGTCCATTATACAGAGGTTGAATGATGAAATCCTCTTCGATGTTGACATGATTGTGGAGACCGGCATGTGGATTTGCCTTGCCACTCTGCTTTGCTCCTTAGTAGTGGCTTTCATTTCCTTGTATCGCCAGTTGCACAGTCCCGTGGGCATGCGAGTAGGCCGTAGCGGACATCCTCGTACCAAGGGACAAAGCGTGATGTTGGGCACTCAGTTTGCCATAAGCATGATACTCACCTTTGCGGTATTGGGTGCCTTCTATGCCCTTAACGTAATTGCCGAACAGGAATACGGAAGCCATACGGAGAACAAAGCCCCGTACCGCAAGACTCTTATGGCAAGCATGACATCTGTTGACCATCGTGTACCCGACTTTGCCAACAAGATAGCTCAGAACAAGGATGTGGAGCACATATCCAAGTGCATCTACGCTTGTTGCGAATCCGAAGGACCAGAGGTGGACGAAGGATTGATAACACATACGCTCAAATACATGAACACCGACGGCACCATCCGAGTACATGCATACAGTTTCCTTGCCTCCGATGAAGAACTCTTCGACTTGCTCGACATAGAAATCAGCGAAGACAAGCCCAAAGACGAGAATCAGCAGAAGCATATCAGTGCCATATACGTTCGCACCGAAGAGGTGGAGCGTTTGCGTGAGAAATGGAACCTGCACATAAGCAGCGATGTACAGACACGCAGACTTTACAAGGACCGTTCCTATACACTCATTGGCTATGCCCCTGCCCTAATCGGCTATCGTCCAGGTTCGCATAGCACACCGTCGTTCTGGATAGTGGATGATGATGTAACGTGGCTGGACCTGACAAACTTTAAAGAACTTCGTGCCTATAGCCCCGAAGCCAACTACCTCATCTTCCCCAAAGACGGCAAATATGCTAAGGTAGAAGATGCACTTACCGACCTGTGGCGAGAGGCTCAGCCAGGCAACATGAACGACGTACCTGTGGACAACCTGTACGAAGAGTGGTTCAAGGGCATACGCATGCTGGAACTGATGCGCGAACTGTGTTTCCTCCTTGTTATCGTCTCCATCCTCTGCATCGTGGCAAGTGTCTACTCGGCTATCTCTCTTGAATCACGTGGCCGACAGAAGGAAGTGGCCCTGCGCAAGATTCATGGTGCACACTCGTGGGACATCATGCGTCTGTTCGGCAGGTATTACCTGCGCCTGCTTCTCATCAGTGGAATCATTGTCGGCATACTCTCCATTGCCTTTATCATCATATTCGCTACTTTTGCCTTGGATGGCATAGAGAGCAAGGACTGGCTGATGATACTCTTCTACCTCATCCTCGCCATCCTCATTGTCGTAGCCGTCACCCTCATCACCATCAGCCACAAGATATGGAAGGTGAGCAAGATTCAACCCGCGGAGGTGGTGAAAAAAGAATGAATTTAGAGTACAGAGCACAGAGTACAGAGTACAACTGACAGATAATAGAGTACAGAGCACAGAGTACAGAGTACAACTGCCGTGCGGACTGTTTCTCCAAATGCACCGCAGTTCCCTGCGCGCGTCCTTAGAGACCTTAAAGACTTTAAAGACCTTAAAGACCTTATTCTCCAAGCGCGCCCCCATTCGGGCTGAAAGCCCAAAAGCCCCAAGCCCAGGGCAAGGCGAACAAAGTGAGCCGACACCCTGGGTGGACAACATCCCGAATGGTGCGCCCTACAGGGGCAAAAGCTACTAAAAGAAGAAAAGCAGAAAGAATCTTGCGGGGTGTTTCTCCCAATGCTCCACTTTTCCCACTTCGCGCCATCAAAGCTTTTGCTCTTTCAGAGCGCACTTCCCTCCACCACCGATACCCAGGGCGCCGTTCCTGTGGAACTTGCCCTGGGCTTGGCGCTCACTGGGCTTTCAGCCCGAATGGGCGCGCTGTAAAAAAGGTCTCTAAGGTCTTTAAAGTCTTTAAGGTCTCTAAGGACGCGCGCAGGGAACTGCGGTGCATTTGGAGAGATAGTCAGCACGGTCTTTCTCCTTTAATCCTGCTTCGCAGTCTTTACCTCCTTCGCACCTCGGCAATTCAAGCAAGCTTGATTGCACTCGGTTTGGCGTCGGTTCTCATTTCTCATTTCTCATTTCAAAACTATGTTATTACATCATTTTAAAATCTCCTGGCGCAATCTGCTGAAATATAAAGTGCAGAATGCCATTTCCATTGCCTGTCTGGCGGTGGGTGTGGTGTGCTTTGCCATCACCGTGCATATTATGTTCAACTTTGCACGCAACGTATATTACAGTTCTATTGACCAAGGCAGGCCGGTGTTCACTATCTACGAGATGAGCGAAGAGGAATTCAAGAACACCGCCAAACATGATGCCAACGGAGCAGACAGACAATTGCCCACGGTGAACATCACCAAGGCATTTATCGACAGGCTGTATAGCATGGAACTGCCTGCCATGAAGGAGATTCATGGTATTGTCACTGTGATGGCCACCAACTTCGAATTCGAGGACAACACACCGCAACCCAAGACATACCTTGCCACCTTTGCCCGGTGCTCGCCACGAAGATACCATTACCTCGGATACCGTTCGGCCATCACGGGCGAAAGGATACCCGAACTGAACGAAGGCGACGTGCTTATAACGGACGACCTCCGCGATAAGGTCTTTGGCAAAGGTGTGGACCCTCGTGGTTTCAGGATACTTACCGAAATAGACGGTAGCCAGCGCACCATACGCGATGTGGTGAACATATCTGAACGCATTGAGGATCATTACAACGATGCTATTATATATTGCCAGAAGAACTACATCGCTGAAACGCAGTACAACCGCATCAATAGCCTGCAGATAGAACTGGCTGAGGGCTACACGGCACAGCAGTTGCGCGAACAACTGGCAGGTGCCTTGCCCGAATACTATGTGGCTCTGCAATGGAACGCATGGGATTGGACAGACGATGGTCTGTTCTATCTGACGATAATAGGTGTTGTGCTTTTGCTTGGAAGCAGTGTGCTGCT
>JAZRIA010000065.1:0-1306 GCA_045645045.1 Bacteroidaceae bacterium | reverse complement strand
ATCTTTTACCTTATTATATTTACCTTCCTTGGGGAAGATGTAGTAGAAGGTTTCGGAACCAAGGTCGCTACGTTCGCGACCATTCTTAAAGTCTCTACTATTAATATCCTCGTCCAGCATCCAATATGAAGGAGTGGCAGGGAATTTACTACGGTGTCCTTTCAAGCAGGGTGCATAGCCGATGAGCGTGTATGAGCGCTGCTGGTACAGAGGACGTGTGACGGCATCGCGGCTCACATCCAGGTTCCACTTTCGGCGCAGACGCTCTGCCTGCTCGGTGCGCGCATATATGGCGGTGTAATTCTTGTGGACGGCAGTGTCGCTGGGCAGGTTGGGGGTAACTTCTATCTGAAGCTGGTCGATAAGGTTCTCTCCGCTGGCCAGGTAACAGTAGCCATAACTACTGACAATATCTCCTGGAAGCATAAAATTGCAATAATTGCGCACCAGGGTTTCATCACGATTGGTACCATCGGTCTGACAAGCGTTCCTGATGCAGACTGCCACCTCCTCTACGTCGGGATTAAGAGAAAGTTCCTGTAGAAAATCAGGAGCAATGTTGACTAAGCTTAGAGGTGCCTTGATCACATCCTTGTAGATAGATGGATTGTCCTTGGTGCCTCCGTTCTCATCCTTTTCAATAATGCTGAAAGCCAGGAAGGCACCAAGCACGGCATAGGTCAGTATCATGCTCACCACAAACTGTGTGCCCAGCATAAAGCTCTGCCCCTTGGTGTTGACGCTCTGGCTACGCCCCACACGTAGGCCCACTGGGGCATGCAACTGACGATGGACACTGACGTATGCCATAAGCATGGCAAGGACGAAGGTGATGACTGCCAACCACAACTCTGTGCGCATGATGAGGGCTACATCGAACAGTATGTCTTTGTTTAGGTTGCGGACAATGGGGATGGCATATTCTGCCAGGAACGAAGTCAGTGCCACCGCACCCAAGGCAGTGAGCGCAAAGACGATAAGCACCTCTATGGCAAGGAGTGTGAACAGTTGTCGGGGCTTGGCACCCATAGTACGACGCAATGCCATCTCGCGAGCACGGAGCGAGAATATCTGCAATTCCATCTTCATGAATCCCATCAAACCGATGGTGAGCACACTGCCACCAAGTATCAGCACAACCAGAATCATACCGATGTTAACAATTCTTTGATTCAAACTCAAGGACAAATCCGGCATTGAAATAGTGTATTCGGGAAAGGCAGCTTGCAACTGCTCGAGCAACTCAATATTGGTATACCCTTCTGCTATTTCAAGTCTGAAGGTTCCAACCGGCTGAACCCATTCA
>JAZRIA010000064.1:0-13924 GCA_045645045.1 Bacteroidaceae bacterium | reverse complement strand
AAAACGGAGAACGGAAAACGGAGAACTGTTACTAACTGAAATCTGAAAACGGAGAACGGAAAGGTGACATTTGAAGGGTTAAAGCTGAAATCTGAAAAAGTGATTTGTATAAGTTGGTAAGCCTAAATCTATAAAACTATGGACAATATACTTGATAGTAAATGTATGGCATTTGCTGTACGTATAGTACGCTTTT
The DNA here is from genome assembly GCA_045645045.1 of Bacteroidaceae bacterium. GTDB lineage: Bacteria > Bacteroidota > Bacteroidia > Bacteroidales > Bacteroidaceae > Physcousia. The sequence goes on along the minus strand of JAZRIA010000064.1, from coordinate 13,728 downwards.
ATAAGTTTTTGGTTCATGATAAGAAGGAGACTGTTATCTCAAAGCAGATGCTACGTAGTGGTACAAGTATAGGTGCTAACGCAAGAGAAAGACGAAACGCACAAAGTAAACTTGATTTTGTTCACAAACTTTCAATTGCCCTTAAGGAGGCTGATGAAACACAATATTGGCTTGAACTTCTTCTCAATAGCGATATAATAGACGATTCTGCTTTTACTTCTCTCAACGAGGATTTGAAAGAAATCATAGCAATGATAACATCAAGTATAAGAACAGTTAAGCGAGCAGAGAATAACTTATAATCGTACTATCTGTTTTCCTAGTTTTCCAATTTCACTTTTCACATTTCTGTTAGTAACAGTTTTCCGATTTCCGTTTTCAGTTTTCCGTTCAATAAATATGAGTTTTTGGCAGAACATATTCTACAATAAAAGCACACGACGGCTCAGGCAAATGCTGGAGTCGGTGCGCATGAGGGATTTCAGCTTGCAATACTCTCTGGAGCATCTGCATGGCGAGGAACGACGTATGGCAGAGGAAATAAATGCCGTGATACGCGAGTTCCGTGAGTCGGAGCACCAGCGTGTGAGCGATTCGCATCTCTACGATGCCATGCTCTCCAAGGTGGATGCCATACTGATTGCCACGGACGAGAACGGACGTGTGCGATGGATGAACAAGGCTGCCATAGAGGGCTTGTGCGGTTTCCGATTTGACAACCTTGACCAACTGGCCGTGCTCCATCATACACTGCCCCTGCAACTGAGAGGCCTGAAACGTGGAGCATCGCAACTGGTATCGTATGTCAGCAAGGAGGGAGAGGAAAGGCAATATGCCGCATCGCGCACACAAGTCTTCGTAAGCGGTATACCTTATATATTATATAGCCTGCAGAGTGTGGCAAGCATACTGGAGCAGGGTGAGATTGAAGTTCAGCAGAAACTTATCCGTGTACTGACGCACGAGATAATGAACTCGCTGGCTCCAATAGTATCGCTCTCCAACACCTTGGCGGAGAACCTTTCTAACGACGGGGCAGGGGAGAAATACAGCAACGAGGAGGTGCAGATGGTGTTGTACACCATAAGCCGAAGGGCCAACGGACTGATGGACTTTGTGCAAAGGTATCGCACGGTGTCTAATATACCTCGCCCTGATTTAGAGAATATTAGCATAGGACGATTGATGGAAGACTTCCAGCGCATGTGCGCCTCTGTGCTAAGGGAGGATTGCCATGTGGAGTATGATGTGCAATGTGCCGAAACCTTTGTGCGACTGGATTCTTCGCAGATAGAGCAGGTGCTGATAAACCTGATGAAGAACGCTCTGGAAACGGAGGCAACAAGTGTAAGGGTGAAGGTGGCTCTGTCCGAAAACGGCAGACATGTGGTAATGTCAGTAGAGGACAATGGTGGCGGCATATCGCAGGAAGTGGTGGACAATATCTTCACCCCGTTCTTTACCACCAAGGAAGGAGGGCAGGGCATAGGCCTGGCCGTATGTCGACAGATAGTTAGCAACCACGGTGGCCTGATAGGTGTGGAAAACAAAAGCTATGCCGACGGAAGCAAAGGTGTGCGCTTCACTTTACGCCTGCCGATGTGAGAGTGATGATTGTTATTTCCGGCCATGCTCCCAGACGGAATGGAATATTGGAACCAGTGCCTGTGTTGACGTGCAGGTACTGGTTGTTTTCTTTGTAAAGGCCTCCCCATTCGGAAAAGAGCAGGGCAGAGGGCGACCATCCGCCTATGCGAAGATGCATGGCATGGGTATGGCCAGAGAGGGTGAGTGGGATGTCTGTGTGGGATAGTATGGCACGACGCCAATGTGATGGGTCGTGAGTGAGCAGAATCTTGTAGCATCCTGCAGAAATGCCTTCGGTGGCCTTGCCGAGGTTGGCACGTGCTGGGAAGGGCGGATGCCCGTCGTTTTCCACGCCAATGATGGCTATGGAGTCATTGCCATTGCGCAGGACAATGTGTTCGTTCATAAGCAGGTTCCAACCCATCTGTCTCTGCATGGTAATGACTTCCTCCAGTTGGGCTTTGTGTTCGGAGGCTGATTTTCTGGGACCATAGGTGCAGTAGTCGTGATTACCCAGAATGGAGACAATGCCATAAGGGGCATGAAGACGGGAGAGCGTTTCAATGAAAGGACGAAGTTCGGTGGGCGAGGAATTGACGATGTCTCCAGTAAAGGCGATAAGGTCGGGTGAAGCCTCGTTTACCATCTCTACAATTCTATCCACAATTTCAGGATGTGAGGCATAGGTGCCCAGATGGAGGTCGGAGATATGAGCAATGTGGAAGCCTTGGAACGATGGTGGGAGAGTTTGGCATGCCACTTCCTTCTCCACGACAACCAGATGCTTCCAACCGTATGTAATGCCATAAAGCGATACGCCAATGAGCACCAACCGCAGAGCCAAGCCTGCCCTTGGCATGCGTATCAGTGCCAGGAGGGCATGAAACCAACTGGGCAGACATGCAAGCAGAAACAGGTATATGCCAAGGCTGAACATCCACGGGAACATGGTGCCGGTAAGTATCATGACTATCAGCAGGGCCATGATGCAAAGTGGCAGCCAGTGCAGGTAGCGCCAAGGCGAAACGTGATGGCGTACTACTCTGTACCAGAGAAATATGTCGGATGCAAGCGAAAGCAGGCAGATGATAATCAGGGATGTCAGTATCATGTGGATGTGGTATCAACGGGGTCGCCGGTCTCACCTTCCTTCAGAGCGGCAAAGGGTGCGAACTGGGAGGCACGGGCCTCCATGCTCATACGGCGCCGGCCTGTGGGATTCCAATGGGGAAGGTTGATAATGTCTTCGTATTCGTTCATTTGCGATGTCCTCCTATCTGGCTGTTACGCTCGCGCCCAGTGGCACCTTCGTCAAAGTTCACTCCTTTCAGAAGAGCATTCTTTCCATAACGCTTGCGGATGGCAAGGGATGCTTCCATAAGCCGTCTTTCCTTTGTGTCAACTGCGTCTTGTTGTGAGGATGGATTGTCCTGTTCGGGGAGGTCGTAGAAGAGGTCCAATTGCACGGCTCCTCCCTTGGGGCGATGCATGCCTTCGGATTCCGACATCACGTTTGCCGCGGTGATGTTTATGCGGCGGACGAGCAGGATGGGGTCGATGATGCGCTCATAGAGTTGCATGGCAGCCTCGGTGATGTGGTGGGCAGAACTGGTGGTAAGTGGCAGATTGTGGCTTCCGTGGGCATGGGTGGGAACCTGTCGGCCATAGTGGTCGGTGGTGATGGGACCCTTGTACAAGCTTCGGATGTCCTCGCGTACAAGGCTTTCCATATCGTAGCCGATGGTAAGGACAATCTGCGGTGTGAGCAGGTGTTTGGACAGAAGGTCGAGAGCCAGTGCCTCGGCCATCTCACGTACTACCACGCGTGCCTTGTCGGTAGGGTAAGGATAGTTGAGCACTTGTCCGCTGGACACGGAGGAAGATTTCGGGCGGTATGCCTTGATGTCGCTGATGCGGCATGGTTCCCATCCCCAAGCATGGTCGATGAGGAGTTCGGCATTCACACCGAAGAGTTTGTACAGGAGTGCTTCGCTGGAGAGCGACATGCGTGCCAATTGTCCCATGGTGGTGACTCCGTATTTGGCCAGTTTCTCTGCTGTCTTGCGCCCCACACGCCAGAAGTCGGTAAGAGGGCGGTGGTGCCAGAGTTGTCTGCGGTATTCGCTTTCCGTGAGTTCCGCTATGCGCACTCCATCCTTGTCGGCAGGGATGCGCTTTGCCACGATGTCCATGGCCACCTTGGCCAGATACATATTTTCGCCTATACCGGCTGTGGCGGTAATGCCGGTGGTACGAAGCACGTCGCGGATGATACGGATGGCTAGTTCGTGGGCAGATACCTTATATAGGAACATGTAGTTGGTCACGTCCATGAACACCTCATCCACGGAGTAGCGGTGAAGATCCTCGGGGGCAACGTATTTCAGGTACACGTCCGTCACTCTCTTGCTGTACTCCAGATAAAGGCCCATGCGTGGTGGAGTGACGATATAGTCGAGATGGCTGGCACGTTGGCGTACTTCCCACAGACGGGCACGTCCCGAGATGCCATAGGCCTTCAGTGCCGGGGTAACGGCCAGACAGATGGTCTTGTCCGTGCGACTCTCGTCCGCCACCACCAGAAGTGTGTTGAGCGGATCAAGTCCACGCTCAACACACTCCACGGAGGCGTAGAACGACTTCAAGTCTATGGCAATGTATGTTCGCATGGCAATGATTAACGGTGAGCGGGTGAGCGACCTTTAACGGTGAGCGGTGAGCGGAGAGGTTAGCCATCGTTTTCGCCCTGTTTTCAGTTTTATCCACCCCCTCCCCCTGCGGGTTGTCCGCACGCCGTACTGGGTATTGCTTGTAGGGACGCAGCGTGCTGCGTCCGCCCATATGCAACGAGGAGTTTGTTCTCTGTTCTCGGACGCTGCACGCAGCGTCCCTACCATGCCTCTGCTCCCGCTTACCCGCAAAGTTCTCCCTTTTAATCCACCCCCTCCCCCCCTGCGGGGTACTTGCCCCTGTCTCAGGGGGAGAAAGTGGGTGATAGCGTTACTCAGTTGTATCTGACTGTCCCCCTGAGACAGGGGCGACGAGGAGCGAAGCGACGGAGGGGGTGGATATTTTCCTCATCGTTTTCGTTTTCGTTATCGTCCTCGTCTTCGTTTTCCGTTTTCACCTTTCAGTTTTCCCTTTACTTTACTTTCCTGCCTTGTTCTCGGTAGAAATCTTCTGGCCGGGTTGTGCCTGAAGGAAACCACGGTTCTTCAGCAGGCCGTCAATCTTGGGGTCGCGACCACGGAAACGACGGTACATCTCATCACCGGGCAGGATGCCACCAGGTGTGAGCACCTCCTTGCGGAACTTGGCGGCTACCTCCTGGTTGAAGATGTTGCCAGTCTCCTTGAATGCCTCGAATGCATCAGCATCCAGTACCTCTGCCCAGATGTAACTGTAGTAACCGGCGCTATAGCCTCCGCCCATGGTGTGGGAGAAGTTTGTTACACTATAACGAGGCAGAATCTGCGAGGGCATGCCACGCTTCTTCATCTTCTCAGCCTGGAACTTCATAACGTCCAGTTTCTTGGGCATTTCGGTTAGCACATGCAGGTCAAGGTCCACATAAGAGGCGGCAAGGTATTCCACCGTGGCAAAGCCCTGGCCATACTTGCTGCTGGCATCAATCTTCTGTACAAGTTCATTGGGGATAATCTCGCCGGTCTTGTAATGGCGTGCATACTGTTGCAGAACCTCGGGTTCGAAAGCCCAGTGCTCGTTGATCTGTGAAGGCAACTCCACGAAGTCGCGCTCTACACCGCCAACACCTTGGTAGTTGACATCGCGGAAGAAGGAATGAAGGGCATGACCGAACTCGTGGAACATGGTCAGCACATTGTCAACTGTTTGCAGAGCAGGTCCGCCTTCCTTGGCAGGCAGAGTCATGTTGCATACATTGGTTACGATGGGCTGAACGCGCATGGTGCCATCGTATGACTGGGCACGGAAGCGTCCGCACCATGCACCAGCACCCTTGCCGTCGCGTGGGAACATGTCGCTATAGAAGATGGCTATGAGGTTGCCGTTTTCGTCTATGACATCCCAACTCTGCTGCTGCTTGTGGTACTGGGGATAGTCCTCGGTGCGCTCGCGGAAGGTGATGCCATAGAGTTTTGTGGCAGTCCAGAAGATGCCCTGCATCACGTTGTTTATCTCGAGGTACTCGCTAACTTCAGCCTCGCTGATGTTGAACTTATCCTGCTTTGCCTTGTCCAGGTAGTACATGTAATCCCAAGGTTTGGGTTCGCCCTTGATGCCGTCCTTGCGCATCATCTGGCGTATGTCGTCCAGTTCGCGCTCGGCAGCCTCCACGGCAGGTGTCCATATCTGGTCGAGCAGGTTGTAGACATTCTCGGGCTTTTTTGCCATGCGAGTCTCCAACTGCATGTCGGCAAAGGTGTTGAAACCCTTAATCTTTGCCAACTCCAGACGCAACTCTACGATTTGAGCCGAGATGGCCTTGTTGTCGTACTTGTCGCCATGGTTGCAACGGTTGTTGTACATCTCATACACCTGACGACGAAGGTCGCGGTTCTTGGCATACTGGAGTACTGGGTTGCAACTGGGGCGCTGCATGTTGAAACGGTACTGACCCTTGGCGCCAGTGCGCTCCGCCAGAGCAGCAGCCTTCTGTATGTCGCCTTCCGACAAGCCTTCAAGGTCGTTGACATCGGATACGGTGACGTAGGTGTTGTTGGTGTCGTGAAGGAGGTTCTGTGTGAATTGCAATTGCAACTTTGCCAACTTGAGGTTGATTTCAGAAATCTTCTTCTTGGCATCCTCGCCCAAGAGAGCACCACCACGCACAAAGCCCTTGTAGGTCTTGTCGAGAAGGCGCTTCTGCTCCGTGTTAAGGTTCAGGGTCTCCATCTTGTCGAACACGGTCTTGACACGCTGGAACAGAGCCTCGTTCATATTTATATAGTCGCTATGAGCAGAGAGCAGGGGAGAGAGTTCGCTTTCCAACTGCTGGTACTCGGGTGTGGAGCATGAGCGGCTAAGTCCGTAGAATACACCAGAGGTGCGGCTGAGCAACTGGCCGGATTCGTCCAGGGCTACGATGGTGTTCTGGAAGGTTGGTGCCTCGGTGTTGTTCACAATGGCATCAATCTCCTTCTTCTGCTCCTCCATGCCACGGAGGAATGCCTCGCGGTAGTTCTCGGTGGTAATCTTTTCAAATGGAGCAATCTCGTAGGGAGTGTTGAAACGGCGCTCCAGCAACGGATTTGTGCTTTGTGCCATGGCGCTGAGTCCCATGCCCAGTGCCATTGTGGCAGCGATAAAGGTTTTCTTCATTTCTTGTATTATTTATTTAAGTTTAATATGATATTATATTAATTTATGGTTACCTATCTGATAACGTTTGTCAATATCCAAGGTTCGTCGGCAGGACGGCCAGGGGCGGGCTTGCCACCTATGGACTTCAGAAGCCATGCCATGTTGCGGGCAAGGGTGCGCATGGTCTGCATACCTTCGGCGTCAAGGGCTGATTCGCCTTCAGCGCGGCCATAGACGATGTTCCAGTATTGCGAGGTAACAATGGGCATGTTCATCATCTGGAAGGGCATGTTCAGCGTCTCGAAGACGGCAGTTGCTCCACCTCTGCGACATACGGCTATGGATGCGGCAGGCTTGCCGGAGATGCTTGTACCGTTGGAATAGAAAGCGCGTTGGATGATGGAGAGCAGGGCACCATTGGGTTGGCCATAGTAGACGGGAGAACCCACGATCAGGGCATCAGCATCGGCAAACTTGGCAGAGATCTGGTTGCATATGTCATCATCGAAGACACATTGGCCTAATCCCTTGGCCTTGCATTGGCCACATGCACAACATCCCCGTATGGGTTTGTTGCCTATCCACACGATTTCACTCTCTATACCTTCTTTTTTTAGTTGGCCTTGTACCTCTGCCAGGGCCGTGGCGGTGTTGCCATTCTTGCGAGGGCTGCCGTTTATCATTAAAACCTTCATGATTCTTATGTATTGTAGTTTAGTGTTTGATATAATCCCAAATCGCTCATTAGACTGTCCCGCGCTAATGTGACCTTCTTTTTGTCATCTGTTTCGTTACTTCTCGGTTACAATGGAACCCCATTGCGCCCTCAAAGTAGCAAAACATCTGTTTGAATTATATTCGACCTTTTCTCGCCAAGGCTAACTTCAAACAAGTTTGAGTCCGCTCAATTGGCTTAACGAAAAGGTTCAAAAATAAGGCTATTATCATCATAACGCTAATGACCGATTTGGGATAATGTTATGTTCCGATAGTTTCTTCGAACATCAGGTAGTGGCTTTCCGTCATTCCGAGGCGTTGGTAAACCTGTTGTGCGGAAAGGTTGGTTCTGTCGACATACAGGCGTATCTGTGATACTCCGTTTTCCCGTGCCATGTCCTTCAGTGTGGCATACATGGCTTTGTACACACCTTTCTTTCTGTACTCTGGCATTACGTAGACACTCTGTATCCACCAGTACCACTGGTTGTTCCAATCGCTCCATTCGCGTGTCAGCATTAGGCTTCCTATTGGGGTGTCATTTGCACGGGCCACCAGGTAGATGCCCTTTTGCTCGTCGTTGATGGCAGAGGTTACGCCATGATGGAGCCTGTCCATGTCAAGCATAGTGCCTTCCGATTCCATGGCCATGTCTGCCTGGAAGCGTACGATGGCATCTATGTCGGAGGCTTTGCCTCGTGTTATGGTCAAATCAAGATCTGTATTCATCAATCTAAGAGTTTTTTTATCTTGCAGGGTTCAACATCTGGCAACACTCTGCACAGATGGTCGAGGATGCGCTTGCGGGATTGACGCGGTGTGCGGCCCTGTATCAGGTCATCGTAGGGGAAGAGGTCGGGGTACATGGCCTCTGGTGTGCAATAGCGTGCAAGGCCCCAACCGTAGGGTTCGCCCTTCTTGGAAATGAGGTATTCAAAGTCGGCAATGCAGACATGTGTCCCCATTTCCAATCCTGCTATCAGCGAATCGAAGGCCATGCCGTTTCTTGGGTTCTCCACAGGACTTGCCGGGTCTTCGGGGTTGAAGGTCCTGCGCTTGCGGCTAAGGGTAAATCCGCTTGCCTTCTTCAGTTGGCGCGAAAGCATGGATTCATTCTCCACCAGTACCTCGTAGATGTGGCGTGCATCCTTGTCCTGCTTCTTCATAGGAAGGCGCGAACGGCGCCAGTTCATGAAGTCGGGCAGCCATTCCAGGCTCACGAAACCAGCCTTGCCCTTGAAGAACTTGCCATAGGCCGATTCCCAGTTGGCAATGATAGGCCCTTTCCAACCCCAGGGACCATTAGGGAAGTCGTCGCCAAAGAGCAGTTCGGGCGGTGTCATCTCCTCGATGGAGAAGCCAGGGATGCCGTTCTTGAAGAAAGGCAAGAAGCCCCATTCGCGGATAAGCCTTTCTATCTGCTCCTGGCGTTCTATTACGATGCCGAATCTGTCCGTTGTGTCCATAGTATCTTAGAAACTCGTTTGTGAGGAGTTGGTTAATTTGTTGAATTAGCGATGAGTATGGCAAGAAATAAGATAACAGCAAAGTAACAGGCTATACCTATGATAATCATCATATATGGCTTGCGTTTTCCCCATTTTTCCTCCATGAAACTCTGTTCCGCATGGCGGACTTCCGAACGCTTGTCAAACATCTTGCTTTACTTGTATTCTTGATTTTACTATCCTTGCTATCTCGCCGAACAGCAGAACGGGCATGGTCATGGCAGAGATGGTGAGCCATTCATTGAGGCTGAGGGGCACCACGTTGAACATCTTGCCTCCGAAGGTGACGATAAGATACTGGCCAACAACGATTAGCACTATCACCCACAGGAAACTCTTGCTCTTCCACAATCCAGCCAAGGCGGAGCGTCCTGTCATGAAGGCCTTGGCATTGAACATGTTCCATACCTGTAGCATGACGAAGAAGGTGAAGAACCAACTGAGGTCGTGTGGGGACAGGTGTCCCTTGTTCTGAAGTACGAGCATGGCGGCCACAAGCAGTAGGGTAAAGAAGATGCCTGTGCCGAAGATGGTCCTTGCCATGGACTTGCTGATGATGAAGTCGCCATGTTCTCCGCTTCGGCGGGGACGGTCGCGCATCACGCTCCAACTGGGAGGCAACGATGCCAGGGCACCGGCGGCAAAGGTGTCCATGATGAGGTTCACCCAAAGCATCTGAGTGATGGTGAGCGGAGAGCCCGTACCGATGAGCGAACCTATGAGCACTATGGCACAGGCAACCACGTTGATGGTAAGCTGAAAAATGAGGAAGCGCTGTATGTTCCTGTAAAGAGAGCGTCCCCACATGACGGCTTGCACTATGCTGGAGAAGGAATTGTCCAGGATGGTTATGTCGCTTGCCTCCTTGGCCACAGATGTGCCGTCGCCCATGGAAAGTCCCACCTGTGCGGCTTTCAGTGCAGGGGCATCGTTGGTGCCGTCGCCGGTCACGGCCACTACAGCATCCTGCGCTTGAAGCAGCTGGACAAGGCGCTGCTTATCTGTGGGTCGTGCACGGCACATTATCTTCAGGCTCTGCACGCGCATTGCCGCCTCTTCGTCGCTGAGGGCCTCAAAGGCAGGACCTGTGATGATGTTCTTGTCCGAGTCCTCCTGTGTCCAGATACCTATCTGACGTGCTATCTCGCGTGCGGTGGCTGGAGTATCGCCTGTAACTATCTTGATGTCTATGCCAGCCTTACGGCATGCCTCCACGGCACGCGGCACATCCTCTCGGACGGGGTCGGATATGGCCACTACACCCAGATAGGTGAGGTCCTTGACGGATAACAGGCCGTCCTTGTAAGGTGCCTCGGCTTCCTTGTCGGTGAGTATCTTGTAGGCAAAGCCCAGGGTGCGCATGGCCTGGTTCTGGTAGGAGAGCAGTAGCGCCTCTATGTCGGCCTGCATGCCGGTGGCAGGTGTGGTGCCATGCTCTGTGACCACGTCCTTGCAATGGCCAAGCACTATCTCGGGTGCTCCCTTCATGTACAGCACCTTGGCTCCCAGCAGGGGAGAGTCCACTACGGTGGCCATGTACTTGCGCTCGGTGGAGAACGTAAGCTGGTTCACTATTTTTGCATCGGCACGCAACTTCTCGTAGTCGTGCCCCTGTGCATCCAGCCATAGCAGCATGGCGGCCTCGGTGGGGTTGCCCAGGGTCTTTACGGTGCCGTCCTGGCGGTTCAGGTTGGCCGTGGAGTTTATGGCTATGCCCTCGCGTATGAGCATACTTGCCTTGTCCTCGGCCAGATGCTGGTCCTTCAGTGGGAAGAACGAGGTGGTGTTCACACGCATCTGGTTCTGTGTCAGTGTGCCCGTCTTGTCGGTGCATATTACTGTTGTGGCACCCATCGTCTCGCATGCATGCATCTTGCGCACCAGGTTGTTGGCCTTCAGCATACGGCTCATGCTCAGTGCTAGGCTCAGCGTTACACTCATGGGCAGGCCTTCGGGCACGGCCACCACCACCAGGGTGACGGCTATCATGAAGTTGTTCAGAATGTGCTCTATGTAGTAGAAGTTGTCAGCCTCTCCGCCCTGAAGGAACACCTTGGCGGTGAGCACCACGAAGGTCAGTGTGGCCACGGTGTAGCCCACCTTGCTAATCAGGTCGGCCAGGCGTTTCAGCTGTAGTTGCAAGGGCGTGTCTATGTTGTTGTCCATCTGTGCGCCCTGGTTCACCTTGCCGTACTCTGTGGCATCGCCCACGGCCCGGACCTGCATCATGCCGTGCCCGTCCACCACGGTAGTGCCGCGCATGGCGTGATTGGAAGGGTAGGTGGCCTCGTGGTCGAAATCCTCTTCTTTCGTTGTTTTTGAAATTACAGGTTCGCCCGTCAGCGTGGATTCGTTCACCTGCAGGGAGACGGACTCCAGCAGGATGCCGTCAGCAGGAATCTCGTCGCCCGTGCCCAGCATCACTATGTCGCCAACCACTATGTCTGCCCTGGTGGTTTCTGTGACGTGCCCGTTGCGTATTACCGTCACCGCTATGTCGTCGTTCACCTGGTTCAGCACCTCAAAGGCCTTTGCCGCCTTGGCTTCGAAGAAGAAGCCTATGGTGCTTGCCAGCATTATGGCAAAGAAGATGCCCACGGGTTCTATGAAAGCCTCCAGTCCCTTCTGGTCGGGTCCCCAGCAATGTATTGCCGAGATTATCATGGCCAGCACCCACGCAAAGAGCAGGATGCGTATGATGGGGTCTTCAAACTTCTCCATGAACTGCACCCAAAGCGAGGTCTTCTTGGGCGGGGTCAGTATGTTCGAACCGTTTTTCTTTCTGCTATCCTCCACCTCCTGCGAGGTGAGTCCTTTATGTAGTTCGCCTTGTTCCATAATGTCACTATCTCTGTTTATATAATTCAGAGTACAAAGATACATATTTTAACTGACTATATGGAAATATACATTATTATTATATGTTTTCTTAACAAAAATAGAGACCTATGGTTCTTATTACAGGCCTCGTCCCTTTTCTTCGGGGGACTTGTCCTGTAAAGAAGAACCATAGGTCTGAATATCTATACCCTTACTTCTATGAGAGATTAGTTAGGGCAATGCTTGTCAGTTGTGCTTGCGGCTGTAGTACTCCAGACTTGTTGATGCCTTGAAGACAATCTTTTCCTTTGCTTCGATAGTAATTTTCTCGCCAGTTTGGGGATTGAAGCCCTGGCGCTCTGCCTGCTGCTTGATGGAGAAACGTCCGAAGTCGGCAATGGCCACTTCCTCGCGTTCCTCTGTCAGGCGGTCGGCAATTACACCCAGGACGGTATCCACCATAAGTGCTGCATGACTCTTAGTGCTGCCTGTACGCTCGGCAACGGCGGTTATAAGTTCGCTTCTGTTCATGTCTTTTTTGCAGTTGTTGGTTAGTAAAAATCTCCTATAGCCATGTTGTGTTAGGCTATAGGAGATATAATATGAATTGTAGTTGTGCATTAACTTTATGTGGTTAATGCGTTAACTTGCAATTACTTCTTGTTCAGGTACAGGTCGGCCTGTACTGCGCATGCTACAGAGCAACCTACCATGGGGTTGTTGCCGATACCCAGGAAGCCCATCATCTCCACGTGAGCGGGAACTGATGAAGAACCTGCGAACTGAGCGTCGGAGTGCATACGGCCCAGAGTGTCGGTCATACCGTAAGAAGCGGGACCTGCAGCCATGTTGTCGGGGTGCAGGGTACGGCCGGTACCACCACCAGAAGCTACGCTGAAGTATGCCTTGCCAGCACGTACGCGCTCCTTCTTGTAGGTACCTGCGGTGGGATGCTGGAAGCGGGTGGGGTTGGTAGAGTTACCTGTGATAGATACGTCTACGTCCTCGTGCCACATGATAGCAACACCCTCGCGAACGTCGTCGGCACCGTAACAGTTAACGGCAGCACGGGGACCGTTGCTGTATGCCTTCTTGTTGACAATCTTCAACTCGCCGGTGAAGTAGTCGAACTGAGTCTGCACATAGGTGAAACCGTTGATACGGCTGATGATCATGGCAGCGTCCTTGCCAAGGCCGTTCAGGATGCAACGCAAGGGTTTGTCGGCTGGTCTTGACTTGTTGGCCATCTGTGCAATCTTGATAGCACCCTCGGCAGCTGCGAATGACTCGTGACCTGCCAGGAATGCGAAGCACTTGGTCTCGGGAGAGAGCAGACGTGCAGCCAGCTCACCGTGGCCGATACCTACCTTGCGGTCGTCGGCTACAGAACCAGGGATACAGAAGCTCTGCAGACCCTCACCGATATAGTTGGCAGCCTCTACGGCGTCCTTAGCCTTCTCCTTCAGAGCGATGGCGGTACCTACTACGTAAGCCCACTTTGCGTTCTCGAAGCAGATCATCTGTGTCTCCTCACAGGTCTTGTAAGGATCGATGCCGGCTGCATCACAAATCTCGTTTGCCTCTTCGATGGAGGCGATACCGTGGCTGTTAAGACAAGCAAGAATCTGCTTGATACGACGGTCCTGTGACTCGAATTTTACTTCTCTAATCATAGTCTTGTTCCTCCAAATATTAGTCCTTACGGGGGTCAATACTCTTTACAGCACCATCCTCGACCTTTGTGCGGCCATAGGTACCTGTAACACTCTTCAGAGCCTCGTTGGCATCCATACCCTTCTTGATGGCGTCCATC
>JAZRIA010000063.1:0-18239 GCA_045645045.1 Bacteroidaceae bacterium | reverse complement strand
CCGCGTGTAACGGCACCATCCTGCAACAGAGGCAGGATAGCCTCAGCGGCAGCACCGCTCTCGCCATTGTCGGCCATGAAGAGCATGTCGTATGCAGTATAGTGGCAATCCACGCCTTCTACGGTTACGTCAGATTCACCGGTGAAAAGTTCATACTTGCCCTCGGTGATGATCTTGTCGGACAGCACCTTGACAGAGTCCAGAAGGTTGCCGCCGTTGGCATCGTTGAAGTCACCCTTCCACACCTCGGCATTCAGATACATACGGCTGAGCATAAGCCATGCAGCAGCCTTGTCCAGACGACCATAATTGGGGTCAGAAGAACTCTTGGGACGGGCCTCGAGCAGGTCCTCTTCCACGGCACGGAACTCAGCAACCAGCCAGTGGTACATCTCCTCACGTGTGGCACGTGGTGCTGCCTCGGAAGAAATCTTGGTCAGGAAAGGTACATTGCCGAAGGTATTTGCCAGCACATAATAGTTGTATGCACGAATCCAGCGTACCTCAGCGGCCTTGTCCTTGCCCAATGCCAGGCAGGCCTCGGTCTCAAGATAATGGTTGCAGTAAGTTATGTTGGACATCAGACGATAGTACATAAAGCGCAATACCTGGTCCTCTGCACCACTCTGGTTGTAGCTGGCATTCACCAGGCCACCGTCGGTCCACCAGCAGATGGCCTCATCGGTGCTCAGACACTCCAGATTGTAGATATTACGCAACAAGGTGCTCTTACCTGCATCGTCGATATCGAAATCGGCACTGCCGTCGTTACCTTCCATTATCAGGGAAGCGTAACACTTCACATACATCTTCTGGGGGTCCAGGGGCTTTACATCTGGATCGATGACATCGCTGTTCAGGTCTCCCATGCAAGATGTCATTGCTCCGGCCATAAACAGTCCGGTTGCAATATATGATAGAAACTTATTTACTTTCATAATGTCTTGGTTGCATTAAAAGTTCAGGTTCAGGTTAACCATATAGGTACGGGGACGGGGATAGAGACTGCTCTCCGCACCGCTGGTCTGCTCGGGGTCCAGACCCTTGTACTTTGTAATATAGAATACGTTGCTCACGCTGAATGCCAAGCGACCGCTGATGCCCTGGTACTTCTGCCCCTTGAACAAGTTCTCGAAGTTGTAACCCAGAGTGATGTTGTCGCACTTGACAAAAGAAGCGTTCTGCACGAAGTAGTCGGATGCACCGTAAATATATGATGTCCAACCCATCTTCACGAGGTCGGCAGTTGCATTGTTCAGCCAACCCTCACCCTTTTGGGTGTATGCCTGGCCGATGTTTGCCATGCCTGCTTCCAGTTCATTGTATACATATCCACCGAAGGAACCGCGGAAATTCATGCCGAAGTCCCAGTTCTTGTACTGCAGACGTGTGCTCAGACCCGCTGTCCAGGGCGATGTGGTGCTCTTGTAGAAGTAGCGGTCCTGATCGGTGATGACGCCATCACCATTGCGGTCCACATAAACACCCATTAGGGGCTGACCGTTTTCGCCGTAAACCTGCTGGTATACATAGAAACTGTTGGCAGGAAGACCAACCTTGTGGTATGTAATGGCCTCGGTGGCATGCCATACGCCACCCTCCACCATATCGCGGCCGCCATAGAGTTCATCTATCTCGTTGCTGTTGTAACCGAAGTTACCACCAATCTCCCAGTACCAGTCCTTGGTGACAACGGGACGTGCCACGAAAGAGAACTCGACACCGCGATTGGTGAGAGAACCTACGTTGGAGTACACCTTGTTATTGAAGTTTGAACCTGTGGGCACGCTGTTCAGGTTGAACAAGTCGGTAGTCTTGCGCATATAAGCATCAACACTCATAGTGAAACGCTGGTTCAGGAAACCCAGATCAAGACCTACGTTGTAGGTAGTGGTTGTCTCCCAACGAAGATCTGCATTATATGCATCGGGTTTTGTCATGCTGCCATCGGTACCACCCAAAGGATAGGTATAGGCATCGGATGTGTTATCCCTGTAAGCAGGCAGGTAGTAATGGTACATACCGGGGAAATCCTGCTGGCCGGTATTACCCCAGCCCAGACGCAACTTCATCTCGCTTACCTCATCCACATTCTTCATGAAGCCTTCATCATTGATGCGCCATGCAAAAGCGGCACTGGGGAAAAAACCCCACTGGTTGCCCTTAGCAAAACGGCTGCTACCGTCAGCACGAGCGGTGAAGGTGAACAGATAACGGTCCATCAGGCTGTAGTTGGCACGGCCAAACCATGATACCATATATAGGCGGTTGCCCCAAGGCTTGCCGTCCTCGGGATAGCCCGTGGGATCATAGATATTCTGTGCAGGATCGGCATTGTACTTTCTGTCGCCCTCGGGATAGTAGCCCCAGAACTTCTCGCGACCCATATACTGGAACTTGCTCCATTCGTAACCTGCCATTACGTTCAGGCTGTGGTTCTTGTTGAACTCCTTGTCGTATGCGGCGTACGCACTCAACTGGAGATTCTGCTTCTCCTCAGTATTCCATCCATAGCTGCCATAGTAGTAACCGGACATTGAATAGGGAGAGTGATTTCTGCTCTCTTTACCGTCGGTCCATTCGCCTGCAGCATTCACATGCAATGAAAGGTCTTCCAAACCATGAATCTTATAGGCAGCATCCACGTTGCCCATGAACACCCATGCATCCTTGTCGAAACCATAGTTGTTCACCAGTTCAACAGCATTCTTGGGACCCTGCTGATAAGTGTAGCCCCAGTTGGGATTACCGTACTCAGCCTCTTGTACCCACTGGAAGTAACCGCCATAGTTCTTGAACTTGGGATTCTCCATGTCCTTGATAGGCTGTGTGGGGTCCATGCCTACTGCTGCACCGATAGCATCGCCGTTACCGGGCTTGGTCCAACTCTTCACGAACTTTCCGTTCATATTGAAGGTCAGATGATTGTCCAGGAACGAGGGATTCAGATTAACACTGGCAGTCAGACGCTTGTAGTCACTGCCCTTGAGGATACCCTGCTGACCTGTGTAACCCACACTCACGCGATATGGCATAGCAAAGACAGACTTATCCTCAGCCTGTACGCCACCTTGCAAGGTGATGTTATGGTCGTGGTTCACGCCTGTACGGTAGATTTCGTTCTGCCAGTCGGTATCATATGTACCAAACTCCTTCAAGGGATTGCCATCGGCATCGCGCTTCTTCCAGCCAAGCAGATTCCATGCCTTGCTACCCTCACCATAGTAGTTGGTAATGAAGTCGACATATTCCTGCGCATTCATCACGTCGAGGGTATTGAAATTGGTTGAGAATGATACGGAACCATTGTAGCTTACCTTAACGGGACCGCCAACCCTACCCTTCTTGGTAGTGATGAGGATAACACCGTTAGAACCACGGCTACCATAGATGGCGGTGGCACTTGCGTCCTTCAATATGGTGAAACTCTCAATATCATTGGGATTAACCAGAGACAGAGGATTGGACATACCCTTGGTGGCATTGTTGTCCATAAGCATACCGTCGATGACGATAAGGGGATCGTTGCTGGCATTCAAAGAAGAACCGCCACGCACACGGATCATAGCACCAGCACCGGGTTCACCGCTATGGGTGTTTACTACCACACCGGCAACCTTACCCTGCAGCATCTCCTGAGGGCTGGTAATCATACCATGGTTCTTCTCGTCGGGACGGAAAGCCACGACACTACCGGTCATATCGTTCTTTTTCACAGAACCGTAACCGATAACCACAGCCTCGTCCAAAGTCTTGGTATCCGCCTTCATCGCAACCAGCATATTTGCTGTTGCAACCACTTCACTTGGGAGGAAACCCATGTAAGTGAACACCAGGGTAGTCCCCTTTTCACATTTGATTTGAAACTTACCTTCCAAATCCGTCGTTCCGATGGCCTGTCCACCCTTGACTGCGATCCTTACGCCTGTCAGTGGTTCACCCAAGTCATCCTTCACAAGTCCTTTCACAGTTGTCTGTGCAAAGGCACTGACACAGAATATGAGAGCCATAAGCATGACCCAACATCTCTGCATCGCTGAATTCACTCTTTTCATGCGAATTAGTTTTAGATTGTTTAGGTTAATTATTAGGTTGTTGTTAGATTATTTTATCTCTTTCAAGGATATGGCAAAACCACCTCCTGGTGCGCTCTGCAGCTTCAGCACACTCTTGCTTGTAACTTTCTGCTTGCGAATCTCGTAGGTGCTTGGGTTGTTGTCCCAACTGATTCCCTTGGCATCCTGATAGATTGTTGCCTCGTACTTCTTGCCTGGTGTAAGGAAATCCAGTTTCAGCACGCTGCTGTGTCCGTTCTCATCCACGCTGCTTCCAATGTACCAGTCACTGCTGTTCTTGTCCTGACGCGCAATGGTAACATAGTCACCAGGCATAGCCTCAAGATATACGGACTTCTTCCATTCCACGGGAACATCCTTGATGAACTGGAAGGCGTCCATACGTGACTTGTAGTTCTCTATTATGTCTGCCGCCATCTGCAAGGGACTGTAAAGAACCACGTAAAGACCAAGCTGACGGCACAAGGTGCTGCGTACATGGCTGGTATTGGTGGGATTCATCTTGCTGCAATCCATCTCGAAGATACCGGGGGTATAGTCCATTGGGCCACCTATCAGACGGGTAAAGGGCAGGATGGTGGTGTGGTCCACAGGGTTGCCTCCAAAACTCTCGTACTCGGTTCCTCGGGCGCTCTCATTAGCAATCAGATTGGGATATGTGCGACAAATGCCCGTAGGACGTACTGCCTCGTGGGCATTAACAGTAATCTTGTGCTCGGCTGCCTTCTTGATACAATACAGGTAGTGGTTGTTGAGCGGCTGGCTATAGTGGTGTTCACCATAGGGGACGATGTCGCCAACATATCCGCTCTTCACGCTGGTATAGCCCCACTTGTTCATCAGTTCGTAGGCCTGCTCCAGATGACGCTCGTAATTGACCGTGCTGGAACTGGTCTCGTGGTGCATTATCATCTTCACGCCCTTCTCCTTGGCATAGCGGCTAATTTCGGCAATATCAAAGTCGGGATAAGGTGTCACAAAATCAAAGACGTAGTCCTTCTGCTTGCCGAACCAGTCCTCCCAGCCTTCATTCCATCCTTCCACCAGAACGGCATCAAAGCCGTGCTCTGCGGCAAAGTCGATATAGTCCTTTACATGCTTGGTGTTGGCACCATGCTTGCCATTGGGTTTCAGATTCTTGTAGTCGGTAACGCCCAACTGCACACTATACACGTCATCGGTATATGCCCAGGAAGAAGCACCCTGGATCATTTCCCACCACACACCGATATACTTTGTGGGCTTTATCCAACTGGTATCCTCTATCTTGCAGGGGTCATTCAGATTAAGTGTCATGCGGCTGGCAAGAATGTCTGCACCAGTACGGCCAACGATGACCGTACGCCAAGGGGTGCTTCTCGGTGTCTGCATGTGTCCCTTATTGCCTTGTGCATCGGGGGTCAGGTGGCTCACGAAGACCATGCCTCTGCCTTCGGGCCGCTCCAATGTCAGGTGCATTGTGGCATAATCTATGCAAGCCGCCTCATGCAGGTTGATGAAATAGCCGTCCTCGGTCTGCATCAGCAGAGCGGTCTGTACCGTTGTGGGACCTGCCGGGGTCTGGCTGCTGTTTGGGGCTATAGCCTTTGGCATCCTGCCCTCAATCTCACTGAGCCTTGTTGTCTGCCACTCATACTCCTGAGTATCATAGTCACCTGCTATCCACCACGCCTTGTGGTCTCCGGTCAGTGCAAACTCGCTCTTCTCTTCCTTAATAATAAAATAGGTGAGGTTCTTCTGGCTGGGGAACTCGTATCTGAATCCCAGGCCGTCATTGAACACGCGGAAGCGAACCGCTATCTGGCGGTCGTTCTTCTTTTGGTCCAAAGTTACAAGCATTTCATTATAGTGGTTGCGTATCTCTGTCTCCTCGCCCCAAACGGGAATCCACGTCTCGTCGAAGGTGGATGTCTCTACCTTATCGACGCTGAAGCCTGTCTGCATATCAGCACGCTTCTCTATCTCCTGCTTGGCGGCAAACTGGCTGTATTCAAAATCTGTAGCCTTTTCCGGATTCTCTTCCTTGAGCTGGAGACCGAGATAACTGTCGGCAATGATAGTCTTGCCATCCATCTTAAGGCTGTAGACGGGGCGTCCCTTGGCATCAAGACGGAAGTCAAGTTCCACCTTGCCGTCGGGGCTGGTCTGCTTCTGTGCATATCCTGCCATAGTGGCAAGGCAGATACATGCAATAGTCAATAATGAATGTTTCATGGTTGGTGGATTGGTTATTTGGTGAAATCAAGTATCATCATCTGCTTGGGTGCAAGTTCTATTTCCTCACCCAGCGTCACAATATTGTCGCCTATCACGTCGTATGCCCGACCTGTAGGCAATACCTCTTTATATATAGAAGCCTTGGCCTTGGCAGGCTTGCTGGTACCGTTGGCAATGATGGTAACGGTCTTTCCGTCCTTCACACGGGCATAGACATAAACACCATCACGCACGGTGAACTGTACTAGGGAACCGTAGCAAACCGTCTCGTTTCCCTTGCGCCAGTTTAGCAGGCGGCGTGTGTAGTCGTGGTATTGTGCCTGCAACTCTGTGCGTCCCTCTGTACTGAAGGCATTGTTCTTGTCGCCAGGCCATCCGCCAGGGAAGTTCTGGCGCAGGGCACCATCGTTAACACTCTTGTTGGCATACATGCCTATCTCATCACCATAATACAACTGGGGTATGCCTCTCAGGGTAAGCAACAGAGCAAGTGCCTGCTTATAGCGTGTGATATCCTTGGCCTTCTCCTCTGTGGGCTGGAAACGGTTGGTATCATGATTGGCAAGGAAGGTGAACACGCTGTTGGGGTTGGCATAGACCCTGTCCTGACCAAGAAGGTCGCACAGGCGTGCAAAGCCGTGGTCCCAGGTATCGGTCTCCTCGTCCACGCATGAGTTCAGCATATACATCATGGGGAAATCCATCACGGTCTTCAGTTCACTATTCTTGGGCGCTGCCAGGGGGCTGTCCTTCTGCCAGTATGACACAGCTACAGGATTGTTGATCCATGTCTCTCCAACGATATTGAAACCGGGATACTCCCTCTCCACATCCATGCACCAACGGCGCATAAAGTCAAAGTCGTTATAAGGGTAGGTATCCTGGCGTATGCCATCTATGCCAGCATACTCTATCCACCAGATGCTTGTCTGTATCAGATAATCGGCAACGAGAGGGTTTCTGCCGTTGAAATCGGGCATTGCCATAGTGAACCATCCGTCTACGGTAAGGTCGAAGTCCAGTTTTGAACTATTGGGGTCACCAGGCATGCCAGTCTTATAGGTGGTGGGGGTATATATACTATTGTAGGTGAACCAGTCATCGGCAGGACGGTCACGGAAGAGGAAGTTCTCGCTACCGCAATGATTGAACACGATGTCCTTAATAACCTTTATGCCACGTTTATGGCATTCGTCTACCCAATTTCTGTAATCCTCATTACTGCCGACACGCGGATCAGTACGGTAGTAATTGGTAATGGCATAACCATGATAACTCTGTTCGGGCATGTCATTTTCCAAAGTAGGAGTATGCCAGATAGCCGTTACACCAAGGTCCTGCAAGTAGTCAAGGTGCTGTGTCATACCAGCCAGGTCACCTCCGTGGCGTGCCATGTCAGCACTGCTCCATGTATCCTGCTTCATGCCCTTGTACATCTGCTTCTTCTGCTCGTCGGTGGTACCGGTGGCAAAACGGTCGGGCATGAGCAGGTACACCACATCACCGGCATCAAACGAATTGACAGGGCGTGAAGTACGCTGCTTCAGTTCGTAAGGGATCTCCTTGCAGAGTTTCTTGCCCTTGTAGAGTTTTATGCTGAACTTTTGGGGCTTTGCGCCATTGGTATTCAGGTAGAGAATCAGATAGTTCTGGTTCTTCAGTCTTACAGCGTGGTCAATAATCACTCCTTCAGCACCAGAAAGCACTGCCTCGCAATCCTTCACTAAGTCACTGTATATCAGTACCTGTAGGGTGGTATTTTTCATACCTGCCCACCAAAAGGACGGATGAACCTCTGTCTTGCCCAACTTGGTTGGAGCAGCACTGCATATTGCTGTTACACAAATGGTTAGAAGAAATACAAAATAAAAACGTCTGAACATGGTATGGTTTGTTGTTTAAGGTTTTCCGAATGCTAATTTATTCTTTTTTATAACATCACAGACATCAATATAAAAATAATGTAGAAGTATAAACGAGAATAAGTACTGATTATCTGCGTTTTACGAAAATACAAGGATATTAAAATGTAGATTTAGAAAACGGATTTTACAGCAAATTCTCTATCCTTAACTTCATTATTTAATTATATTTTCGTAAATTTGTCTTCGCATAAACCTTATCTAACTACCCATGAAACAAGCAATTCTTCTCTGTATCCTTGTTATATTCACACCTAACATATGCCGAAGCCAGGCAAGCAACCAGGAGATACTGAAGGAACTTGACCAGACCATACGTAACAAAGCCAGATACCATGCAGAAAAGCGCCAATCCATCGACAGCCTCCAACAAATAAAGCTGGTTGTCTGTAGCAAGGCATTGATGAATGTTTACCACGAGTTATACAATGCTTATGCCCATTTCCAAAGCGACTCTGCCCTACTCTATACCAAACTGCTCTATGCCCAGGCCGTAAAGTGCAAGGAAAGGAAGATGCAGGAGGTGGCGCTGATAAAACAATCCCTTACAATGGGAATTATGGGAACCTACCACCATTCAAACGCCCAATTGGACAGTTTAAAGAAAAGAATTAGCACACCTGAAGGCTTGTTGCAATATATGCATGTCCGGCGCACTATATACGGATGGCTGGCAGAGTACACCAAGGCACTGAGCGACGTACAAGAAAGCTACAACAGCCTGACCGAGCACTACCGCGATTCTATCCTGATACTGGAAACAGATCCTGTCAGCCATGCGGTGTGCATGGCCGATAAGGAAATAAGCCAGGGGAACATAAAAGCTGCCGAAAGCCTGCTGATGAGAATCAAGGGACAGGCAAAGGGCGAGCAACTGGCATATACCTTATATAATATGGGCACGGTGAAAAGACACCTTGGGCAAACGGACAGCCTTGTACAATATATGGCACGCACCGCCATACATGATATACGCCGTGGTGTGACAGAATACATTGCCTTGCAGGAACTTGCCGTGGCGCTGTACGAACGCGGCGACATCGAGCGGGCCTACAACTACATGGTTTGCGCCATGGAGGATGCCACGTTCTGCAATGCTCGCCTTCGTTCCATTGCCATTGCTGAAATCTACCCTATTATCGACCATGCGCACCAGGAAGCACTCAACAAGGAAAGCAGCGCAAGATATATGGCCGTCATTGCCTTTGCCACGCTGACATTGATGATAATATGCTTTGCCGTGTACTTTTACTTCGAATCCAAACGCCTTAGGTATGCACGCTCACAACTATACATAAGCAACTCCAGATTGGAGAATGCCAACCGATTGCTGGGAGAGGCAAATGCCGATCTTAAGAAACTGGATAACACAAAGGAGAAGTATATCACTTTCTACCTAAACCGATGCCGTTCATACATAGAGAACATGAACGAGTACCGCAAAGACCTGCTCCGCCTGGCAAAGGCAGGAAAACAGAACGACATTGTCAAGCAACTTAAGTCCAGACAGTATTTCGACGAGGAGAAACAGCGGTTCTTCAACGACTTCGACACGGCCTTCCTTGACACTCATCCCAACTTTGTACAGCACTTCAACGAACTTCTGCAACCAGAGCACAGGATAACCCCTCCAAATGGCGGACACCTTACACCCGAACTACGCATCTTCGCCCTAATCCGCCTTGGAGTAAAGGACATTGCGGAAATAGCACATTTCCTAAACTATTCCCTGCCTACCATCTACAACTACAGAAGCCGCATCCATGCCATAGCCCTATATCCCAAGAAGGAATTTGAGCAAAAGCTTATGGAGATATAGGATTGTATAAGCACCATACGTAATACCAATAAACACATACACCTTATTATATATATACTATCCAACTATGACCCTGCAACAATTTGAATATATCCTGGCTGTTGCCCGATACGGCCACTTCGGACGGGCTGCCGATGCTTGCAATGTAACCCAACCAACGCTCAGCGCCATGATAGGAAAACTGGAAGAGGAGGTGGGGGCAAAACTGTTCGACCGCAACCGTCAGCCCATTCGCCCCACACCAGTTGGAGAGAAGGTCATACTCCGTGCTCGCGAAGTGCTGGAGCAGGCAGAAAGCATCAAGGACATTATCCTGGAGGAGCAGCAGTCTTTGCAGGGTACATTCCGCCTGGGCATCCTGCCTACCATAGCCCCTTACCTGCTTCCGCGCTTCTTTCCGCAACTGATGAAGAAGTATCCTTCTTTGGATATCAGGGTGAAGGAAATGAAGACGCACGAGATAAAGAGTGCCCTGCTACAGGGCGACATAGATGCCGGCATACTTGCCGCCATTGACGGTTTGGAGGACTATGCTCAAACCTCGCTCTTCTATGAAAGGTACGTGGGTTATGTATCACGAGAAGACCCCTTGTTTGCCAGGGAATCCATCCGCACCTCCGATGTGGCCGCCAGCGGACAGCTTTGGTTGTTGGACGAGGGGCATTGCTTCCGCGACCAGATGGTACGCTTCTGCCAGATGAAGGCATCACAAACCAGCCAGTTGGCGTATGGCCTGGGCAGCATGGAAACCTTCATGCGAATGGTGGAGAGCGGCATGGGCATCACGTTCATACCCGAACTTGCCTCCCTGCAACTAAGTGATTCGCAAAAGGAACTGGTTCGCCCGTTTGCTATTCCCATACCCACCCGAGAGCTGGTATTGCTTACCAACCGCAATTTCATACGTCAGACGATGCTGAATGTGCTCGTTAGCGAGATACAGGCATGCATACCCAAGAGCATGCTAAAACTTAATGCTGGGCAAACGCTGGTGTAGATTAACGGTGAGCGGTGAGCGTTTAACGATTAAAGTTGAACGAATCTGCACTCAAAATCCTAAGCACCGAGCTAGAAACCAATAGTTTACATCACGTTATAGACGCCATCTATCGACCCATAAAATCGTTCAATCGTTTTTCTTTCTTTAGTCGGAAATATTGCTATACTTTTGCATCGAGAAAACAAAACAAATAGCAATTAACAACTAAAAATAAGAAAACGATTATGACACCTATTATCAATTCTCTTCTCCCCGAGTTCAACGTACAGGCTTTCCACAACGGCAGCTTCACCTCAGTATCCAGCAACGATGTAAAGGGCAAGTGGGCAGTGTTCTTTTTCTATCCTGCCGACTTCACCTTCGTGTGCCCCACCGAACTGGTAGACCTGGCAGAGCAGTACGACAAGCTTAATAGCCTGGGCGTGGAGGTATATTCCGTTAGCACCGACTCTCACTTCGTTCACAAGGCTTGGCACGATGCTTCCGAGAGCATCCGCAAGATCAACTATCCCATGCTGGCCGACCCCACCGGCGTTCTTTCTCGCGGCTTCGGCGTGATGATAGAGGAGGATGGCATGGCATACCGTGGCACCTTCCTGGTAAATCCCGAGGGAAAGATAAAGATTGCTGAGATTCAGGACAACAGCATCGGCCGCAATGCCGAGGAACTGGTACGCAAGGTTGAGGCAGCCCTCTTCGTTGCCAACCATCCCGGCGAGGTTTGCCCCGCCAAGTGGAAGCAGGGTGCCGACACTCTGAAACCCAGCATCGACCTTGTAGGCAAACTATAAATCTAATACATTCGGTTGGGGGCGGACAGATGTCTGCCCCTAACTTAAACCAACCCTTAAACACAGATTCAATATGTTAGATACCTCCATTCTCCAACAAGTTACCGACGTCTTCCGCACTCTGGAAGCGCACTATACCCTTCGCATCAGCCATTCCCCCAGAAGAGAGGAAAGCAAGCAGTTGTTAGAGTTCCTGAACGACTTTCAGGGCGCATCCTCCCACCTCAAGGTGGAGGTTCACGAAACCGATGACGACACCCTTGGCTTTGCCCTGCTGAAAAATGGCGAAGAAACCGGCATTTCCTTCCGTGGCATACCCAACGGGCACGAGTTCACATCCCTGCTCCTGGCCATACTGAATGCCGACGGCAAGGGCAAGAACCTGCCCGACGAGGGAGTGGCAAGGCGCATCCGTGCCCTGAAGGGCGACATCCATCTGCAGACCTTCGTTTCGCTTACCTGTACCAATTGTCCCGATGTGGTGCAGACACTGAACATCTTTGCCCTGCTCAACCCCAACATCCGTCACGAAATGGTGGACGGTGCACTCTTCCAGAGCGAAGTGGACAAGCTGGGCGTGCAGGCCGTGCCAGCAGTCTTCTGCAAAGGCAAGATGATACACGTGGGACGCGGTTCCCTGGGAGAACTGCTGGAGAAACTGGAGGAGGCATTCCCGCCATCACAAGAAACCGGAAGCGATGAAAACGCCCCTTTCCACCGACTTTTCGATGTCATTGTACTTGGTGGAGGCCCTGCCGGAGCATCGGCGGCCATATACTCTGCACGCAAGGGACTGAAGGTGGCCATGGTGGCAGAGCGTATTGGCGGACAGGTGAAGGACACCGTAGGCATAGAGAATCTGATATCAATACCATATACCACGGGTAGCGAACTGGCCGACAACCTGCGCACCCATCTTGCACACTACCCCACCATAGAGTTGTTCGAGAACCGCCGCATCGAGAGCACCTCCCTGCTTGGCAAGGAGAAGGAAATCACGGTAAAGGGCGGCGAGGTATTCTCTGCTCCAGCCGTAATCATAGCCACAGGTGCCGGTTGGCGCCGGCTCAATGTGGAGGGCGAAGCGGAATACATCGGTCGCGGAGTTGCATTCTGCCCGCATTGCGACGGTCCCTTCTATGCCGGACGCGAGGTTGCCGTGGTGGGTGGCGGCAATTCGGGCGTCGAGGCAGCAATAGACCTGGCAGGTATCTGCAAGAAGGTTACTGTCCTTGAGTTCATGGACACACTGAAGGCCGACCAGGTACTGCAGGACAAGGCAAAGAGTCTGCCCAATGTGGAGATTCTCACCTCAACCCAAACCCTGCAGGTCATTGGCAATGGAGAAAAGGTAACAGCCCTCCGCCTGAAGAACCGCACAACCGAGGCCGAGCACGACCTGCCCCTGGACGGAGTATTCGTACAGATAGGCCTCAGCGCCAATAGCCAGCCTTTCGGTGAGTTGGAGAAATCCCGCATTGGAGAGATCATCACCGACACCTATTGCCGCACCAGCGTGCCAGGCGTCTATGCCGCCGGCGATGTCTCATCCGTACCATACAAGCAGATTATCATCTCCATGGGTGAAGGCGCCAAAGCCGCCCTCTCCGCCTTCGACGACAAGGTGCGCGGAGTGATTTAAATCCAACATTGAGTGCCCCCAAAAAGTGTTTGACTTTTTGGGGGCACTTGATAATATTAGTTTTAAACTATTGCTTGGGGATTCTCTGTTTTCCTTTCTTACTTCACCAAAACGCCGATTTCACCGATGGTTGTCTTTTGGGCAGACTTGATTTCGCTGATGGGTTCCAGCTTGAAGTAGCGTGCCTGGTAGTTCTTGCCAAAGCGAACGAAGTATGGTACGGGATTGTGCATGATATTGCTGAATTCGCCATTGGTATTGCACTTTGTCCAGTTTTGACCGTCGGTGCTGACATAGAAGTTGTACTTGTAGATAGTACCACTGAGGTCCTCGGCAGCTATTGGAGCATAGCAGAAACCTGCAATACTTTCTTCCTTGCCCATATCCACCACCAAGGCAGAAAGGCCATCTGTTGTCCATGCCGTTGCGGTGTTGCCGTCGAAGGCCTGAGCTGCATCTGCACCAACGGCCTTCCATTCTGCTGTATTCACATCGCTAAGTCTCACACGTGCATTCTTGTCCTGCAAGGGTTCGGCATAATACAAGCCTACATTAGATATATTGGCCGTTGCACGTGCACCACGGATGGTAACACGAACCTTCTCGGGCTGACAATCTGAGAAACGCAACAGACGCTTGTAACCGATGGTAGTACCCTCGGTGGCATATTGCCATGCCCCATTGCTATACACCTCCACGAGGAAATCCTCCACGCGCTGACCCTTGGTGATATCCTCCTGAATAAGGAAGGTGTTCACCATAGCACCGGGCTTTACATCATACTCCTTGGACTCGCCTACCTGTGCTGCCCAATCCTGCTTGCCTTTCTCTACATAGTTGGTGGCAAAGGTCTTGTTGATATACTCAGAGAGTTCCTTTATGCGCTGAACATCAATCTCGTGAATAAGACCACGGCGATCGGGGGGGATATTGAGCAGAAGCACTGAATTACAACCAACAGAACGATAGTATATGTTCACCAGATTTGCCAATGAGCGCACCTGACCATCCTGCTCTGCATGGTAGAACCAACCTGGACGGATGGAAACATCCACCTCCGAGGGATACCAATACACCTCCTGAGCCTTAGCTACCAGTTCGCGGCTACCCAAATCCTTGGACATCTCCTCAAGACCGAGAGCTTCCTTGGCAGCCTTCTTGTGTGTGTAGGAACCAGGGGGGATAACCGTAGCACTCCATTCTGTCTCACGGCCCAATCCACCTTCGTTGCCAACCCAACGCACATCATCACCCATGATGGCAGTAACAGCCTTAGGCTGAAGTTCGCGAATCTTGGCAAGGATAGCTGTCCAGTCATACTCCTGCTTCTTACCGTTGGGACCTTCGGCACAAGCACCATCGAACCACACCTCGTGCACCTCGCCATAGTTGGTGAGCAACTCAGTGAGCTGTGCTATGAAGAACTTGTTATATGCTGGGGAATCGCCATAAGATGGAGCGTTGCGGTCCCATGGAGAGAGGTAGACGCCAAACTTCATGCCATACTTCTCACAAGCATCGCGCAGTTCGCGCACCACATCACCCTTACCATCCTTCCAGGGAGAATTCTTCACAGAGTATTCCGTTGTCTCGGTCTGCCACAGACAGAAGCCATCATGATGTTTGGCGGTAATCAGCGCCATCTTAAAACCACCATCCTTCAATGCCTTCACCCACTGTTCGCAATCCAATTCAGAGGGATTGAACAAGGCAGGACTGTCTGTACCATGTCCCCATTCGTTGCCAGTAAAGGTGTTCATACCGAAGTGCAGGAAGGCAGTAAACTCCATCTGTTGCCATTCCAACTGCTGTGCCGTGGGCACAAGACGCGAAGCCATGTCTATCTTCTGTTCAATAGTAGCATTGGCAGGAAATTCCACATGTTTCTCATAATACACCTGATTGGGTTGCAAAGCGCATCCCACCATCAGCAGGCTCAAGCCAAGTGTGCAAATAATCTTCTTCATTAGTTTATAGGTATTTGTTTGTTATGGTTTTCTTTTACAAATTCTCTTTTTACAAGTAATGCTGAATGACTAATATATCACATCAATTACAATTGATAACGCTGACAAAGATAACATTTTTATTGATTATACACGACTAAATAGGCATAATAACCTCATTTATCCTTTTAGACACGAAGAATTTCTTGTTAATAGAGAGCATTTATTCATAAAGCACAGGCTTATAACACAAAAGAGAACCGCCATTTGGGGCGATTCTCTCTTTGTGGACCAGCCTGGGCTTGAACCAGGGACCTCCAGATTATGAGTCTGTTGCTCTAACCAACTGAGCTACAAGTCCGAGCGTCGGGATTTCTCCTTAGCGAGTGCAAAGGTATAACATTTTTCCGATACTGCAAGCAATATTCAAGTTTTTTTTGTACCTTCGCACTATGTTTGTTGCAACGATAGGTTTTTTTGACGGTGTGCATTGCGGGCACAGGTTCCTGATATCACAAGTTCTGGAACAAGCACGCAAGGAGGGATTGCGTTCCATGGCCATTACCATGGACAGGCACCCGAAGACCATAGTGGCAACGGATTATGTGCCATGCCTGCTTACTACCACCGAGGAAAGGATGGCCCTGCTGAGGGAAAGTGGCATAGAACATGTGGAGGTGCTGGAGTTTGACCACAAGATGGCGGAGATGGACGCACGCACGTTTATGAAGGAAGTCCTGCGCAAGCAGCTGGACGTGAGCACCTTGGTAATGGGATACGACCACCGGTTCGGACATGGCGGAGGAACTCATGAGGACTACGTGAAATGGGGAGAAGAATGTGGCATAAAAGTAGTTATAGCACAGCAATTCAAGAGGCATTATGCCAGCAGTAGCGAGATAAGGCGGCAACTGACCGAGGGCAATGTGGCAGAGGCAGCCAAACTGCTTAGCCATCCATACGTTCTGACGGGAACGGTGGAGAGCGGACATCAGGTGGGACGCACACTGGGCTTCCCAACAGCAAACCTACGCATATCGCAAGAGAAACTGATTCCTGCCACTGGTGTCTATGCCGTGATGACTGAACTGGGAGCCGGAATAATGAACATAGGCCGACGCCCAACGCTGAACAACGGCACGAACCTTTCCATAGAAGTACACATAATGAACTACGAGGGCAACCTTTATGGCAAGGAACTGCACCTTTCTTTTATTGAGCGCATACGCGAGGAAAAGAAGTTTGCCTCGCTAGAAGAACTGAAAGCGCAAATTCAGAGAGACATCAAGCAGGCATCAGCCATGTTTGATGCAACGGATAAGACGGTGTGACCCGTCTGCCATGGTTGTGGCAAACAAATACACATCGCCACCTTCTGCCAAGCGAAGTTTTTTTCGTAGTTCCGCCACACTGGTGGGGAAGTTTCTTACCGTTATGTTTGCCTTTGCAACCCCGGCAAGCATGGCACGCAATTCCTTTTTGCCGAAACCGCACGAAGCAACAATCTCAAAACCACGTCCCGGGAAATCCTGTACGGGGGATGAAGAAACAAAGAGGTTGCTCATGGGATGAAGTTTCTCTACCGCATACCTTTCACAAAGCACGTCCTGAAGTCCGGCCTTCAGGATACTGGCGTGAGGCTCGTAGATATACGTTGCGCAGGCACTCGCCTCGTGTTCCGATGCCACTCGCAACAGGGCGCGATTCTTCTCCTCGTGTGTACAAGTGAAAACATCGTCGGAAGGTCCGAGGTTTACGGCATAGTACACCGGATTGCCTTCATAGAGACTGTCCAGAACGAAGAGCAGTTCCTTGCATTCGCCCTTTACGCTTACCACATGTACTTCGCTGACATGCCTCAGCACGGACAAAGCTGCACTGATGTCCAGCATGGGGGACAACTTTACCATTACGTATCTGCCAACCTCTATCAGCCTGTCCTGCAACAGGACAACGTCTGGTGTGCAATCGGCTATGGCTACGGTTTTCCTGCCCACGCCGTCCCTACGTGCAGGATCGAGATAGATGAGGTTGCACGGAGCGATGCGTTGATACAAAAACTCGGTGGAATCGGTACAAACAACGTTTGAACCAGCTAATTTGAGCAAGTGAAAGTTGTGCTCAGCTATGCGGCAAAGTTCAGCATTGCGCTCCACATAGACAGAGGAGGCAAAGAGAGACGCTATGTAACTGAAGTCGATGCCATAGCCGCCAGTAAGGTCGGCAAAACATCTGCGCTCCGAACACTCGGGAAGAAGGCGCGAGACAATTGTGGCTTTGTACCTGGCGGTCAGTTCGCTGGAGCACTGCTCCATGGACAAGGCTGGCGGATACCACAAGCCATCCACTTGCGACCAGCGAGGAAGTTTCTCACAGGCCTTCTGCCAACCCTCTATCTGTTGCAGACACCACTTGACATCCACACCCTCCTCAGCCCTACGCAAGGCAAGGGTACGGACATCATCATGACGATGCTGCTTTATAAATTCTTCGTTTGTCATCTGATTGACAAATATACGAATAAGCACCGACTTGCCCAACTTCAGGTATCACATATTTAAGGTATAATTACCCTTACCGCCATTTTTATGTACCCATACCCCCGAAGATTGGCTTAATTTTGCTATATTTGCGGTCTATTATGGAAGATTTCGATATAAGACACGAAGGGCAGGTTCGCGAGAAGGACTACGAGAATGCCTTGAGGCCACTGAAGTTTCAGGACTTCAGCGGTCAGAAGAAGGTGGTGGAGAACCTGAGCATCTTCGTTGAGGCCGCCAAATACCGTGGCGAGCCCTTGGATCATACCCTGCTGCACGGACCTCC
>JAZRIA010000062.1:0-26898 GCA_045645045.1 Bacteroidaceae bacterium | reverse complement strand
AGTTAATCAAATCTTCAAGATATGCCAACGAATCGTAATATCTCCACGCATAAAACTTCAAATCATTCTCGTATCTGTCATACAGCAGATAGAGCATTGCCTCTTCGTTTCCTGCAATTATCAGATCAACAATCTCCTTGTCCCTAAGGGGATGGTATGGTGTCATTCCATGATATGTGATCATAAACTGTTATCGGCTCAGCCCGAAAAGTTAGTTACACCCAATATTGGGGTTCTAATTTTAAGGACATAAAAAAAGCGTGGAATCGTCCTGTTGTCCATTCCACGTTCTGAGGCTCTGGAAATTGCCCAATTCTGTTGAACAGACAACGCCAGAGTCCACGCCGATATGATAATCAACTATATGTTTATATGGTGTCATGCATCCGTAACGATACAATTCACCCACACAAACATAGGTAGTGATAAATCACACCCGGGACATCTACCGTTGCTAAGTTCAAGACAGAATTTTGTGTGAAATTTTCCAGATTTCAGAACGTCTCAAACAGAGCGTAGTAAACGCCTTTATATGTCAGTCTCTCTATTCCCACCCATTCATCCGCCTCACGAAACTTGATTTTACAATCTCGCAACGATTGGCTCGGCGTGAACCATCTTGTCTTTTGCACCCAGAGACACGTCTCTAATAGCAATTCACGAACAAGACCATGAGAGTTATTTGCAAATGTAGTAAAATTCTTTAACATATACCTACACTTA
Source organism: Bacteroidaceae bacterium (assembly GCA_045645045.1). Lineage (GTDB taxonomy): Bacteria > Bacteroidota > Bacteroidia > Bacteroidales > Bacteroidaceae > Physcousia. Next base: position 26,175 of record JAZRIA010000062.1, on the reverse strand, counting down.
CATTTACGTAACGGCCTTTTGTGTTTAAAAACATATTATAACTACATTATTATACATATACTGTGACTTGGATAAATAGAAAAACACATTATAAATCCACATATATAAAAACGTCTGAATCCAGTGATAGATTTTGTCGCCCGTTCTTCTCTTATATAGCAAACGATATAATTTCTCACAACACATTAACAACAAACTTATGATTTTATGAAACAGATGACAAAAATCTTTCAAGCATTGCTTGGTACTGCTGTATTGGTAATCACAGCCTTGATTGCCATGGGACGACTTACATGGCGAAGTGTCCGTAATTGGTGGAAGAGACGCGCCAAATGGTTGCAACGATTCCTTGCTACTTTCCTTATCACAGTTCCACTGGCCATAATCGGGCTTTTCATGTATACCTGCTATGATGAACTGTATGGAAGGTGCTATTGGGGAGATGAAAGTTTATCCAAGAATATATGCGTTCATTACTTCCACGACAACAAGTATCGTGTATATAATACATATACTGGCAAATACACAACGCCAAAAGTGAATTGGATTTCAGACGTCCAGGAAAATGACTCCTTGGCGGTATACGCAATACGGAACAAGCGTGGATTCATAAATACTATAAACGGAGAGATAATAATTGATGCCGAACAGAACGAGTATCGCAAAGCATGGGTTTTCTCAGAAGGCCTTGCCGCTGTACTGAAAGATGACAAAATCGGATTTATCAATGAAAAAAACGAGGTGGTAATTCCATTCCAATATGAGTACACGGAAGACAGAAATATGTACAAGCATAGTTATCTCTTCCACAATGGCCACTGCGCGATGGCTAACACAAAAGGTAAGTACGGTTTAATCGACAATACAGGCAAATGGGCCATAAAGCCCACCTATGACGAAATCTGGGCACCGCAGGATTGGGGCTACAGAGTCATTGTAAATGATGGAAAATATGGAATTCTTGATTCAGCATGCAATATCGTTTACCTCGTAGAGTATGATAATATAGATATCCTACCGGACGGTTTTATCCTTAATAAAGATGGAAGGAAATGGCAGGTAGACCTCAGTGGCAACATTATCCAGCCATTCATATATGACGGAACATACTATCTTAACTACCCTGTCGGCTACAATGAAAACGGCGACATACAATATGCCTTTGCCGATTATCTCAAATACGAGGTGGCAGGCAGATACGGTATTATGAACAGAATAACAGGTAAAGCTATCACACCTGCTATCTACTCGGACATCAATATGCTCTCACAGGAGATTTTTGAGGTTCAGGACTCAAAAAGTTACGACTGGTACCTTATAGATACTGCAGGTAATATCGTTTCAACAAAGTAGACCTTGATTATTGAAAGTTAGCCTACCTAGCCCACACTGCATTACCAACGTGAATTAAAAATAAGTTTAATCTGAGACAACCTTAATTAAAAATAAAGGCAAAAGTAGTCAAACAATATTGCTAAACTACATACCTTAACAGAAGCATTCCAGTCCAGCTAAAAAAAATATTCCGGACGGCAGTCATAGCACGGGAAGACGGCAGTCCGGATTTGCAGACAAAGATAAGGAAGTTTCTGGATAGGCACAAGGAATAGTGCGCATTTATCATGGCTGAAGAGTTTTTTAGTGGCACAGAATGCTTTCAATACACGTAATAAAAAACATTACCTTATCTTTGCACCATGATGAAAAAGATTTTGATTACAGGTGCAAGCGGTTTCGTGGGAAGCCGACTGGTGGAGAGATGGAAGGAGGAGTACACTATCCTTGCCCCAAGGCATGGGGAGATGGACATCACGGATGCAGATGCGGTGGAGGAGTTCTTCACAAGGAACCGTCCCGATGTGGTGGTACATCTGGCAGCGATATCCAATACAGGGTATTGCGAGGAGCACCCGGAGGAGAGTTACCGCATGAACGTGGAGGGGGCGTACAATGTGGCACGGGCTTCGGCAGGGTGCGGGGCGAAACTGGTGTTCTTCTCCAGCGACCAGGTGTATAACGGCAACCTGGAGAGCGGCCTGCTGACAGAGGATATTGCCGTACACCCCGAGAACGTTTATGGCAGGCACAAACTGGAGGCTGAAGGGCGTGTGCTGGACATCTGCCCGGGGGCGGTGGCATTGCGCGCCACGTGGATGTACGACGCGGAGAGGGAGGGCATGCCAACGCATGCCAACTTTGTAGTGAACATTGACCGTGCCATAAAGGAGGGAAGACAACTGCGCTTCCCCGTGCGCGAATACAGGGGCATAACGTGGGTTGGGGAGGTTGTGGAACTGTTGCCGTATACCTTTGACCTACCTGGCGGTGTGTACAACTTCGGTGCAGAGAACCTGCTGAACACCTACGAGACGGCCTACCGGTATTGCGAGGCGATAGCCGAGGGACTAGGCGATACTGTTATCGTTCCCGACCATGACCGCTATGCCGAGCACGTGCGCAACATCTCCATTAGTATGGACAAGGCTTACAAGGCCTCGGGGGGGAGGATAGGGTTTAATAGACCCCAAGGACCCAGCGGACCCCACGGACCCTCCCCCCTGCCCCTCCCTGTAGGGCGGGGAGTATAATGTACTGGGGGATGAGGGAAACGGAAAGGTGAACGAAAACGATGACGATGACCATCCACCCCCTCCGTCGCTACGCTCCTCGTCCCACCTGTCTCAGGGGGACAGTCGGCTAGCGCGATGAGCTGGGAGGGAGTATATATTACTGGGAGACAAGGATTTGCTACTAGTTATTATTCATTGTCGGATGTAACTACTCCCTCCCATACAGGGGAGGGTTGGGGAGGGGTCCGCTGAGGTCTTTGGTCCGCTGGGGTCCGCTGGGTTTAGCGCAGAAACGCAAAATGTGCCGGGATATCGCCGGTGCGGACTTTCCATAGGAGGAGGCCGTCGGGGGAGAAGCAGAAGAGGGTGCCGGGGTTGACGTGGCTGCGGGCATCGCCAATGAGTATCTCGCGGGTGTGGGGGTGCACGGCAATGCCGTAGGGTTCCTGGATGGAGGCTTCGGTGCCGTCGGTGATGAAGCTGGTGGTGAGAACCTCGTGGGTGCGGGTGTCTATAGTGGCATAGTTCTCCACGTCCCTCATCTCGCTGAATGAAAATTCCTTGCCTATCAGGTAGAGAGAGTCGCCACAGAGGGTCATGTTCTCCACCACGAGGTCGGTGCCGTCGGGAGCCGCAACACGGCGGACATGTGCCTCTGCGGCAGAGTCGGTGATGCAGTAGAGGGCACTGGCATTGCCATAGTAGTCACCACGCGAGGACACCCACACCTGGCCACGGGCATCGGCTACGAGGTGATGGAGGTTTACCGCCACGGGGATGCGCTTTTCCTCGCGGAACGTGGCAAGGTCTATGACGGAAACGGTGTTCTCGTAGTTGGGGAACATGTATCCGCCGCTATTGGCAACGTATATCTTGCCACCGGTGATGTCCAGGCGGTCGGGCTGGAAACCCACGATGCAGGTGTCCACCTTCTCCAGCGTGGCGGTGTCTATCTTCACCACGATGCCTTTCTGTTCGTAATCGGGATTTATCTGCACAGGGCCAGCATAACTGCTGACGTAGGCATAGCCCTCGTGGAAGGCGATGTAGCGGCAATTGGCAAGATTGACCTGCCCCACCCTACGGGCAGTGCGTGCCTCCATGACCTCTATCTTGTTGCTGCAATTTATCACCGCCCACATACGGCTGCCGTAGATGCGCAGGTCGTTGCCCACATCGCCAAGTTCCTTAACGGCAGAGGGATTGGCATTGCCATAGATATTGCGGGTGTATGTGCCCGTGGCGTAGTCGTAGAAGTCCATCGTACACTTGTTGCTGCCCATATTGCCCTCGTTGAGCAGGTAGAAACCCAGGATGCTGTCCTGGCGAGTCTCTCCCACCTCCTCTTCCTCGCTGGGCCACACGATGATGTCGTGGCGACAGGATTGGAGGAGGATGGAAAGGAGGAGGAGGAGGAAGAAGACCCACCCCCAACCCCTCCCTATATGGAGGGGAGTGGTTACAATAGGGTTCAGAAGCATGGTAGGTGCTTCTTCTAAAGACCTTGCTCGCCCTGTATGGAGGGGAGTATATGGTATAGACGCTGATATCTTTCTTAGCATTGGAGTAATCGCATTATATATAATAAGGTGTAGCGGTCTATGTTTAACGTTTAAAGTTTAAGGTTTAACGATTAGCGGTTAGTAATCGGAGTAATCGGAGTTGTCGGACAGAGTTTTCGGTTTTCAGTTCGTAAGGAGAGTATTTTATATCCACCCCCTCCGCTTCGCTCGTCGCCCCTGTCTCAGGGGGACAGTCGGCTGGCGCAGTGTTTTCTTTTGTAACCACTCCCTCCCATAGAGGGGAGGGTTGGGGAGGGGTCCTCTTCTTTCCTAAAACTCCACCTTCACCACACCCTTCCAGTTGCGGCCAGGCATGGGGTAGTTTTGGATGACGTCGTACTGCTGGTTGAACACGTTGTTGCACTCCAGGGCAAAGGTGAGGGCGAGGCGAGGGAGTTGCCAACGGTAGGAGGCCGAGAGGTCGTGTGTGTACCAAGGTTGCTCGTAGTTCTCACGGATATTAGCACTGGTGTGGTAACGCTCGCCCACGTAGATGAACGAATAGTTGAGTCCCAGGTTCTTCCACGTGAGGTTTCCCGACACGCTGCCGCTATGCCAGGGAACGTATGCTATCTGTCCGCCGTAAGTGCCATAGTAGGGGTCGTTGTCCGTGGGGTCGGTACGGTCGGTGGCCGAGTGGTAGGTATAGTTGAGGCAAAGCACCAGCGACCAGTCCTTGTGCCAACGCATCACGGTCTCTGCCACCATCTCCACGCCCAGGATGTGCACCTTGCCCACGTTCATCATCATCCAGCGGTACTGGCCCGAACCCTTGGGTATGGCAACTATCTTGTTGTCCACACGGTTGAAATAGCCGTCGACCTTGAGCTCGACATGGCGGAAGATGCCACGGTACCAGTCGTGCGAATAGATGAAGCCGAGGTTCCACTGGCGGGTCGTCTCGGGCTGTAGCGAGGCATTGCCCACCTCGGTATAGTAGAGGTCGTTGAACGTGGGCAGGCGGAAGATGCTCTTGTAGAAGGCACGCAGAGAAAGGTCGGGACAATCGCTGAACGGCTGGTACGAGAGATACACCGCCGGTGTCCAGCGGCTGGTGGCACGGGAAACGGGGTCGGCGGTGATACCCTTGGTGGTACGGTCCCACACATTGGTGCCCAGGAGCGAAGCCATGAGGCGCAAACGGCGGTACTCGTACTGCGTGGCAAGGGCAAGCAGGAGGGTGTGACGCTGGGGGAAGACGAAGTTGGTGAGCGAGGCATCCAGCGTGTTGTACTGATAGTCGGCGGCAAGGTTCATCTGCCACCCGGGAAGGAGCTCCACGTGGTGTGCCGTGCTGAGGTAGAGTTCCTGCTGGCGGAACGTGTTGTCCTGATACATGAGCGTGGTATCGGGATTGAGGTAGCGCATGTGGTCGTTGGCATACTTGGCATTGACCTGGAACTTGTAACGGTCCGACACGTGCTTTGTCCACCCTGCCTGGGCAAAAAAGTTCCTGTCCCACTGGCGCTGGGCATGCTTCCACACGTTGCTGACGATGGCACCGGGGATGCCACGCTCGGAGTCGTAGTAGTAGGCCTTGGCATTCCATGTGCCGTCCGAGGTGTTGCCAAAGACGGAGGCCTCCACACGGAAGGAACGTATGTCACCATTCTGGCGCACGGCGGTGGTGTCCCATGCCACCTGTCCCGAAGGCAGGACGCGGCGATAGCGGAACGGGTACTTGCCCGAAGCCCCGGTGTAGTCGGCACTGAGGCTGCTGGTGATGCGGCGGTTCCATCGCTGCTCCCATACGAAAGAGGGATTGATGAGGCCGAAACTGCCTCCCTTCAACGAGGCACGGAGGTTGTAGGCCTTGCCCTCCTCGAAACGAGGGCGGCGGGTGCGGATATACACCGAGCCCGATGTGCCATAGTCGCGTGCCGGCTGGAATATCTGCGCCTTCTGTCCGTTGTACAGGGCTATCTCCTCCACATTGTCCAGAGAGAAACGCCCAAGGTCCACAAGACCGTTCTGTGCATTGCCCAACTGTATGCCGTCGTAGAAGACGCCCATGTGGTTGGTGCCCATGCTACGGATGTCTATGGTCTTCAGACCGCCCACACCGCCGTAGTCCTTTATCTGCACGCCGCTGAAATAGCGCATGGCATCGGCTACGGAGAAGGAGGACAAGTACTCCAGACGCTTGCCGCCGAGGCGCTGGCTGGGCACTATCTCCTCCGAGCGGCGGGCATAGACGCTGACCTCCATCATATCGGAAACGCTGTCCAAAGCGAAGGAGGCAGAGTCCCTCTCCTGAGCGGAGGAAGGATGGATAGCAGAGTCTCTCTCCCACCCGATGGATGAGTGAATAACAGAGTCCCTCTCCTGAGCAAGGGCCAGAAGAGGGAATAGAGTGCAGAGTATGAATGCGATACTCCTTAGGTTCATTTCTTATGACGATTGGCACGCTGGCGACGGATGTCGGCCTTCTTCTTGGCCGCACCGCTGCCATGGGCACCAGTGATGTACTGCTTCTTCTTGGCCTTGGTCTTCACCTTGGCCTGCTCACGGGGATTGGGCTCGCGCTTGGGCCCGCCCTTGAAGGTGATGCCACCTCCCGTGATAACTGCATCTATATCGTCTCCACCAAACATGTTCATGATTTAAACGGTTAGAGGTTAGAGGGGGATGAAGACCCACCCCAACCCTCCCTAGAGGGAGGGAGAGTGGATGAGCGGTGAGCGGAGTTAAAGAGGTCGGAGTAATCTGAGTAATAGGAACTTCCAGATGTCTCGCATTTTTCCGTTTTAATCCCGCTTTGCGGTCTTGAATCTGCTCCCGCTCGGCAATTCAAACAAGTTTGATTGCTCTCGCTTACTCGCAGTTTTCCGTTTTCCGTTTTAACCTTTCAGTTTATTAATGGTGGAACAGGCGTACGCCGGTGAAGGCCATGGCTATGCCGTACTTGTCGCAAGTGTCGATAACATGGTCGTCGCGCACACTGCCACCTGCCTGTGCCACATACTGAACACCGCTCTTGTGAGCACGCTCGATATTGTCGCCGAAGGGGAAGAAGGCATCGCTGCCCAGACAAACACCGGTGTTCTGTGCCAGCCACTCCTGCATCTCCTGCTCGGTGAGAGGCTCGGGGCACTCGGTGAAGAACTTCTGCCATTCGCCGTCGCGCAGAACGTCCTCGCGCTCGGGGCCAATGTAGATGTCGATGGTATTGTCGCGGTCGGCACGACGGATACCTGGCACGAAGGGAAGGTTCATCACCTTGGGGTGCTGGCGAAGCCACCAGATGTCGGCCTTGTTGCCTGCCAGGCGGGTGCAATGGATACGGCTCTGCTGACCGGCACCGATACCGATGGCCTGACCGTCCTTGACATAGCATACACTATTGCTCTGGGTGTACTTCAGGGTGATGAGGGCAATAACCAGGTCGCGACGGGCCTCGTCGGTGAAGTTCTTGTTCTGTGTGGGGATATTCTCGAAGAGAGCGGGATCGGCAAGGTCTATCTCGTTGCGTCCCTGCTCGAAGGTGATGCCAAAGCACTGCTTGCGCTCGATGGGAGCGGGAGTGTACTCGGGATCTATCTGGATGACATTGTATGTACCCTTGCGCTTGGCCTTCAGCACCTCCAGAGCCTCGGGAGTGTAGCCGGGAGCAATGACGCCGTCGCTCACCTCACGGTTGATGAGGCGTGCGGTAGCCTCGTCGCACACGTCGCTCAGAGCAATGAAGTCGCCATAGGAACTCATGCGGTCGGCACCGCGGGCACGTGCATAGGCAGATGCTATGGGGGTGAGAGGCAGCGGAGCATCGTCCACGAAATACACCTTCTTAAGAGTGTCGCTCAGAGGCAGACCTACGGCAGCACCGGCAGGGCTGACATGCTTGAAACTGGCGGCGGCAGGCAGACCTGTAGCAGCCTTGAGTTCCTTGACCAACTGCCACGAGTTGAAAGCGTCCAGGAAGTTGATGTAACCGGGACGGCCGTTCAGCACTTCGATGGGCAGTTCGCCCTCTTCCATGTAGATTCTGGAAGGCTTCTGGTTGGGGTTGCAACCATACTTCAATTCAAGTTCCTTCATATACATTTATATAAATTAAATTTCCTCATTAAAACACAAATAGCCACCCTTCCGTTGCAGAAGGAGTGACTATATGGATTTTGTGGAGCTGGAGGGGATTGAACCCTCGTCCAAACAGGGACATCCCATGCTTTCTACACGCTTATTCCGGACTTCGGTTGTAGGGAAGCGACAAGACCCGGACCACCAATCGCAACCTTAGCATCTTAGAGTTTCACCCCGGGGTAGATGCGTCCCCCAAGGCTATCCCCGAATTGCTGTGCCACTGAGCCTGAGAGTTTCAGGGCGTGAACCTCAGAGTGACATCCCGTTTCAGCACCTGGTGCCGAAATTAAGCCGGTAATCTACTGTACTTCGATTAGGCAGCGAGAGCGTAAGTGTTTTCGCCAGATAAATTCTTGGAGGTCAGATATTATAGAGAGCGGCCAACAACTCTCTGCGTGCTTACATGACATCTCATCCTGCTGTCAAATCCATGTCAGCCCCAATGTCAATATGTGCGCAAAGGTACGAATAAGTGAGCGAAAAAACAAATTTTATTTGATTTTTCCGAACGAGAGTACCTTCGACCGGAGGTCAAGGGTACGAATAAGTGAGCTATTTACCAAATTTTATCCCTAAAATCCTAAATATCCATTATCAAAGCCTCATCCTGACTGTAATATCTATATTGGCGCAAACGCTTCCATTCGGGGTTATGCAACATCCATGCCGGAGAGAAATTCTCTGTACCCCTGGCATCAAGTCTGTCCACAACCATACGTACTGTAAGGCGATGAATATCTATGGCCGGTATATAAAGCATTTCCGTGCCTGAATTGTTGTGCGTTATGGCCAATACTCCCACACTGACGAGTTCATCCAAGAGCACCTTTACCAAAGTTTCCGGCAGGTGTGTGGCCAACGAAAGCGAACGCTGGCTCAGCGGACGGTTGCCAGCAGCAAATCTTTTGGCAACATGGCTTACCAGCAACAAGGAAAGCGTGTCCCGAAAACGACGGCTCATACCACGGGTAGAACGCTCGAATGCATACTCCTGCACCATTTGATTGGCATAGCTTAACTGGCATCCTATGAGACATATATACCATGTGAACTGCAAGAAAATCAAGAGCAAGGGAATTGCGGCAAATGAACCATAGATGGCGTTATATGCAGAGAGCTTTATCTGGTAGTGTATGTAGAAGAACTCCAAACCCTGAAACAACAGGCCGGCTATAATGCCAGGGCCTACACAGGCACTCCACCTGACATGTGTATTAGGCATCAGCTTATACAATAGGACAAATACCAAACTGCTGATAAAGAATGGAACCATCGTCACTATGACATGAAAGGTTTTCCCCATAGAAAAGTATATGTCAAGCAACGACTCCAATGTAAGCATTGCCACATTCACACCGTTTGTCAGTATCATCAGGATGGGCAACAAGAGGAACACCGATATGTAATCCGTTATCCGTCGGTATATATTGCGAGTGTTCGTTACCTGCCAAACCGTATTGAAGGCCGTTTCTATATTCATGGTCAGATTAACCAAAGTATAGAACAGCAACAATATACCCACACCCAAAAATACACCGCTCTTGGTGTGCTGAAGATAACTTTCCACAAATGTGAGAACCGTCTGGGTCATTTCCGGGCTAAACGAATCCAATGCAATACGCAAACGGCTTTCTATAATATTGTCAAAACCAAAACCTCTGGCAATGGCAAAGATAATGGCCAGCACAGGAACAACGGCCAAAGTGGTATTGTATGTAAGTGCCGAGGCGTAAGAACTGAGATTGTTGTTTACAAAATGATCTATAGTGATGTACACACGCTTGAAGAGCAGCAACGCCCAACGCTGGAAGCACTTGCACTGCCGTTCATCCATGTTCCACCAGGATTCCATTCTTTCTTCTATTGTCATAAGAGGAAAATCATTTCTTTTCTACAAATAAAAAGAAGCAGTGGCCCTGTAAGCCGGGTTCTGTGCACGGATATTTCAGCATTAGGCATCCATATCCGCCGCCTGTCATTTATCCACTACCAGCGTCACCACTGGTCTCTATCGTTCTACCCTCCGGCTCGGACGGACAACCCTCTCACTCCCGCCATAAAAGCAGGAACAGCGCCGGTATACGCGAACTTTCAACATCCGGAGTGCACAGCACGCATGTTACCATACGCCTGGTGGGCTCTTACTCCACCTTCTCACCCTTACCTGCAATATACAGGCGGTTGTTTTCTTCTGCACTGACCAACCATCACTGGCTCCTACCCGTTAGGTAGCGGATTGTCCTGTGTTGCCCCGACTTTCCTCTCGTCTTCCCACAAAAGAGAAAACCAGCGACAAGCCGGGCCACTGTTTCTTTGTGTGCAAATTTACGAATATTCCTTAAAATGACAAAACAGCCACAACTAAAAGGTTAAAATAAGACAAAGAAAATGACAATGGAGATTATTTCTCACTAATTTTGCAAACGGAAAATCATCCGCCACATTACAACTGGATATAAACCATAAAACATCAATCATATGAAGAAAGCATTATTCATCATCATTGGTTCAACACTGATTGCATGCTCAGGCAATGCAGAAACCGCCAACACGACAGAGCTGGAACTGAAGACAGAAGAAAAGGTTGCCACACAAACTGCCCCTCAGAGCGGATACGTAGACCTCACCCATGCAGCAGAGAGCAGTGTCAATGCCGTTGTATATATCAAAGTGACACAGATGGGCAAGACACACAAGGTGACATACCGCGACCCATTTGAAGAATTTTTCGGAGATTTTTTCGGACATGGTCAGCGTACGCCCCAGCAGCGCGAATACAAGGAACCCGACCGCCGAGGTTCAGGCTCTGGCGTTATTATCTCGGCAGACGGATATATAGTCACCAACAACCACGTTGTGGCTGGTGCCGATGAAATACTTGTCAAGCTCAATGACAACCGTGAATTCTCAGGACGCATCGTAGGCCTGGATGCCAACACCGACCTGGCCCTTATCAAGATTGAGGGCAAGAACCTCCCCACCCTGCCCATTGGCAACAGCGATAACCTGAAAATTGGCGAGTGGGTACTGGCCGTAGGCAATCCCTTCAATCTCACAAGTACCGTCACAGCCGGAATTGTTTCTGCCAAGGCAAGAAGCCTGGGAGCCAACGGCATTGAGAGCTTCATACAAACCGATGCTGCCATCAATCAGGGCAACTCTGGTGGTGCTCTGGTCAATGCCAAGGGCGAGCTGGTCGGCATTAACGCCATGCTCTATTCACAGACAGGCAGTTACAGCGGATATGGCTTTGCCATCCCTACATCCATAATGAACAAGGTTGTAGCTGACCTCAAGGCATATGGAACAGTACAACGTGCCGTATTGGGCGTAACAGGAGGTGACGTAACAAACTATATCGATAGTGAAAAAGCCAAGGGAAATACTCCTGATCTCGGTACACTTACCGGAGTATGGGTGAACGACGTAGCAGAAGGAACAGCCGCTGCTGAGGCTGGTCTTAAGAAAGGCGACGCCATTATCCAGTTCAACGGCAAGGAAGTTCACAAAATGTCTGAAATGCAGGAGGCTATTGCACAGCACCGCCCCGGCGACAAGGTAAGCATCACTTGGTTGCGCGACAAAAAGAAGCACACCGAGACAGTTACACTTAAGAACAGCCAAGGTTCCACCAAGATTCTCCAGGAAGTGGACGTTGACGAAATGGGAGTATCCATGGAGCCTTTGTCCGCAGACGAGAAAGCACGCCTTGGCGTACCATACGGTCTTGTTATAAAAGCTATACGCAATGGCAAGATGCAGAAGGCTGGAGTATCCAAAGGCACCATCATTCTGGCAGTAAACGACACACGTATGGAAAGTGCAGAAGACTGGGAGAATGCCGTCAAGACAGCGAACCAGAGTTCCGACCGTACTCTTTGGATTAAAGCCATTGCTCCAAGCGGACGCAAGCAGAGCTTTGTAATTGACCTGAACGAGAAATAATCACAATCCTTTCGTAATATTACAAACGAAGACACCCCGTAAGGACCATCCTTATGGGGTGCTTGCATTATCCCAAATCCTTCTTCATTTTTGAAGATACAACTGCCATAGCGACATTTTTACAACACTGCTCTGCATTTTTTATGTGTCCTTAGTCTTTTCTCCACTTAATTTCGTATCTTTGCGCAGAATAAACATAAGAGACCTATATGAAGAACAGAAGCAAACTGCTGTGCTTAATCCTTACTGTCGTAATGACCTTCTGTGCCACAAGCATCACAGCCAAGCCCAAACAGACAAAGGTATATATCTTCGGTGTAAGCATCAACTTCACTGATTCTACCACCTACCTGACCGACGTGCAGGTCCTTGAACCAGCATATATTGAAACCAAGACAGGTTTCCTCTATGACCGTAGCATCTACTCACAACAACTGCAAATGTGGGTGGAACATGCTAAGGGACAACCCAACACAACATGTACAGTTTTCTTCAGCACCAGCAAGTCCAAGCTTGAAGAGAAGTTTATCAAGGTCCGCAACAAATACACCAAGGACCAATCTACAATTTTAAAGAGCCTCGATGCAGGAGAGTTCAAGTTCATACCCCAAGAATGGACAGAGCATGAAAGACTATAAAATAGCTGGGCATCGTCTATCCATAGACTTCATTGACAGCAATATCAGTGAAAACCTATTACCCAACCTTACTCCCTTTGCCTACGAAGGACCCGAACCACCTGCCATCACCCTCCGTATTGTTAAAGACTACGATTGGACGCTGGACGGACAAGAGATAGGTACGTTTGACGTAGCAGGAAGCGACTACGGCGTATTACGTACACCCGATGGAGGCTACAGGCTTGACATTTACGATACGAACGGACATCTGTGCAGCCGTATGCAATCCAATCCCGATTTCACTTTGTGCCACATAAAAGTCTTTGACGGGACTTCCGTACAGCAGAATTACGGACTCAACAACAGTTTGATGATGGCATACGCATTTGGCACAGCCACCATGGACACCTTGCTGATTCATTCCAGTGTAATACGTTGCGACGGCAAAGGCTATCTGATGACGGCACCCAGTGGCACAGGAAAAAGCACACATACATATCTGTGGTATACAAACATTCCCGGATGCGACTTGATGAACGACGATAACCCCATTATAAGGATTGTAGATGGCAGACCTGTCGTTTTCGGCTCCCCCTGGAGTGGAAAAACCCCATGCTATCGAAACATTGAGGCTCCGATAGGCGGTATCGTCCGTATCAAGCAGCATTCGGAAAACATTATCCGACGCTTATCCCCCATAGAAGCCTTTACTGTATTACTGCCTGCCTGCAGTAACATGAAATGGGATGCACGCATCTACAACGGAATCTGTGATAGTATCACCAAAATCATACAGACATGTAAGACATGGGAACTTCAATGCCTACCAAACAACGAAGCAGCCATACTATGCCATGATACCATCAGCAAAGAAAGCAATACTTAAGGGCCTTAGAATATTACTCTCACCTCTGAGGAGCAGCTATAGGAAAAGAAATGGCACATCCACCCCAATGCCACGCATGGAAATCCCCAACGACATCCTTCTTGGATCAGCAAGGAATGCAATACGGGACGGCTACACGGCCACAATAACAGTAAAAGGCTGGAGCATGCGACCATTTCTGGAACATCAACGCGACAAGGTGATACTCGACAGCCCTAAGGGAGCAAAGGTGGAAGATGCTGTTTTGGCAGAGATTCTACCAGGAAAATATGTCTTGCACAGGATTATAGAGATAATCCCACATTCCACAAACGAAGAGTTGGACAAGATAACATTAATGGGCGACGGGAACATCACTGGTACTGAACAATGCCTGCGCAAGGATATCTGTGGAATTGTAACCCATTACATACGCCCTGGCAGGACAATTCTCTCCAGCGACCCAAACCTTATCCGGAGAATCAGGTTATGGAAGAAACTGCTGCCTGTCAGAAGGTTTCTGCTCTTAATTTACAAGTCAATAATATAAACGTATAAAGCAAATGAGAATAAAGGAAGGTTTTGAACTTCGCGAAGTATGCGGAGAGTACATAGTTGTTGCACATGGAGACCGAAACATCGACTTCTCCAATGTGATATGCCTCAACGAGCCGTCTGCACTGATGTGGAAGGTAGCAGAAGCCAAGGATTTTACACATGACGACCTTTGTGCCGTCCTGCTGGAGACATACGAAGTGGAAGAAGATGTCGCAAAGAAAGATGTCTGCCGTATAGTTGAAGAATGGAAGAACATAGGACTTTTAGAATAGTACAAGCAACACATACAATTATGGATCAGATATGGCAAGACATAGCAGAATGGGTCAACCTTCTTGCACAGACACTGCGCATTCCCACCTCTTTTCTGCTCATAGAGTTCATCGGCACCTTTGCATTTGCCCTATCAGGCATACGCCTGGCCAGTGCCAAACAGTTTGACGTCTTCGGTGCATGGATAGTAGGTATGGCTACAGCCATCGGTGGTGGAACATTCCGCGATGTAATGTTGGGAGTAAATCCTTTTTGGATGACCAACGAAATTTATTTCATTTGGTGCGCACTGGCCGTACTGTTCGTGCACATCTTTGCCAAATACCTTGTTAAGCAGAAGAACACATGGTTCATCTTCGACACCATTGGCCTTGCACTCTTCAACGTCGTTGGCATCGAGAAGACACTCCAGATGGGATTCCCCATGTGGACGGCAATCACCATGGGATCCGTTACCGGTGCTGCCGGCGGTGTCATCCGTGATGTCCTCATCAACGAGGTTCCACTTATTTTCCGCAAGGAAATATATGCCCTTGCATGTGTGGCAGGTGGCATTGTATATTCCATGTTGCACGTAATGGACTTCAATCCCAACATCAGCGCACTGTTCTCCAGCATAGTTGTCATAGCCGTAAGATGCTTTGCTGTGAAGTTCCATTGGCACCTCCCCATCGTCAAGGCAGAATAGGTTATTGTATTATGAAACGTACGTTCCTCATACTTGCCACATTGCTGTTGGCCGTACTGACACACGGCCAGCACATGGTGTATGACAAGAATATACGTACACTACAAGTCACCCTTAACGACAATCCGCTCCTGCCTCCAGTTCTTAAACTCGGCAAGTCTTCATTCCTAAGAATTTCTTGGGACGAGATGTCGCACAACTATCACCGCTACGTCTACAGCATACAGCACTGTACTCGAGATTGGGAACCGACGGAAAATTTGTTTGAAAGCGACTATCTGCATGGTACCAACGGGTTACCGGTGGAGGACTACGAAACAAGTTTCAACACAACTCAGCTCTACACCCACTATTCCCTTACGTTCCCCAACAGGGATGCCTCAGTCTTACTCAGTGGTAACTACAAAATACTGGTATACGAGGAGGATTTCATGGACGATGGTCCCGTAATTGAAGCACGTTTTCATGTTGTTGAGACCGAAATGGGCTTGACCATGCAGGTTTCCTCCAACACAGACATAGACTTCAACGACAAGCACCAGCAGGTATCACTGAATCTGAACTATGGCAACATAAAGGTTACAGACCCCTACAACCAAGTTCATGCCGTAGTAAGCCAGAACCGACGTCCATCGCGTACAATCTCTGGCATGCGTCCCGACATTAACAAAGCCAATGGGCTGGAATGGCGACATTGCGAAAAACTTATTTTCCCTGCCGGAAACGAGTATCATAAGTTCGAAATACTCGACGTGAACCACTCTGGCATGAATGTTGACCACATGCGATGGTTCAAACCCTACTATCATGCCACCCTGTGGATGGACGAGGTTCCACGCAACTATCTTACCGCAGAGGACAGAAATGGTGCCTTCTATCCAAGAACCACAGACCAGGAAAACAACAGCACACAGTCGGAATACGTCATCGTACATTTCTCGCTACAGTCTCCACGTCTGTCCCAACATGTCTACGTGAACGGAGAGTGGAGCAACGGTGAAACCTCGCAGGACTGTCTCATGGAATACAACGACAACGACGGATGCTATGAAGCATCAATACTGCTGAAACAGGGTTACTACGACTACCAGTACATCACGGCAGACGGAGCCACACTCGAAACCATGCACGACTTCTGGCAGACAGAAAACGAATATCAAACGTTCATCTACTATAAGGAGATTGGAGGACGCTACGACAGGATTGTAGGATACACCTGTACCAACACAAGATTCTGACCACGTTCCGTTCTAAACCACAATCTTAACATACTAATGAAAAACCAAGGATATACCTCTATCCACCACATACTTAAATACATCGGCGTCTTTGGAGGCGTAGAAGTTCTGAAAACACTGGCCAATCTCTCACGAGGAAAGATTACCGCATCTTTCCTTGGTCCGTTTGGTACAGGTCTGATTGCCATCTACCAGAATATCCTGGACGTTATACGTTCCTGCACCAACATTGGTCTTGAGACAGCCAGCATACAGCAACTTAGCGAAATCAACACGCAATCACAACATCAGGCTGAAGTTACTGCCATGGCCAAGGTAATACGTACCTGGTCTATGGCCATGGCTCTGCTGGATGTTGTAGTATGCCTGATTGTTGCCATACTTCTCGGCGACATTTTCTTTAACGATGGTAATGCACATCGTACAGAAATCCTAATGCTTGTACCCGCTGCATTCATGGCTCCCATTGCCGCTGGAGAATGTGCCATCCTTAAGGGTACTCACAAACTCAAGCGCGTAGCCGTCGTTGAGCTGCTTGGAGCCATAGGAACTGTCATTTGCACACTTTCAATATACTGGATATGGGGACTGTCTGGCATAATTCCAGCCCTAAACCTGTGCATCGCCACAGAAACTTTGGTCCATCTGTTATTCTGTATCCAGATTATACCATACCGCATAAATCTGTTTTCTGCAGAGGTATGGAAACGCGGCATCCCCCTATTGAAGTTCGGTATCCCCTATGCTGCAACTGCCATTATGGGAGCTATCACCACTACACTGCTGTACAAGATTATTTCTTCTACCGACAACATAGCTTTCTACAAGACTGGCTATGCGCTGATCATGTACTATATCGGCATCGTATTCAGTTCCAATGCCACAGACTATTTTCCCCGCCTGACCAGTGTATGCCATGACAATGAGCTCAAGACGGAAACCGTAAACAAGCAGATACACGTCAGCTTCACGCTCACCACTCCGCTGGTAATGACATTCCTTCTGGCCATGCCCATTATTATCCTGACACTATACACTGAGGATTTCATGCCCATGGCCAGCATCTGCATTATGGCAGGCCTGTTCCAGCTCCACAGGTCTGTGGCACTGCCATTGGAATACGTATCCCTGGCACATGGCCACTCATGGATGTTCCTTATCCTTGAAAGCATATACAATATCCTTATCATATCATCCGTATATGCCCTTTATAACATATGGGGATTACCAGGCATAGGCCTTGCCCTGTCTTTAGTGGGAATTGCCAACACCTTCATCTTGAGCATTATCAACTACTGCTACTACCACATCAGGATAACACACAGCAATCTTATAATGATTCTTATAGGATCTGGTCTGGTTACCGTCATCATCATTCTGTGCAATATCGACAACATAGCCCTGCGCTTCGGTATCGGCATCCCACTCACATTGCTTACAACGGCATACTGCTATAGTACACTGAAAAAGGGTATCACAAATGAAGCATAGCCCCACCGTCAGCGTTGTTGTTGCCGTACACAATATGAGGGAACATATACGGCAATGCATTGAATCGGTTCTAAGCCAAAGCCTGCTGGAATTAGAACTGATCCTTGTCGACGATGTCAGCACAGACGGTACTGCGGATATTCTCAGGGAATATGCAGAAAAGGACAAACGAATAACACTCGTCTGGCAATCTCAAAATGGCGGAGCGCAACTGGCACGTAATGCCGGTATAGCCGTATCATGCGGCAAGTACATCACTACACTGGACCACGACGATTTTCTGGCCTCCGATGCTTTGGCCTGTGCCGTGGACACCTTCCGTAAACACGACGGCCTGCAGTGTATCTGCTTCAGGGAAGTCAGGCTTCTGCCCGACGGCACCTTTCTTGAGCACAAGGAAAAGAACTCCTTCGGCCTTATCTGCGGTGAAGAGGCATACCGCAGGAGCATCAGTTGGAAGGGAATCACCGGCAGAATGATTGTCACCAGAGAACTGCAGATGCAGTATCCTTTCGACAACAGCGAGCGCGTATACGGTGAAGACAATACCGCACAGCTGCAATTCCTTGCCTCTCCTTTTGTGGCCAGTTGCCAGGGCACATATTACCATAGGTTGCTGGACACATCGCTTTCACACAAGGTCAGCCTTAACAACATCCGTGGCAACATACGTTTCATCAACATGAAGCGTCAACTAAAGTCTCAAGGTTATAGCGATGAAATCCTCAGACTGAACGAAACCGCATTCTGGGGTAGCATAGTCAGTTCCTATTATTACTACCACCGTTACCGCCATCGCCTTTCTCTAGAGGAGCAACAGGAGGCCCTATACCTTATTAAATATATGAGGGAACAGATAGACACCACTATGCTGGCACCCTCAACACGGTGGCGACCCGGCTATTGGAAGATGCCTTCATGGCGTCTGTTCAGATTACAGGAAGAAGTCTACTTTCTGCTAAGGCGGTTAATAAAAAAAGACAATAGTACATTGGAGTAAAAGTCCACGTCTGCTATGAAATTCTTAAAGAAAATCATCTTGTACATTTGGCATATCATCAGCCTTATCTTCATACCACTGCGGTATGCTGCCTACTGCACACGTTTCCCCAAGCATCTGCACATCACAACAAAGGAAGCCGAGGATATGCTTTCCACCTTACACCCCGACAACGGGCAGACCTGCTTGTGCAACAACAGCATAGAAGCCGTTTACGACCTTCACATCATTGTTCCTGTATACAATACCGCCCAATACATAAAGCAATGCCTTGATTCCATCTTTCAGCAAGAGACAGAGTTTTCATTCTTTGTGTCCCTTGTAAACGACGGCAGTACCGACAACAGCCCTGCCATGCTCGAAGAATATCATACTTCCCTGCAAGGAAGCCCATACTACTCTGCCACAGAAATCATACATCAGGCCAACCAAGGACCTTCCGGTGCCAGAAACGCCGCCCTCAGGAACATACGTGGAAGATACATCATGTTTGTTGACAGCGACGACATGCTCATGCCTGGTGCCATCCAATCACTTATGAGAGCTGCCACCATCTCTGGAGCAGATATTTCCGAAGGCAATTTCGGATGCAACATCGCACATGGCTTCGCCTGGGGCAAGGTGTACCGTTCGGAGCTATTCCGCAACGTCCACTTCCCACCCGGATACTGGTTCGAGGATACTCTGAATATTTTCTATCTCTATCCTCTCAGCCGCAGGATCGTTCAAGTACCGGGCACACATTACTATTATCGTCCCAACCCAAATTCCATCATGCATTCCTTCCAGGGCAACGCGCGTGTCGTGGACTCTCTATGGGTAAGCCGCCGTGTTCTTTCCGACTACTTCTCGCAAGGGCACAAGGCAAAGCCCAAGCTTCTGCGCTCCTACCTGCAGGACATACTTTCCACAGCCTCGCATTTCCATACTCTAAAGAACGAGCAAGCCATGCAGGCACTTTTCACCATTCACTGCGATATATTCCATGAATACTTTGCTGGATATGATAATGACAATAGCAGTGGCACCAGCCTTCCGCTTCTACTGAAATGCGCAGGCAGGTCCTTGTCAAAAGCAGACTACAGGCTGTTCCGCGCCATAACGGACAGTATCTGACCCCCTACCCTGCCAGCAGAGACAAGTACAGCTTCTCGTACTCTCTGGCTACCTTCTCAACACCATGGTGCTTGCTGACATACTCCATGCTCTGCCTTTTCAGCTCTGGCAAGCGTTCAGGATGTCGCACCAGCTGTTCCAACTGGTCATACACACTATCCTCATTGGGTTCCACATTGATTATCGGGCGCAACACATTTTCTTCGAGAAGGTCATAATGCTCCTCCTCTCCACCTCCCACACAAACAATGCCCTTGCTCATGGCCAGCAATGCATTCATAGCTGGTGTGTAGCTGTAGAGCTGGTCCAATATCACATCGCTCCCGTCCATCATGCTCTGATACTTGGCAAAGGGCACACCCTCAGCCACCAGCAGTTCCACCCTGTCGGGATATGCCTGCTCCAAACGTCTGGCGGCACGTAGCATTATGTCAGTCCCCTTGTATTGCGAACGTCCCTTGCTTATGCCCACGAATATCTTCATCTTCCCTTCCTGTGAAGAACGTACGCTATTCTCCGGTATGGGAAAAGGTATGAATGCTGTCTTATCCTTCAATGCTCCTCCCTCTGCCAACTGATATGTCAGCCAGTATTCGTACAGACCTGCAACTATGGCCTCGGAGCGTTCTGCCACATAGCGGCAAAGGCGCTCGGCTTCCGTACCTATCCATGTGTCAATGTCTGCCTGGGCAACAGCATCCGTGCGTGGCTTGTCTCCGATATTGAAATCACTATAGCGCATCGGACGGATATCTCGGTTTACCTGTACCCAATAATGGTCCATACCGAAAGCCCCCAGTACGACATGCCTGTTGTTCCGGCGCAGATAGTCAAAGATAAGACGGTGAGGTCCGGGGCGCATCTCAAAGAAGACCGGGTTTATCAGTTGCACAATATCGTATCCGCGCAGCTTCGGCAAGGCACGCAACATACGCCATGCAAAGGCCACATGCCCACGCCAGTCCATCCTGTGGCAAAGGTCTATGTCTCTGGGATACCCCTTCCAACTGTCACCTCCACTGGCCACAGTCACTTCATGACCAAGGGCACGAAGCCCCTGGGCCAACGTCCAATGTACATTGCTGTATTCGCCTACCAGCAGTATCTTCATTTTCTCAAAAACAGATCTTTCCAACAGTTTATTATCGACTCCTTGGAGAAGCGTTCCGACATCTCCAAGGCCTTCTCTCCCATACACATTCTCTTTGTCTGGCTTTCTATCATCGTGGACACAGCCTTCACAAAGGCAGCATCGTCATCCTGGGGTACAAGAAAACCGTTCTCCCCATCCTCTATTATATCTGCAGGGCCATAGGGGCAGTCCGTACTTACCGCCGGCAGACCGCTTCGCATAGCCTCTATCAGCACCATAGGCAAGCCCTCGGTTCGGGAGCATAGCAGGAGCATCGCACTTTGGGCATACATCTTGGAAACATCAGAGAGCTGACCGTGCATTTTCACACTGCCTCCGATGGAAAGGCGTTCTATCTCGGCCCTGACCTCTTTGCCCAGTCCCCCCTCTCCGCAAATGTCCAGCTGCCAATCGGAATGTCTGCCAACGATTTCCTTCCATAGACGCAGAAGCCGCAATGGGTCCTTCTCCGGACACAAGCGTCCTACGAACAGACACCTGTTCACTCTCTCAACGAAAAGGTTGGGACTGGTCCTTGCAAAATTAGGTATCACCACCACCTTCCTGGCCTTGGTATAGTTCTGCGCATCGCCATTTGTCAGGCACACCACCACATCTGCCCTGCGTTCCATCAATGGGTAGAGCCACCTGTGATTGCTAAAGTGCCTTGCCGTATGAGCCTCAAACACCGTGTACCCTTTCCACGATGAGAAGGCTGTGAGCATAGCTCCCATGGCACGGAAATGTATCACCACATCTGGTGCTATCGCGCGTACCTTATTATTATATATATATAGGACCTTGGGCATTGTTGCCAACCACCCGAATCCCGACCTGGGACGCTTTACATCAAGGCAGACCTGCTTCACCCTATCATCCAAGGGGAAAGCAGGTCTGTTTTCATCCCGCCATATCGTCATAAGGACAACGTCAATACCATCCTCGGCAGCCAGGGCATTCATCTTGTCTATAAGAATGCGTTCCAGACCGCCTACCGTGGATATATGTTCTATGACGTATAGCAGTTTCATGTTTTTTCCGTTATCCCTGGTGTATTGTCAACTGTGGGTAAGGGAAGTTGATGCCCTGACGGTTGAACTCGTTGTAGATTGTCTCGTTGGTTTCGAAGAACACATTCCAGTAGTCCTCGCTCTTAACCCACACACGCACTGTCATATTCACACTGCTGTCTGCCAAAGCACCCAGCACAATCACGGGTGCAGGTTCCTGAAGTACCCTTGCATCCTTTTCCAGGATGTTCTTCAATGCCTTGCGCACCTTATCTATATCCTCTCCATATTCCACGGCAACGGTGAAATCCACACGACGCAAGGGTTCCTTGCTGTAGTTGGTTATATTGCCACTGGACAATGCTCCGTTGGGAAGATATATTTTCTTGTTGTCTGGAGTGGTCAGGATGGTATGGAAGATCTGTATCTCACTTACTGTACCGCCTGTTCCCTGTGCCTCTATATAGTCACCCACCTTGAAGGGGCGGAACAAAAGTATCACTATACCTCCGGCCAGGTTCTGCAGATTTCCGGACAGTGCCATACCAACTGCCACACCGCCAGAAGCCAGCAGTGCAGCAAAACTGGTAGTATTCACGCCCAAAGCACTGACAACACTGATAGCCAGCAAAATCATCAGCAGTATATTGGCCAGGCTCTTTACAAAGCTCTGGATGGCAGGATCTACATTCCTGCGCTCCATCATACCCGACAACATGCGATTCACCAGAGAAATCAAAGCCTTACCGACAAAGTAGATTACTACTGCTACAATAATGCTCTTTCCTGCCTCTATACCTAATTCTATGCCTTTCCCTATCAGTGTCTGCATAGATTCGCTATTGAAAATCTCTTTCATCTTTCTAAATTCTCGCTCATTCATCATAGGGGGCGTATGCTCCCTATCATTTGTTTATTTTTGCAGACACCTCTTCGCCACTTAGCAAAGAGGTGTCTGGTATTAAATTACAATAAGATTATGCATTACAGAGACCAGTCTTCCTGAGTCTTGCGGATGTATGACTTGTAACGGCGCTGTGCAGCCTCCTTACAAGCATCAAACAGTTCCTGTGCCTCCTGAGGAGCAGCCTTCTTCAGAGAGAGGAAGCGAACCTCACCCTCCAGGAAGTCCTGGAACTTATCCCAAGCAGGCTCCTTGCTGTCCAGCTGGAAGGGGTTCTTGCCCTCTTCGCCCAGAGCGGGGTTGTAGCGCCACAGGTGCCAGTAACCGCACTCAACGGCCTTGGCTTCCTCAGCCTGGCTCTTGCCCATGCCGCCCTTGGCCTTCAGACCGTGGTTGATACAGGGAGCATAAGCTATTACCAGTGAAGGACCGTTCCATGCCTCAGCCTCCTTGATAGCCTTCAGGCACTGAGCCTGGTCGGCACCCATAGCCACCTGAGCCACGTATACGTTGCCGTATGTAGCCTGCATCAGACCCAGATCCTTCTTGCCCACACGCTTGCCGTTGGCGGCAAACTGTGCAATGGCACCGATAGGAGTAGCCTTTGAAGCCTGACCACCGGTATTTGAGTAAACCTCGGTATCGAGTACAAATACGTTCACATCCTCGCCAGAACCTATAACGTGGTCCAGACCACCGTAACCGATATCGTATGAAGCACCGTCACCACCGATAATCCACTGACTGCGCTTAACCAGATAGTGTTCCAGTTCCTTCAGCTGTGCGCACAGCTCGCAACCTGCCTCGGCACCAGCGGCAATCATGGGCTTCAATGCGGCAGCTGCTGCCTTTGAAGCATCGGTATCGTTCTGACCGTCTATCCACTGCTGTGCAGCTTCCTTGAACTCTGCAGGAGCCTGGTCGCCGGCAATAGCCTCCTTCAGCAGGTCGTTGATACGGGCCTTCATCTTCTTGTTGGCCAGTACCATACCCAGACCGAACTCACAGAAGTCCTCGAACAGAGAGTTTGCCCATGCAGGACCCTGACCCTCGGCATTCTTTGTGTAGGGGGTAGAGGGGATAGAACCAGAGTAGATAGAAGAGCAGCCTGTAGCGTTGGCCACCATCTGGCGGTCACCGAACAACTGGCTGATGAGCTTCACATATGGAGTCTCGCCACAACCGGCACAAGCGCCGCTGAACTCAAACAGAGGTTGTGCGAACTGGCTGTTCTTGGGGCTCTGCTTGATGTCCACCAAGTGCTGCTTGCTTGTCACCTTCTGCATGAAGTACTTCCAGTCGGCGGCATTCTTCTGTGCCTCCTCTGAAGAGTCGTCGTATGCCTTCATGGTCAGAGCCACGCCCTTCTTGGGATTGCCAGGACAAACGTCAGCACAGTTGCCGCAACCCAGACAGTCCTTGTCGTCCACTGCGATAACGAAGTGCATGCCCTTCATAGTAGCAGGAGCCTTCATCTCGATGCTCTCGCCCTCGTAGCCTGCCAGTTCCTCGTCGGTCATCACGATAGGACGGATTGCAGCATGAGGACAAACAAATGAACACTAGTTACACTGAATACAGTTCTCGCTGTTCCATACAGGCACGAAACCGGCAACGCCACGTTTCTCGTAAGCAGCAGTACCCTGTTCCCATGCACCGTCTTCAATACCCTTGTATGCGCTCACGGGCAGCAGGTCACCGTTCTGGGCGTTGATGGGGCGTACCAGACTGGTGATGTACTCGGGCTCGTCATACTTGGGAGCCTCGTCAGCAGGCAGGTTGGCCCATGCGGGATCCACGGGCAGTACCTTGTACTCACCGCCACGGTCCACGGCGGCAAAGTTCATGTTCACCACGTCCTCACCCTTCTTGCCGTAAGACTTCACGATAGCCTTCTTCATCTGTTCTACCGCCATCTCCACGGGGATAACCTCGGTGATGCGGAAGAATGCAGACTGCAGGATGGTATTTGTGCGGTTGCCCAGACCAATCTCCTGAGCAATCTTTGTTGCGTTGATATAATATACGGTAATGTTCTTCTCGGCGAAGTACTTCTTCAGGTTGTTGGGGATGAAGTTCACCAGCTCCTCGCCCTCAAAGATGGTGTTCAGCAGGAACTGGCCGCCGGGCTGCAGACCACGGATCACGTCGTACATGCGCATATAGGCCTGAACGTGGCAAGCTACGAAGTTGGGAGTCTTGATCTGGTATGTGCTGCGGATGGGAGTATCGCCAAAGCGCAAGTGGGAGCAGGTAAAGCCACCGCTCTTCTTAGAGTCGTAGGAGAAGTATGCCTGGCAGTACTTGTTGGTATTGTCACCGATAATCTTCACAGAGTTCTTGTTGGCACCCACGGTACCATCGGCACCCAGACCGAAGAACTTGGCCTCGAAGATACCCTTGCCGCCCAGTGCCATCTCTTCCTTCTTGGGCAGAGAGGTAAAGGTCAGGTCGTCCACGATACCCACGGTGAAGTGATCCTTGGGCATAGCCAGTTCCAGATTCTCGAACACGCCCAGGATCATGGTGGGAGTAACGTCGGCACTGCCCAGACCATAGCGGCCGCCTACGATAAGGGGAGCATTCTCCACGCCGTAGAAAGCGTCCTTCACGTCCAGCAACAGAGGCTCGCCGTTGCTGCCGGGTTCCTTGGTACGGTCCAGGACGGCAATGCGCTTGCAGCTTTCGGGCACAGCCTTCAGCAGATGCTTCACAGAGAAGGGACGATACAGGTGAACGCTCACCATACCGTACTTCTTGCCGTTGGCATTTGCGTGGTCTATAGCCTCGCGTGCAGCCTCGGTGGCAGAACCCATCAGGATGATGATGTTCTCTGCATCCTCTGCACCATAATATGTGAACAGGTCATACTTGCGGCCTGTGCGCTCGCTGATAGCAGCCATGTACTTCTCCACGATGGCTGGAACAGCATCGTAGTAGCGGTTGCAGCTCTCGCGGTGTGCGAAGAAGGTCTCGGGGTTCTCTGCCATACCCTTTGCCACGGGGCGCTCGGGTGTCAGGGCACGTGAACGGAACTCGCTCACAGCCTTCATGTCCACCAGGTCGCGAACGTCGTCGTCCTCGATGAGCTCCACCTTCTGGTATTCATGAGAGGTACGG
>JAZRIA010000061.1:0-2193 GCA_045645045.1 Bacteroidaceae bacterium | reverse complement strand
GGCCAGTCCGCTCATCTGGCTGGTGCCAGCGCGCATCCTGAGGCTGGCTGCCACCACCTGTCCCGTGCGGAACTGCTCCTCGGCCTGTGGCGAGAACACCTTGGCGGCATAGGACGGTGCCCACTGTCCGCCCAGTTCGCGCAGCAGTATGGTGCGCACGCCTGTGGTGCCTGTTGCTGATTTCTGACTGGCCACCTGTGCAAGTGGCGAAACGTTCTCGATGATGAAAATGCTTTTCATAGTTCTAGTACTTTCTTCTTGTGTTTGTTAATAATCTGCATGCCCTCCATTCTCTCTCTCTCTTCCTCCTCCCCTTGGCGCCATTCCTCTTTGCCGGCTATATATATAATAAGGAATAGTGCGTGGACGGGCAGGGGTTCCTGAAGGTTTGCAGTGCAAAGGTACGGCAAAAACTACGTAAAAAAGAACCCCTGCAAGTGTTTGACCTGCAGGGGAATAATATGGTTGAGAAAGTTGGTTTTCGGGTTGTGTTTTTGGGGTGGGTTGAGTTTTTGGTTGTGTATATGGTTAAAGATTGTCTTCACGCAGTATGCTGAGAAAGACCTGTGCTACATCTGCAAGTTTCTTGTCTCCACCCTGATAGTGGGTTCTGCCGAACCACTCGGATATTTTGGCTGGAAGTTTTTGTTCTTTTTGTGCAGAGTTCAGATTTGAACGCTTGCAATCGCTGAATCCCATCTCGTTCATCAGTTCTGCAAACGCTTTCATGTTTTCTGCCACAAGTTTACGCGCTGCCAGCACCCTGTATACGGCATACCAGTGTTTAGCACAGAATTTCTCCCCGTCCTCTCTACGTCTGTCCAGAAGCCGAGAGATTGCCGCCTTTATCCTTTCCTTCTGCGTTGAGGGTTCTGGCACAGGGTTGGCGGCTGGTGCTGCCAGCAGTACTTGCTGCGGTTCTTCCTCTTGCTCCTCCTCTCCGGGATGGGGTGCGGGCCCGGGTGCTGCGCCCTGCTCGGGCTTGGGCCAGTTGGCAAGCCTGTCTATCCTCTGCTCGTACTCACTGTATATCTCGTTAGGGATGTAGCGCCCTGCAGCACCCTTGGCGTGGAGCATGCGCCCGATGACACGGACGGCGCTCCACTCGTCGGCAGGGAGGGCTTCGGCATACCTTACGATGGCGTCGAGGAAGTCGTAGGTGTCATCGTATTTTATACCATTTAAGTGGTTGTCAATAATCTGTTGTTTTCTTGAATAATCGTCCAGGTCCGAAGTTTTTATTACCTTAGAATACCAGTCCTTGGTGTCGTAGATATCTCCACAAATATTATAGTACATCGTGGCAGAATCCGTCGACTCTAATATCTTATCTGTTACCTTATAATTGTCATCGCAAGAGCCCCATGGACGCACCGACAAAAGGCTGTATACCTTTGTGAGTCTGTCAAAGATGAATGCAGCAAACCCCATTACCATGGCCTTTTCGTCAGCACTGCGTATGGGGCCATTTGCAAAGCGGATATAATGCGGCACTTCGTACTCGGGATACTCAGTGTTCACAACATCTATAGCAATGGCATAGGCATCGTTCAGTATCCCCAAAACCTCGTGTGCTGCTATATTGTCAAATACCCTGTCTATTATCATTTTGAATGCATTGTTGACGCACTCCTCGTTCCTGAAGTCGCAATCCGACAGGGTGTGGAATATTTTGGGGAAGTTTTCCACCGTTATGGGGTAATGTTCTCCTGCCTCATCATTCTCTTTTTGAAACTGCAAAGCACGCTCCACCGCAACCTGCATGCACTTCTTTACCTTCTCCGACCCCACCTCGGGCAGTCTGCAATCCTCCAATTTCTCTAAATTCTTCATCGTCCTTACCTATTAAATATTCCCTACAAAGTTACATATTTCCGCTCTCATTTCCAAGCAACGTGGCGGATATATTTTACTTAATTTTGTACCCCCAGCAAACACTACCTTGGAGGGGGATTATAAAGGGATTATCTATCTCGTAATCCCCCCTTTCCCCCTCTATTACCTAAGTTATATATAGAACTTTATTATATTATATATAATAAAACAATATTTTGCAACTATACATAAGGGGGATTAGAAGATAGATAATCCTATCATAATCCCCCTTGCCCGCCTGTGCGCGGCACGCTACAACACCCACCCCTGTGCCTCACGACGCCCAGACAAACGCCTCGTGTTCATGCCGCCTTCGCC
>JAZRIA010000060.1:0-26260 GCA_045645045.1 Bacteroidaceae bacterium | reverse complement strand
GGTTCTGGAAGAAGTGTGTGCCCTGCGAGGGGTCCACCTGGAAGTTCTCCAGTCCAGCCTCTACGATGACCTGTGCGCTGCTGATGTGAGGCCATTTCACGGGTATGCCCAGCCACGAGTCGCTGGAACCCCAGCGTCCGGGACCTATGAGCAGGCATTTGCGCTCCTCCTGAAGCAGGGAGCGGTTTATGCGCTCCACCTCGTCGGCAATCTGCGGATTCTTGCCGGGGGTATACTTTGACTTTTCTCCCGTCTTTACATAAACGATGTCCGTGATGTCCGTGATGTTGCCATGGCCGATGGCATTGTGGCTCCTGAGCAGGCACTGCTCGTCGGGTATGGCAGAGAGGTCTTCGTCCAGCTGCATGCGGTTGTCCACCATGGGACGTATCTGCAGGAGGTAGAAGTCGCCAGTCTTGTCCTTGTTGATGTTGCATGCAAACTCTATCTCCACGGGTCGTTTCATCTCCTCCTGACCCAGTTTCAGCACCAGACGAAGGAGTTCGGGCATGGGCCAGACGCCATTCTGTAGCACACCGGCAAAGGAGATAAGCTTGCGGTTGCGGCCCTCGTAGAAACCGTCGTAGATGCACTGGTCCACAGGGTCGAAGGTGGAGCAAATCCATTGCAAGGAACCGTCCTGTTCGGCTTCGCGCACGGGTATCTTCACCAGGTTGAACCCGTCGTCCACCTGGAACACGGTCTTTATCCTGTATCCGAACTTGTCCTTCGGTATGCTGGTTTCCAAGGCGTAGAACGAGGTTTGCGTGTCGCGCAGGGCAATGTCCATTTCCGACATCTGCAGAACCTGCGTGGGGTGATATGGGCACACACGCAGGGAGGTGCCGCCGTCCACGATGTACTTGCCCAGGCCCATTGCCAGGGAAACGGTACCCTCCTCTGCTTTCTCGTCGCCGATGGGGTAGTAGTTCACGGAGCGTGCCACACCGGATACGTTGGGATAGAAGCGCGTGCCATATTGCTGACCTACCACTTCCTGCAGGATAACCGCCATCTTCTCCTGGTCGATTACGTTGGACGTGGCGGTCATGTAATCCTTGCTTCCTCGGAAATACACCGAGGCATACACACCCTTGATGGCATTGGCAAGCATTTCCAGACGGCAATACTTGTCCTCGTCGTAGGGAATCATGTAGGTGGAGTAGATGCCGGCAAAGGGCTGGTAGTGGCTGTCCTCCAGGAGCGAGGAACTGCGTATGGCCAGGGGTGTCTTCACCACCTCTATGAACACCTCCAGGTCGGCAAGCAGCCTGTGCGGCAATCGTCCGCGCAGGAAGCAGGCAAGCATCTCCTCGTCCGAGATGTCGCTCATGGCTATGGAGTAGAGTTCGTTCGTCTCCATGAACTCGTCGAAGATGTCCGTGCAGAGTACCAGAGTCTTGGGGATGTGCAGCAGGTCGGCATGCTCTATCTCGTTTTCGCGCACCTTCTTTATCATGCGGTCCAGGAAAGCCAGGCCACGGCCCTTGCCTCCCAGCGAACCTTCACCTATGCGGGCAAAGTTGGAAT
Organism: Bacteroidaceae bacterium; assembly: GCA_045645045.1. Lineage (GTDB taxonomy): Bacteria > Bacteroidota > Bacteroidia > Bacteroidales > Bacteroidaceae > Physcousia. The sequence continues at coordinate 24,730 of JAZRIA010000060.1, read as the reverse complement.
ACTGGTCGAAGCGGTCGCGCTGGAATACCGCCACAACGCCCTGGTTCTTCATCCTTCGGTATGCCACGATGGCATCCAGGATTATCTGTCGGTGCACGTCCACGTCCTGCTCCTTGTCCCATGTAATCTTCTTCAGGAACTCGGCAATGGGGAAGAGGGCACGGCTGGAGAGCCAGCGGCTCACGTTGTTGTGCCTCAGATGGTATTGCAGGGAGTCGAATGGCAGGGTCATGATGTTGTCCTGCAATTCCTTCAGATTGTGTATGCGTGCCACCTCGTTCATGGTGGCAGGGTCGCGGAACACGAAATCGCCGAAACCGAAGTAGCGGCTCAGCAGGTCGCGTATCTCCACGTTGAGCACTTTCGAGTTCTTGTCCACGAAGTTTGCCCCGCACTTCCATGCCAGTTCCTTGCGTGCCACCTCGCTTGACTCCATGATAAGTGGCACGTAGGGGTCGCGGGCACGTATGCAACTGAGCAGTTTGTAGCCCGCCATCTCGTCCACCTGCGTACTGTTGTTGTAGATGGGGAAACGGCAATCGGAGATGACACCCAGGGTGTTGTCGGCAAACTGCTCGTACAGGCTCCATGCCTCCTCGTAGGTTCGTGCCAGCACTATCTTTGGACGTCCGCGCATGCGCAAGGTCTCCAGCGAACTGTTCAATGCCTCCGTGGCGAAGGCCAGGGACTGGTTCAGGATGTATTTGTACAGGTTGGGCAGAATGCTGGAGTAGAAGCGTATCGTGTCCTCCACCACCAGGAGCATCTGCACACCTGCCGAACGGATGTCGTGCTCCAGGTTCATCTTGTCCTCGATGAGTTTGATGATACTGAGCAGCAGTTCCGTATTGCCAAGCCAGCAGAACACGTATTCGAATGCCGACAGGTCCTCGTCCTTCATCCTTCGTGTCACACCATGGCTGAAGGGTGTGAGCACCACGATGGGGATGTTGGGGTTGTGGCTTTTCACACTGCGTGCAATGTCGAACACGTCGTTGTTCTCTGCCGCCGGCATACAGATGACCAGGTCTATGTCGCCATAGAGCATCTTTTTCCTTGCCTCGGCTTTGGTGGACACCTGTATGAAGCGTGGAGGGAAACGAAGGCCCAGTTTGGCATATTCCGTAAAAATCTTTTCGTCTATGCGTCCGTCGTCCTCCAGCATGAAGGCATCGTAGGGATTGGCTATGAGCAGTACGTTGCAGATGCGCTTCTGCATCAGGTCAACGAAGGGAGTGTCTTTCAGTTGCATGTGTGCTTTAGTATTTCAAGACAAAGATACGTTTTATTTGTTACAATGTGCCCTTGTCCTCCTGCCTTTTTTGCTTGTTCTCCTTGTTTTGTGCCAGTACCGTTACGAGAACACTCCAGTTTTCTCGTAAGAGTACTCTGGTTTTCTTGTATGAGTACTACAGTTCTCTTATTGGGAAACTGTGCCATTGCTATTACAATAAACCCCGAAAGCCATTAGACTTCCGGGGTCTTCATTTATAGGTTGGAATTTATAGTTTAGGCTTTGCTCACCCTCCCTGCAGGGAGGGGTGGGGTGGGTCTTTCTTTACACCACGCCCTGTGCCATCATTGCCTTGGCAACCTTCATGAAGCCTGCCACGTTGGCACCCTTCACGTAGTTTACATAGCCGTCGGCCTCGGTGCCGTACTTCACGCAGTTCTCATGGATGTTCTCCATGATCCAGTGCAGCTTGTTGTCCACCTCCTCGCTTGACCATGAGATACGGCCAGAGTTCTGAGACATTTCCAGGCCGCTCACTGACACACCGCCAGCGTTGCTTGCCTTACCGGGAGCATACAGAATCTTAGCCTCCTGGAACACACGGATAGCGCCGGGTGTTGAGGGCATGTTAGCACCTTCGCTCACGGCGATGACACCGTTTGCCACCAGGGTCTGTGCCTGCTCCTCGTTCAGCTCGTTCTGTGTTGCAGAGGGCAGAGCAATGTCGCCCTTCTCGCCCCAGGGACGCTCGCCAGCCACGTACTTGGCATTGGGGTAGCGGTCAACGTATTCCTTGATGCGGCCACGGTACACGTTCTTCAACTCCATGATGAAGTCCAGCTTCTCGCGGTCGATGCCTTCGGGGTCGTAGATGTAGCCGTCGGAGTCGGACATGGTCATAACCTGGCCGCCCAACTGGAGCACCTTCTCTGCGGTGTACTGGGCCACGTTGCCGGCACCGGAGATGAGCACCTTCTTGCCTGCTACGCTATCGCCCTTGGTCTTGAGCATTTCCTGAAGGAAGTATACGTTGCCGTAACCGGTTGCCTCGGGGCGAACCAGAGAACCGCCGAACTCGCGGCCCTTGCCGGTGAAGGTGCCGGTGAACTCGTGGGTCAGCTTCTTGTACATGCCGAACATGTAGCCAACCTCGCGTCCGCCTACGCCGATGTCACCAGCAGGTACGTCCACGTCGGGACCGATGTGGCGTGTCAGCTCCAGCATGAAGGCCTGGCAGAAGCGCATAACCTCGGCATTTGACTTGCCGCGGGGGCTGAAGTCGGAACCGCCCTTGCCGCCACCCATGGGCAGGGTTGTGAGGCTGTTCTTGAAGGTCTGCTCGAAGGCCAGGAACTTCAGGATGCCCAGGTTAACAGACTTGTGGAAGCGGATACCGCCCTTGTAGGGACCAATGGCGTTGTTGTGCTGAACACGGTAACCCATGTTGGTCTGGATCTGGCCCTTGTCGTCCATCCATGTAACACGGAACTGATATACTCTGTCGGGGATGCAAAGGCGCTCTATCAGGTTGGCCTTGTCAAACTCGGGGTGCTTGTTGTACTCCTCTTCAATTGTTGCAAGAACTTCCTCTACTGCCTGATGGTACTCGGGCTCGTTGGGGAAACGTCTTTTCAAATCTTCTAATACCTTAATTGCGTCCATATCGCTTGTTTGTTTTTTGAGTTAATTTTAATTTAGCGCAAAGGTAACACAAATCTTCTTATCACGCAACAGAATGTAAGAAAAAGTTGCAAAAAAGCTATTATTTGATAAAAACGATATTATTTTCAAGTTTTAGCTTTCTTTTTGATAAACGTATACTTATAATAACGTAATCAGGCCGAAATCCGTGTTTTAGGATTTCGGCCTGATTGCGTTATGTGTCCTCCATAAGCTGAGGTATGTCAGCCTTTGGAGGTAAAGTTGTTTTTATTACTTGCGGTAGCTGTAGTCGGGGAGGGGCAGGTACCAGTTCTTGATATCGCTCTCCAGACCTGCAGCCCATGAGCTGGCGTTTTCGCTACGTGCGCCAATCTTCTTAGCCATGAACTTACCGGGATTAGCCTTACGGTTAGCTACACGCATCAAGTCGAAGAAGCGGTTACCCTCGAATGCCAGTTCCAAACCAGCTTCGTCAAGAATCAGCTCCTCGATAGCTTCGATAACGTCAGCCTGGTTGGCTGCATCGTAAATCTCGGCCTTTGTCAGTGCGGTCTTACCGGCAGCTTCCAGCTTCAGGTTGATCTGGTCAACATAGTTGTATTTACTTCTCTTCTCGTTGTACTTCAGCAGGCCACAACCCTTCTGGTGTATACCGCGAGTTATGTACTCGTTTGTAGGCATTGAAGTGGGGTAGGTTGCCAAGATCATGAAAGTATTCTTCTCTAACGGGAAGTTTCTCACATAGTTTATACCTGCGTTCTGTATTCCTGCGAACTGGCTCTTGTTGAAGTCCAGCCAAATTACGCCCTTAGCCTTCTCATACTCTTCGCGGCTAATGTAGTCACATACAATAGCGGTGTTCTTGGGCTGGAAGTTGGCATATTCCTCAGTCTGATAGACAACATACTGGATGGGATCTGCAACAGTGTCAATGTGAGATGCATAGTTCTCTCTGAGGTACTTGGCAAATGCTGCGGTATCTGCGCTGAAGGCTTCTATGTCATACTCTTCACCGGTGATGACACAAAGATCGTTTGTCTCCCAATCGCTGGGGATTACAATGACAGTGTCAATGTATGCTCCGTTAGCGTCTACCTTGGGTGTACCGTCCTCATTGAACTGGATACCTGTGTGTACATAGTGTGCGCGGTACTTCTTTGCAGCAAAGTCGTTTTCTGCGCTGGGCAGCCATTCGGTATTTCTGGTAAGACCGTTCTTCAGAATAGCGAATGCATAACCAGGATAACCAGCGCGGTTCAGAGCTTCAGCGAAACGCAACCATACCATGCTCTTTCTGTATACCATTGGGAATACGGTACTGTATTCGTAGTTGTCTCCTCCTTTACCAGGGTTCTGCTTCATGATGTAGCGCTCGGTCCTATCTTCATCAATATAGTAATCACCAGAACCGAGGCGGCTAATATAGCCCTCGCCATCCTTGCCGGCAATACCACGGGCATCACCAACAGAGTCTATAACCTGTATATCCAAAAGACCTTCTATATTTTCTTCGTCACCCTTTATGTAAACCTCGAACTTCTGTGCCAGACGAAGAGTGTCGTAACCTGCGCTGGGGCCTAGCTGGCGTTCCCAGTTTTGGCTCAGGCGGATGCTTGCGCGTGCGATAGAATCGCTACCAGTGTTCTGGCTGATGGAAGCCTCGAAACCATAAAGATCGTTAACACCTCGTTGTACCATGCCCCACAAAGAGTTTGTGCTTGAGGGAATGGCGGTAATAGCCTCTGTGGTCTTGCTTGCTGCACCCTTTTCTGTCCAGGGATAGCCTTCGTTGGTGACCTCAGGAGCATCTTCGCCAGGACGTAGAAGAGCGTATGAATAGTAATCCATTGGCAGTGCGCCACCATACTTGCCGTCAAGGAACTCATAGTAATATGAAGCTGCCTTTTCATATTGGTTACCCATCAGATAGATGTCGGCCAAAACGAGAGAAACAGGGAACATTACCTTTGAAGAATGACATACGGTGGTAGTGAAACCATATTCGTTATACTGAGGATAGCCCCACTGTTCTTCAATCTGGTATGCACGCATCAGTTTGCTTTCAAGCTTCTCCCACAGGTTGCTTGCGTTTACACGGTTAGCAGGATTCTTGGAGTCAAAGCCAAGGATGACGTTAGTAGCCAACATGGGCTCCAGATAGAAGGGGACATCGCCATAGTTAACAACCAACTGCATGTAGGTCCATGCACGGATGGCCTCAACCTGAGCATACTCGCGAAGCATATATCTCTCGCCGTCGGCCTTCTCCATCAGAGTGTCCACCTTGGCCAGATATGCGTTACATGAGTTGATAATGTGATAATAGTCGCTAACCTTCAGATAGCGGTTGGCACCATCCTTGAAGTTCTCGGTGTCGCCGTTCAGACCGAAACTGAGAATGGCATTGACACTGTCGGTGGTAAACTCGCCACCGTCAATCAGGTCACCACGGCATTCGCCCAGGATGACATAACGCTCGCCAATGTTCTGAAGGCTCTTCAGGATACCCCAGTATGAGTAGAGGGTATCGCCGGCAACTTCGTAAGAGTGACGATCGCTGTCTGAAGTCAGCATGTCATCACAAGAGGTGGTGGCCATGCTCAGCCCCAAACAGAGGCTGAGAATGGTTATAATTGATTTGTTCTTCATATTTATTATTACAGGTTAAGTGAGACACCAAAGTTGAAACTGCGACCGCTGGGGATGCGACCTGCATCGATGCCCTGATACAGGGTACCGTTCTGTGCACTGGTCTCGGGATCTGTGCCGAGGTACTTTGTGAGACAGAATACGTCGTTGGCTTCGCCCCATACCTTGATACCCTGCAACCAGCTGTTGTGGTAGGGTACATTGTAGGTAAGACGGATGTTCTTCATCTTCAGATAACTGCCATCTTCAATCCAACGGCTGCTCATACGCTCGTTTTCTACATAGCCCAGATTGTTGGTGAAGCATGCGCGAGGCATGTTGGTAACCTGTCCTTCGTATGTCCAACGGCGAGCCATAGCTGTAGTCTGGTTGTAGGTAGTGTTGCCTGCCTCCAGACGAGAACGCTGGTAGTTGTAGATGTCATTACCCAAGCTGTACTTGAAGATAACATCCAGACGGAGGTTCTTCCAGGTCAGATTGGTGAAGATATTACCATAGATGTCGGGTGTGGCATTGCCAAGAGCAACCTTATCGCTCTCGTCAATCCAGCCGTCACCGTTCTGGTCCACGAATGCCATGTCGCCAGCACCGAACTCGCGGTAGCTGCCTGCAACACCGGTGTAGTAGCGGAGCTTGCTGGGTGCACCGAAAGCACTTGTTGCACGGCTAGCCTCTGCCTCAGATGCATATACACCTGTACCGCTTTCGTTGTTGTAGTTTACTTCCCAACCATAGAATGTACCAGCGCTGTAACCTACGGCAGTCAGCACGTTGCTCTTGCCATATACGCTTGAGGTGTAGCCATGGATAATTTCGGGAGTGCCATACTGCTTGCCGTCAGCATCGCGCTTGTACAGTTCGATGGTGTTGTCCTTAGAGTCGGGCAGAGCGGTAACTTCGTTGCTGTAGTGACCCAGACTTGCGCCAAGCTCCCACTTCCAGTCCTTAGCATTGATGAGAGCAGCGTTCAGCTTCACTTCAACACCGCTGTTTGTCATTTCACCCTCGTTGGTCCAGAAGTTGGTAATGCCGGAGTAGTAGTACTGGTCAGAGAGGTCACGCATAGAGAGCATGTCGCTGGTCTTATTCCAATACAGGTCAACACGGCCGTTCAGACGATTGTTCAGGAATGAGCCTTCAACACCTACGTTGATCTTGCGTACGGTCTCCCACTGCAGCTCGCTGTTGGCGATGTTGCTGAGGTACTTGCCGAATACGTTCTCGAATACCTGTGCAGTCTCCCAATAGGTGCGTGCTGCATAGTAGTCCAAATTGTCGTTACCGTTCTTCTCTATACCGAAGGTTGCCTTCAGGTAGTTCACGTTACGTGTAGGCTTGAACCACTTCTCGTTGGTCAGAATCCAACCCAACTGCAGTGAGGGGAAGAAACCCCAGCTTACGCCAGCCAGACGGAATCCGTCCTTGGCGTGAGAACCGAAGCGGCTGCTTGCCTGTGCACTTGCAGAGAACTCGGCGAAGTAGCGGTTAGCATAGTTGTAGTTGCCCTGCAGATAGTAGGTCATGTCCTTCCAGCTGTCGTTTACACCGCTTGAGTTGATGAACTGCATGTTCTTGGTGATGTTAGGCAGTTTATCGTTCTCGTTGTTGTAACCGTTCAGGTATGAGTAGCTGTAATCGTAAGAGTTGAAGCGCCAGCCTGCGAATGCACCAAAGGTGTGCTCATCCCACTGGTGGCCATATTCGATACGAAGATCGTTGTTCAGGCTGGTCTGCTTTGTGAACTGGCTTTTCAGAACAGAGGTGATTTCACCCTGGTCCTGAATCATGTAGGGCGTAGCACCTGCGATGGGCAGGAAGTACTTCTCGTTGTTACGGTTCAGTGTGTAGTTGAAACGGTCAGAGATTGCCCAGTCTTTGCTGATCTGATACTTGGGAGCAACGTTGATGCTGATCTGGGTCATCTCGGCATAGTTCTTGTTGTTACCATGGCCGTTTTGCAGAATCCAGTATGGATTGCGTGCAACCTCGTTCACCTCGCTCAAGTGCTGGGAGAACATGAATGGGTTCTTCACATACTCGGTAATTTGTGCAGATGAAGCATACTTACCAGCATAGTCACCGGAAAGTTTCAGGCTAGACTGCCCGCTGGCATCAGTATCCACATAGTAGCTATAGGGACTGATGAAGGGAGCCTGTACCAGACCCAGTACGTTCACAGAACCGATGTTCTGCTTGTCGTAGTTCTCGCTCCAACCATTGTCCAGAATGTTGTATGAAGTCTGGTTGTAGGAGATATCCAGGGCGGTAGTAATCTTGCTACCGATAGCAATGTCTGTGTTGAAACGAAGGTTCAGACGGCTCATGTCGTTGTTCTTCATTGTGCTCTGAGCATCGGTGTACCCCAATGACAGTGCATACATGCCTACATCGTCACCACCCTCTACGCTGATCTTGTAGTTCTGTGTGGCAGCTGTCTGGTACATGCCATTCTGCCAGTCGGTGTTGTTGTTGTAGATGTTGCGGTAGAAGTTGCTGGGGCTCTGGTCCAGGAAGACAAAAGAGTTCAGCTTGTTCTGGTCCATGTCCTTGATAGTTGATACAAGGTCACCCAGGTATGTCGTATACTGGGGACCGTCCAGAACGCTCAGCTTCTTGGGCATTAGTTCAACACCGCCATAGAAACGTGCATTGATCTTGGTAGCCTGGCTCTTGCCGCGCTTTGTGGTAATGATGATGACACCGTTGGCACCCTTTGCGCCATAGAGGGCAGTACCGTTCTTGAGAACTTCAACCTTGTCCACGGTCTCGGGGTCAATACCAGCAAGCACGTTGTTGAAGTAGCCTTCGTGCTGGGCGGTACGGTCGTACTGCATATCCACGATGTTACCGTCCAGAACAACCAGAGGCTGTGCATCGGCATTGATACTGTTGATACCGCGGATAGTCATGTAGGCACCCTGACCAGGCAGACCATTCTTCTTCACGATGTTAATGTCACCTGCCAACTTGTTCATCATATCGGTCTCGATGCTTAGGCTGCTGGTCTGGTCCAGAGTAACACCGTTCTTAGCGGTAATCTGAGTACCTTCGCCATAGAATGCACCGAAGGCAGTGCTCATCAGTTCAATGTCGGTACCCTTCTCGTTGATTGCAACCTGCAAGGGGTTGTATTCAGGAGCATATACATATACTGTATTGATGAATACGGGAATCTCCACCTCGTATGTACCATCCTCGTTTGTCAGAGTAGAGTAGCGGTTCATTCCCAATGCCTGTACACGTACACCACCCATGGGTGCTCCGGTGGCACTGTCTACCACACGGCCCTTTACAGTGCGTGTCTCGTGCTTGGGTGCTTTCTTCACTCTGCGTTCATTCACTGTCTCGTCGCCCTGAGCATCCTGAGCGTATGATGTGCTGATGCCAAACGCTGCAAGTGCCATGAAACAGAGACAAACGCGGTGCGCTTTGCTCATAATATTGTTACTTATTGTATTTTTCATTGTTCTTTGCTTTATGTAATTGACATCTGTTATTACTCGGCCTGCTTGCTCTTAAGAATGATTCTGTCAATGTTGAAGAAGCGGTTGTAACCATTTTTGGTGTCTGAAGTCTTCAAGTCACTCTTGAGATGGAGGATAGGATAGGCATTGTTGAGGTTCTTGTAAGAAACGGGGAACTCAACATCGGTAAACACTGTGATAGTATCCACTTTCTCACCACTGTATTCAATGGATTCGCTAACAAGTTTCTTCTGTTTGGTGTACTTGAAGTCATTGCCACCAATCAAACTTTCATCCCAATAATACAATGTGCAGACAAGCCTGTTCTTTTGAGCAGCTTTGGCTGTATCAGGTGTTTCGTAACTGGTATTGTACCAAAGGGGGACCATAACAATCTGAACATCGTACTTGCCGCTCATCACACTTGCATTGGTTGTATTGAAGCCAGAGAGGTTCTTGTTACCTCTCAAGTCAAAGGCGATTTCTGGATTGGTATTGTTTGAAGTAGCTGTCACCTGCAAGTAGCTCTGCTCGCTGCAACGTCCATACTTGTCAATCCATGCTGCTGCTGTAGTGTTGTTGATGGCTCTCTCGGAATAGCGTGTTGATGAAGATTTGTCATATGCTCTATAGGTAGTCGCATCCAGGTCAATGTCTGCCATCCAGTAGTCACGAGCATAGTTCCAACTGTCTGTAATTACAGCATAACCATTACTCATTTCCTTGAGTTCCTTGATGCCCTGACCCTCGAACAGGCTGTTCTTGCTCCATACCAGAGTCTTCACACCATCCTGCATCTCGTAGATATCGCGGATAGTATCGCCAACAGTGGTAAGCAGATACTCACATTCCTGATATCCGCCATTGATGAACTTTTCTGCGGTCCAGGCCTGGCCGTTGATTCGGGGCTGGAGATTAACATTGAATACCAATGGACTGATTATGTCCATGTTGATGTTCACGTCCTGCAGAGAGTCCACTGTCTCGTAGCCCTTGCCTGTAGCATAGGCTTTTCTTGCACCGAAAATGTCCATTGTCGCAGACTTTGTTGAGGAAATGTTTACCTTATCCATTCTGGGGTAGGTGGTCACGTATTTGTACAGAGGCTTGAGCATCTCTGTGGCAGTCTGCCAGGCCAAGTCAGTGGGTACTATCATCACGAAGGCAGAGTCCTCGGTGTTGAGCTGTGCATTGAACATCTTGATGTCGTTCATCCAACTTTCCTCTGCATCAGAACCAGTGGGATTGTAGCTTGAACGGTTGAACATCATGTTGTCCTGGAAGTACACACTGTCTACATATGTGGGGTTACCGTTTTCGTCGGGCAGACCCTCGATACTGGCAGACTCCATAAAATATACAGTGTCTCTTTGAACAAGATACTCTCTGAAAGTGTTCACCTCACCACTGTACTTGATGTAGTCATACAAGTTGAAGAGGAACTCGTTCTGAGAATCCAGAATATGCAACAGACCATTGCGTGCACCGATGTTCTTCTCTACTACTAGGGCCTTCTGCAATGTGCCTTCATCGTAGTTGATTACGGCAAACTTGTTATTAATCAAACGCAATGTTTCCTTGCCACTATTGGTCATGGTCTTGCGGTACAAGGCAATGTGGTTACCCACAAATTGATGTTGCAGGTTGTATCCGTCGTTCTCTGCCATTTCTTCGAGCTTCAGCCACTCTTCGGCAGTCAAGGCATTGTTGGCTGGAGCCCAGACTGTCACGGGAGAGTTGGCACTCAGTACATCCTTGAATGTGTAGTACACGGTATCCTTGCCGTTGATGGTATAAGCAGGATGAGTCTCGTCGCGGTAGAACTTGGCCTTACCAACGATTGAGCGGAAGTTGCTCAGGTCTTCACGTCCTTCCAGCAGTTCCCACAGACTTTCTGTAGCGGTGTGAGCATCCTCTGCCTGGTAATGCTCGTTCCAGGTGTCGGTGCACGAGGGGACTGCCATTAAGGCAGTTCCCATTACGAGTGCTCCGAGATATTTATTTATTCCTTTTTTCATATATATATAATATGAATAGTGAATTGTTTAGGTTGTTTATTATTATATAAGAGTTATTTCAACATCCCATTTCAATTACCAGATATCCTCGGGTATCAATGGGTTGTCATAAACTTCCTTAGGACAGTATTCGATGTAGTCCATGAAGAACTCGGTGTCGAGGTTGTCCAATACGTTCTTGAACTGGATGTAGTAGGTCTCGTTGGCCTTCATCTCAGATCTTACGACAATTTTTCTGAGGGCTCTTGATCGGTTACGCAACAATTGGTTTTCACCTAGGTAGTTGACATATTTAGGACCCTTCATATATCCGTTATTACGCATCTTCTTATCGATTTCAGCGTTAACATCGTCATCACCCTGCACGTCAGCTTCCCAACCTACAATTGATGGGAACGTTTTGCCTGACATGGTAATTGTCTCGGTACCTGTCATACGCAAGTCCAAAGGTATACCTATTGCGGGCAGAGCATTCTTGTTGGTACCCCAGTATACCTGGCACATACCACGACGGTCGTTAGTACTCAGACCCAAGCGCAACTCATATACACCATCCTTTGGAACGGGAGGAAGCTTCATGGTCATCTCATAGTTGCCTACTACGTTCAACTCATCACCCTGATAGTTAGCCCAACTGCCACCACCAACACGACCGCTCAGATAGTGGAAACGTGTGTCGTCGCCCAGTTCAAGGTCGTCACAGTATTTGTACTTGCTGCTAACAGGCATACCTACGCACTGGTAAGGCCATGAGTTGTTTTCGTTTGAACGGATGTCGTTTGTCATGAATTCCTTGAAGAATGTTGCTACGTCAATACGTATACGCTCTTTGCCGAATACTTCAGCTACCTCATCATTGAAGAATAGACAATCGCTGATGGGATATACAAATGCATTGTAAGGACGAATCATTTCATCTACCAGAATTTCAACACCTGCCTTGATGCCTTCTTCACAACTTACCTCGGTATAGTCACCGTCTGTAGCATTGTTGATAACGGGGAAACGGTTCAGGTAAATGGTGTTGCGCTTGCCCTGTGCTGTTACAGGAGCCTTATAGGTCTTCAACAGTCTGGGCTCACCAGCAGTGGTGTAGAAGTCGTATACACAAGACTTAGGCTGCTTCAGGTCCTGGCTGTAGCCATACTCGTTGAAGTGGATAACCAACTTGTTATTCTCCACCTTACCGGGAACGATATGGTATGTTACAAACTGGTTCAGCGCATTGTTTGTGCTGGTGTAATTCTCGTCGTTAGAAGCATTGGCCATGTGGAGCTTGTTCTCCTTAACATAATTAGCAACCAAAGCGAGAACTTCTTCTGCAGGCTTGGTGTGGATAGTACTGTCTTGCAGACCGAGAGCGTTTTCCCACCAGCTGTCCTTCTCCAGGAACAAGGTGTAACCAATCATCTTGCGCTTGGGATACCAACCATATGACTTATTGCCCAAAGGTGTTTTACCGTATGCAGGGTCACCACTACCAGCATAGGTGGGATGAGGTTCGCTGAAGTGTTCTTCCAATTTGCCAGACATCAGCATCTGGTAGTAAACCTCGTCCTCTTTCTGTGCCATTTCCTCAGAAAGGCCACAAGCTTGCAGCAGGACTGCATAGGTGAAGAACCCGTACTGCTGTTTCTCGATCATCTTTTGGAAAATGTCGGTGATAGTCTGCTCGTTGGGATCGATAACCTTGTGTACCTGATGGATGTAACCATTGATGGTGTAGATGTTGCAGTTCTTGTCGTCAATGTTGCAACCTTCTACTGCATATCTTGTACCATTACCCTCTGTTATCTGCAACTTGCGCTCCTTCATGTTGGGGAGGCTGAGCACCTCGTTTTTGGGTGCACGTTCGCTGAAGTCGCTGGTCTGGAAGGCAGGATTGTTGTCACCACCGTCAATGATACTGTTGTACACTATGTTGCACTGGATCTGATCTAGCAAGTCTTTCTTGCCTGTTTCAGGATTCACTTCCTGAAACTCGGGTGCATTCCAGGTAGAGTCGCTGATAATGCCGCTGTCCACCAGAAGTACGAGGTAGTTGTGAATAGCCTCGTTAGTGGGGGCAAAGCAGGTGTAGTTACCACGTGCAGCAAGAAGCTGACTCACTTTCGAGTCGGAGAAGTCGCTGACCTTCACTGTATCAAGCAGGCTAAGGTATTCACTGTAGACATCTGAATGATCCTCCAGATAACTGAGTGTGGTGTTACCTGTGAAAGTGTATCTTGATGAAGTGTCAATTTCTTCTGTACAACTTTGAGTCAAAGCCACTCCTGCCACCATCGGGAGCAGAAGTATGAAGCTTTTGATTTTTGATATAATTTTCATGTTATATTCCTCCTCTATTATCTGTCATACTTAGATTTGTTCCAGATGGGGTTCTGGTTGATGTTGGCACCATTTGCACGATAGGCCTTGCACTCCATGTAGTATATGGGGCTGTATAGTGCCCAAAGGTTTTCACAACGGTTCTGTACTACGTTGATACCATCGATGTTGCTCATGAAATCGTTAAACATCTTGTCCTTGCCAGCAACAGCTTCGTCGTTCTCGCTGTAACGCTCTGCATAGCGGACCAGATCGAACCAACGCTTACCCTCACCAATGAACTCACGCTTGCGGGTGTTCATTACGTTCATCAGGTTGTCGTTAGAGTTGTAGTATGTATCGTCATCAGGATCGTTGATTCCAACGTTGGTGTTAAAGTCTCCACCGTTTACCACATCTATCCACCATCGTCTGTTGACCATACGCAGAATCTGCTGGCAAACCTTGTTGTTTTCTGCAGCTTCAACATTCAATTTGCCCAGACAAGCACGTGCCTCTGCATTTTGCAGCAATACATCGCTCAAACGATATACAATCCAATTGTTGTACTTTTCGTCTGCAAAGCTAACCTGAATGTCCGCATTAGCAGTGGCGAATCCGGCAATAATGACGGGAGCGGCCTTTGCCCATTTCAGACAGTAGTAGTCGGTAGAAGCAGTCTTGCCAATAAGCTTATTCCATGCACTGAACCAGTAACGGCTGTCGTATATGCCATTTCCTTCACCGGTGTAGGGGAACGCAGCTACAAGATGAGTTGCATTAGAGGCACCCCAAATGCTGTTAACAGTTTCGTTCTTACGGCCGTCCTTATCATCGAACTGCAGTTCGAAGATGCTTTCGTAACTGTTTCCGCTATTGAAGATTGCTTTTTGTGCCTTAAGATTGAAGTTACCGCGCTGGGCTTCGTCCACATCGTTTGTGTACATGAAGTCGATAGACTTGCCATTGAAGTTAGGTGCTCCGCTCCAGCTTATATAGTCATTCTTGCCTATGTTTGCGCTGGCACCCTTTCTTTCTTCGTCGAACAGGTCCTTCAGTTTGCTGATGGAGAGTTCGCTGTTCAGGATACACTTCTGATAGTCCTCGATGACCATAGCCTCAGTGATGGTAGAGTCGCTGATAGAGCGGCCCTGACGCAGACTGGCACGCCACAGGTACATGTCGCTGAGGAGAGCGTAGATGGCAGTATTGGTAATCATGCCCTTTGTCTCCTTTATGTCGACAAATCGGTTACGTGCCTGTCCTGCCACGCTTTCAACGTCGTTGATAAGGCTATCCATTACATCCAGAACGGGCAACTGGGGGAAGTACTCCACTTCAGTATCGCTGTTTACCACCTTTGTGGTGTAGGGGATGCTCTTGAATGCACGTACCAGGTAGAAGTAGCTCAGTGCACGCATTGTTACCATTTCGGCCTTCATCTGACGCCATTCGCTGGCAGTGAACTGCTTGTCCTTCTCCAGAACTTCTGCGCCATGCTGTAGCACCTTGTTACAGTAACCGATGGTTCTGTACATGCCGCTCCAGTCGTAGTAGGCCCAAGTGGTGTCTATGTCGGCCTGGATGATATTGCGGAAGTTGTCGCGGTTGCCCTGATCGCTTGTTCTCTGGGCAGTCAGGTTGTAGACATCAGATGCACGAAGGTCACCCCAGATGATCATCTTCTCCACCTGATCGGCCATATTCTTGTATACACCGTAGCGTACACCTTCCAGGTCGTTCTTGTCTTCCCAGAAGTTTTCTTCCACAATCTGAGTCTGGGGATGAACTGTAAGCCAGTCATTGCATGATGTCATTGCCAACGACATCACGGCCAGAAGGGAAGCTGATTTGAATATATTCTTATATGTTTTCATTATCTGTTGATATTAGAATCCGAGATTTATACTGCAAGTGAATGACTTAGAGCGGGGAACCTTAGCATAGTCAATAGCGGGGTTGAAACCGTTGGGGCTAACCTCGGGGTCAACACCGGTGTACTTGCTCCAGCAGAACAGGTTGTTGATAGAAGCAGAGAGGTTCAGGGTGCGGACACCGCACTTCTTCAGCCAGTCAAAATTCTTTGGATCCATGTCGTAGCGGAACTGAATGTACTGTACGCGCAGGTAGTCGCCGTCCTCAACATAGCGGTCGCTGGGCAGAGAGTTGTAGCTGTATGCACCGGTACCGTATGTGTTGATGGCACGTGGAATCTCGGTGATATCACCATTCCTTCTCCAACGCCATGTTGTAGCGTATGACTGGTTGTTGTTGTCGCGCATGCTCTCGTAGGTCATACGGGCGAGGTTGACAACCTGGCTGCCTACACGGAAGTTCAGACCGATGTTCAGGCTCATCTTGTCATAGAAGAAGGTGAAACCGCCACCGCCATAGAACTTGGGGTTGGAGTTGCCCAGGTAAACCATATCATAGCGGTCGATCTGACCGTCGCTGTTCACGTCCTCATAGATAGCGTCACCACCGTTGAACTGGTAGCGTGTGCCGCCATCGTTGTTATATACGTAGTACATCTTCAGAGGTTCGCCCTTTGCATCTGTCAGCATGTTGCCGTCCTTGTCGTATGAAACAGGACATGTGAAGTTCTCACCACGGCGTTCTGCAGCGGCTGCAGTGTTGATGGGGTTGCCCTTGATGTCTCTACCGGTGGCAGTGTGCTTGTACTGCTGGAACTCAGCATAGTCCTTAGCGCGACGTTCCTCACCGTCAACGATGATAGTCTCGTTATAGCCGTACTTGCTCCAGGTGCTCAAGGTGTAGCCGTTGTGCTCGTAGTCGTAGCGGTAAACGCCCTTATACTTCAGACCGTAGATGGAACCGAGTGCGTTACCAATCTGTACGCGGCGGTTGTAGTCAAGGTTGCCGGGCTGATAGTTTTCGGCTCCGTTTACAGACTCGAGATAGAGGCTGTTGAGTTCTTCCACGTTGTTGAAGTTCTGAGACATGTTGAAACGAGCCTTCATGCTGAACTTGCCAACCTTGGCGAACTTGCCGGAAGAGATGTATACCTCCCAACCCTTGTTGTACATTACACCACCGTTCATCTTAGACAGAGTAGCGAAACCGTTAGCAGAGGGAATACGGATGTCGCTGATGAGCAGGTCCTTTGTTCTCTTGCCGTAGATTTCTGCGTCAACGGTAAGCATGTCGTCAAACAAGCCCAGGTTGAAACCCATGTTCCAGATAGAGCTCTTCTCCCAACGGATGCTCTGCAGTGAGAGGTTCTCTGGGATAATTACGGTGTGGCCGTTGTACATGCCACCGTTGCCATAACGGTTGTACTGGTTGTTGGCACCGATAGAGCTGTTACCATAGATACCGTATGAGGGGCGGAATGCCAACATTGACAACCAACTGTCTGACCAGTCCATCCACTTTTCGTCGGAGATGTTCCAACGTGCTGCGAAGTAGGGGAATGTACCATACTTGTTGCCTGCACCGAAGTTGGTGCTACCGTCTACACGTACGCTGGCATCGAGGTTGTACTTACCATCGTAAGAATAGTGAGCCTGGAAGAAGAAACTCTGACCACGCCATGAACCGTTGCTGGCACTTGCCTGATACAGCATACCGGGAGAGGTGGGATCCTGGATGCCATCGGGTACGTTCCAGATGCTCTTGCTCTGGCTTGTAGAGTTACCAGAGTGCATTTCGAAACGTGCCAGACCGCTCAAGCTGTGCTTGGTGTTCTTGAATGCACTGTAGAAACGCAGGTCGTGACGGGTGGTGAACTCCAGAGACTTGTACTCGCTATTGTACACGGTGTTACGGTTGTTGTTGAAACCACCTGTACCGTTGTCACCACCGTTAATCCAAGGCATGTTGATAAGCTCTGCGGGAGTGTAGGCATCTTCGCTAGTGTTGTAGATGTTCAGCTGAACGTCGCCAACGTAGTTCAAACGCCACTGGTCGCTTTCCTTACCGAGGAGCTTGTATTCAACGCTGAACTGAGGAGTCAGGTTGTACTGCTTCTGCTTGTTGTCGCTCAGGTTGGCGTATGCCACTGGGTTACCATTGCTGAACATGTCGCGCAGTTCCCAAGAGGTGTGGAAACCGTCGTTTTCGATACCAGCTTTGTATGAAGCGTCAGCAGCCAGAGGCAGCATGTTGAAGTACTGGGGATTTCCATACTGGTCATACACGGGGTTGCCGTTGATGTCGTAAGCATAGATGCTCATGTTGGGCATTGCCTTGTAAGCCTTGCTGTTGGCAGAGTTTGCAACAGTGTTGTTATGACGTGTGGTGAAGGTCATGTTGATGTTTGAACTGAACTTGATGCGGTCGCTGACCCAATAGTCCAGAGCGGTCATCGTGCTGAAACGGTTGAAGTCCTGATTGATGGTGGTACCGTCGTTCATGTCATAACCTGCACCGATACGGAAGGTTGCCTTTTCACCACCTCCGGAAAGTGTCAGATAGTAGTGGTGCTCCTTACCGAAGCGGTTTACTGCGTCCACCCAGTCGGTGTTCTTGTTGTAGTTGTGGAAGATACTGCCGTAGGTGTTGTTGTAGTCCAGCTCCAGAATGCTCTTAGAGGTGTTTGTGGGGTTGTAGTATGACTCCTTCATGTACATGGTGTACTCGTCACCATTCAGCATCTTGTAGCCGTCGGGCTGCCATGTGCCGGTGAACTTGTAATTGAAGGTAACGGCAGTTTTACCGCGCTTACCGCGCTTCAGCTTGATTTCGATAACACCGTTAGAACCCTTAGAACCCCACTTTGCAGCGGCACCGTCCTTCAGCACGGTAATGCTCTCGATGTCCTCGGTGTTTACGTTCAGCAGGGTAGAGAACTGCTCCTCGTTGTCCATGTTGGAGAAGTCCACGCCTTGCATAGCGTCTTCGGGAAGTTCGAAGATGTGGTCGTTAACTACGATAAGGGGCTGTGCGTTACCGTTCAGGGTACTGGTACCACGCAGACGCATGGTTGTACCTGCACCGGCGTTACCAGAGTTGGCAACAACGTCCAGACCGGCAATCTGACCTTGCAGAGCCTCGTCGACAGAGGTGAAGGACAGACCGTCGAGGTCGGCCATATCGAATTTCTGTACTGCACCGGAGAACTCGCGTTCGGGAATGTCAAGACCGGTGGTAGCGGCCATCTTTTTAGCCTTTATCTCTACGGTCTGCATCACCTTGGCATTGTCCTCCATGTGAATCTTGAACACTGTCTTGCCGGCAGTGGGGATGGTAACTGTCTTATAACCGATATAGGAGATGACAAGGTTGCTCTTGTCGTCCTTCAGGGTCATGGTGAAGTTACCGTTGAAATCGGTTACCGTGGCATTCAGGATACGGTTGTTCTTGTCAACCTCCTTAACATTGGCACCGATAATAACATCGATATCGTCCGATACTGTACCGGAGATACGGCGTTGTGCGTTAGCTGGAAGAGCCATAATAACCACGGCCCACAGCAAAAATAGCTTTATGATATTATTCATGGTTTATGTTTTTATCGGATTGCGAATTTCTGGATATATGCGCGTGCAGCCTTGCCACCGTTTTCTTCGGCTTGTTTTGCGAAGTCGGGGTACTGGCCGTTAACGAGCTCATCGTGGTTCAGAACACCGTTGATCATATGTATTACAGCATAGCTGGTAGCATCAACAGTCTTGCCATTTAGGCTAGTCTGGTCCTTGACTTTGCTGTTACACTCGCGGTCACAGGTCATGATGTTCTTCACGTCGCGACCATCGTCTGTGGTGTACTTGGCATCAATCCACTGACCAGTTGCAGTGTTGTCCTTTACCTTGAGCATGCCACCTTCTCTCTGTATGAATGACTTGATGAACAGACCAGTCTCGTTGTTGAAGCTGCTGGTAAACATCTCTGCATTCATATCGGACTTGTCGGCAAAGATAGTGTTGTCGGCAAAGTGTGTGCGGATGAAGTTGGTCAGGTATGTAATCTTATACTGAATACGCAGACTGTCTTCCTTGGTAGTCAACTGCTTGGTGTCTTCGTCAATGCAACTATTGAAGTCCTCTTCGATGCTCTCCCATGTGGGCAAACCGTTTGCAATAGCCTCTCTAACGGCTTCGTTGGTGGGAGCGAATACTGTGTAGTTGAAGTTGTCAAAGAACTGCACATTATAGTCAACGGCATTATTGTCCACGAAAGTCATGTACTTGCTAACGGCTTTGGTCAGAGCAGTTTGTCCTGACTGAGAACTTTGATCATACTTGGGGTCGTTCTCGTTGACAAGACCAGACTTTACGATCAGATCCTCGTTAGCCTCGTTGCAGAGTCTGAAGAACTCGTAATATGGGTTGGAACCGATAGTCTCGGCATCATTGTAGTCTTGAGGGTCGCCCTTTTGTCCGCGTTTCATGTTTGACAGAACGCTGAATACGCTTCTTGCAGCGGGAATCATGGGTGCGTCAAGAGTGAATGTGCAACCGTTCTTGTAATCACCCTTCTCTACTACATTACAGTATAGAATACCGGGATGGTTGTGTGTCAGGCCTTCGCGCTCGTTCTCCAGCTGGAAACCGCCCTGAGCCTTGATAACACCAGTTCCGTCGCGTGTAACCTTAATACCCATACCGTTCTTGGAAAGGTAGTATTCATCCTCTTCGGTATTGATTAGGTTCACACCTTCCTCGTGTACAATTGTGTTGTGTTCAAGCATTTGGCGAAGACGGTTTACAATCTCGTCCTGTTCTGCAGTTGCTGACTTCAAATCTCCTTCAATAGTACCTGTTGTCACATTGTAATTGGCCAAAACTCTCTTAGTTTCACCATTTATTTTTCCAGCAGTTTTTGCAAATGGGAAGTTGCCAGAAGTGTAGATGAAGCGCATTACACGTCCAAATTTGCTGGTAAAGCTCATGGGGTCGTAGTAGTACTGCAGGGCATCGTCGTTGGGCATGAAGAAGCTGTAGCGACTCTGCATAGCCTTCAGGTATGCATAATAGTTAGTGTTCATGACGGGGGTGCCAGGGAACTCTTCACTATCGCTATAGATAGCCCATTTCATGATCTTATTAGTAGAACGGATGAACGCAGGGGTAGCAACACAGTTGAAGTCTGAAGGTGTGAATACATTATTCATAATATATAAAGCACCGTTACAGGTAACGAGAACAGTGTCGATATTACCGCCTTCCTTGGCCAATCTGGTATCTGATTCAAGGAAGATCTGCTCCTGAGTTGTGGTTTCGCGCTGCTTCAGCATCTTGCTGGGTACGGTAGCTACGAAACTGTCAAACATACCATGGTTGATGATTCTAAAGAAAATGTCCAAAGGAATCTGGTCAATATCATGGAAGAGGATTTCCAAATCCTGTTCTGTCTGGTCGCTGTACTGACCGATGTGGTGATCCTTACAGTACTCCTCGAGCAGGGTTTTACCACCGCCGTTGTTGAAGTATTCGACCATCTGGGCATCGTTGGGAACGAACATGGCACCCATGTCGGTCTCGGGGGATTCGCCAGAGGGATGGTACTCGTTCCATCCTGGATCGAACTTTAGAATACCGCCATTAAACTTATTGCCTCTTTCGTCATTCTCCAGAGTCACGTCGGTTGTACCAGTTGAACCATATGATCTCTTTGAATAATAGCGTTTGGTGTAGAGGGTGTCGGTTTCCAGGAAGTTGGGGTCCAACTTAGAATAGAGACGAGCTACAGTCTTATTCTGGAAGGGAACAGAGAAGCGGTCCAGTATGTGGCTGAAGATGTCTGTCTTGCCGTTTGTACGGATAGCCTCGGCCATGTTGGTCAGTGGAACGAGGGGCTTTTCTGTCATGTTGATGTAACCGTTCTCACAAACGATATCGGCGCTGTCCAGAAGGGCATCATAGATGTGTACGTCGCTTGTAATGCGCTCGCGGCCCATGATGATGCGGAAGTCCTCGTCGGTAATCTGCTTCTTGGCCATGTACTCGTTAGTGAAGTGAATCATCATGGTCAGAGAACTGTCCATAACCATGTAGATAGTGTCATAACCGAGAAGACCGCCATTACGGATACGGCTCCACTGGTCTACTTCTCTCAGCGCAGGGTCAATTTCTGAAGTCTGCTTCTCTGGGGTCCAGTAGCTCTTTGGCAGGTCGGTCACGGCTATCTTGGTGATGGTGTCCACAACCTCGACATCGGTGTAGCGACGCAGATACATACCAGGTGTGGGGGTCTCGCCAGAGTTGCTGGAAAGAGATTCCATAGTGATGGCATTGTTCAGCATGCTGGTGTGAAGAAGCAGCTTCTTCTGGTTCTTGGACAACTGCTCGTAGCTCTGAGCATAGTGCCAAGGATTAGCCTTAGGCAGTTTCTTGTTTGCCTCGAAGAAGTTCTGCCATGCCTGGTCGTTGGCAGTAAAGACAGTTTTTGAACCGGTCTTTGACAAGATTTGCACCAAAGAGCTTTCATCGCTCTCGCCCGAGTTGACATCGGGGTCTGCAATCAGGCGCAGGTAGTTCGTGTAACTTCCGTCGCTCTCAAGAGTCTCGTAGATGCTCGAGTTGAGCCACACTGGTTTTGCATCGTCCAGTGTGTACTCATCGTGGCATGCCGAGAAGCTTCCGCCGAGAGCCAGCATACATGCGGCGAAGGCCACATGCTTGCTACATTTGCTTAAACGGTTTCTCATACGCATAATTTTTGGTTTTATTGATTGTTTAGAAAAAAAATGTTTTGCTTTTTATAGCATTTTTCACGGTTGTATTTTTGTGTGTTCTTGGATGTGTTGTTCGTTTTTGTGCACAATTTACCCCTTTGTTAGCGCATAATATATGCGGTGTGAAAGCAAATTTAAGATTTTTTTTGCGAAAACGTGCCTTTGTGCTTAGATGAATGCTTGCTATTTGCGGATTTTAACACAATTTTTCTCAAAAATCTTCATAGAAATGTTAAAATATGGGTAACAAATCAGAGTGTCTTATTTACACTCATTGTGGCAGCGACTCTTAGCTTTGCAATGTCTCTGTACTCTGAATTATTCCATGTGACAAAGCTGTAAATGCAGGTTTCATTTGAATGTTTTTGTTGGTCTCGTATGGACTCTCTCCTTACTCCGTCAGTAGGGTGAATATTCCTCGTCGATAGTGGCAAGATTTATCATCAGTGGCGGTAAAGTTTACCATCGGTGGCGGTAAATTTTATCATCAGTAGTGATAAAGTTTACCATCAGTAGTGGCAAATCCTGTCGCCAATAGCGTCAAGTCTAATCAACAATAGCGGTAGTTTTTTTGTCCTCAATGAATACATGTTATCGTCGCAGGTAGTTGTTCTTTTTTTCAGTGGAGTTTACCTGTTTCTCAAACGAAATAAAAGAGGGGAGTAGCTGGCATGCTGCTACTCCCCTATGGTGATGTGTTTGCTGATGTGTCTGATTATGCTGTCCTTGTCGTCTGGATGGAACCACGTTGTGCCTGTATCGTGCTTGAACCACGTCATCTGTTTTTTTGCATAGACGCGGGTGTTTTTCTTCATTCGCTCTATTGCCATGGGCAGCTCCCATGTGCCGTCGAGGACGTTGAACATCTCTTTGTAGCCGACGGTGTTCAGTGCATTTTCGTTGCGGTGGGGCAGGAGTGTCATGGCTTCGTGGAGTAAGCCGGAATTTATCATGTGGTCCACTCTGGTGTTTATTCGTTCGAAAAGTTCTTCGCGTGGACGCTCAAGGCCAATTTTGATTATTCTGAATGGCCTTTCTGTCGTTTTAGATGTAGAGGCTCCGTATCGTAGAGCTTTTCTGGTAAGGAAGCTAGAGTATGGCTTGCCCGTGGTGTAGTATATTTCCAGAGCATGAACTACGCGCTTGGCATTTCTGTGGTCTACATAATTGTAGTGTTCGGGGTCGACCAGTTTCAGTTCGGCCAAAAGCGGTTCCAGTCCCTCTTCCTGTAGCCTTTTGGCAAGGGTGGTTCTAACCTCCTCGTCAACAGAGGGGATGTCGTCAATACCGTTGCATACAGCGTCAATGTACATCATGCTACCACCGGACAGGATAAGGATGTTGTGAGTCTTGAAAAGTTCAGAGGCAAGTTGATGTACCTGCTGTTCGTATTTTGCTGCGCTATAATATTCGTCCAGTGCGAGCTGGGCTACAAAATAATGTCTGACCCTTGCTAGCTGCTCGGGAGTGGGTGCGGCAGTACCTATCCTCATGTCGCGGTAGATCTGTCGGGAGTCGCAGTTGAGGATGGGACATGCGTAATGCTCTGCCAACGACAAGGTAAGTTCGGTCTTGCCTACCGCCGTCGGTCCCAATATCACGATGAGTGTTGGAGTCATTATTTTTTTATGTGTAGCAAGGGCTTACATCTCCGTTACTTCGAAGCCTTCCATGTCAATTTCGTCCTCGTTGAAGGAGTCGTCGGTGTACGCGTCTTCACTAGCCTGTTCGTCGTTGTTGGTTGTTGCGGGTGCTACTTCTGTTTGGGTCGGTAAGATAGGCTCTTCGTTGAATTGTGTTGGTGCTGTACCCTTTTGTCTGCGGATAAACGCTTTTTCTGCCTTTTCACCGAAGATATTCTCGACGAGTTCAATGAGAAACTTCTTTTTTGTGTTTGGTTCGTAGATATAGGCCATATGCTGCCCCTCTTCTTCGATGAAATCTTCTAAAATTGAACTCTCCATGAGAAAAATGTCTTCATCGTAATCCATGGAAGCAACGTCGTTCAGGTGTATCTTTTGCTTTACTTTCCACTCTTCGTTGCAGATAAGGAAAAGATGGTTGCCGCTTTCGGAATATCCGCATGAATCCATTATAAGAGTGTGCAATTCGTGGAAAGTTGTTGAGGGTGGCGCCATGATTTCCATGACAAAGTTAGCTTGCTCCTCGCTAAACAACAGGAATCGGTGTGTCATGATATTTTATCTTATGAATCCTCGTTTGCTGGTACGGATGAAGTCCAGTATGTAGTCTATCTCCGGTGAGTTTGGGACCTCTTCTTCAACTCTGGCAAGAAGGTCCTTTAAGAGTCCTGTGCCCTGCAGAATAATCTGGTATGTACGATGGATATTGTCTATGATGTCGCGTTCAAAGCCACGTCTGCGAAGGCCTACGGTGTTCAGTCCACAGTATGCAGCAGGGTCGCGTGCTATCATAGCGTATGGCAGTATGTCCTGTGCACTGCGTGTACCGCCACCCACCATGCAATAACTGCCTATTCGGCAGAACTGGTGTACAAGTACGTTGGCAGAGAGGATAGCACGGTCATCTATTGTAACTTCACCTGCCAATTTTGTACCATTGCCGATAATGCATTCG
Source organism: Bacteroidaceae bacterium (assembly GCA_045645045.1). Classification (GTDB taxonomy): domain Bacteria; phylum Bacteroidota; class Bacteroidia; order Bacteroidales; family Bacteroidaceae; genus Physcousia. Next base: position 160 of record JAZRIA010000060.1, on the reverse strand, counting down.
TTGCCAACGATATCATCGTGAGCTATATGTACGCCCTCCATGAACAGGTTTCCGCTACCTACGATAGTCTTATTTTTTGCAGCTGTACCACGGTTGACGGTAACATTCTCGCGGAATGTGTTGTTGTCTCCTATTTCAGCTGTGGTATCTTCACCACGGA
>JAZRIA010000059.1:0-27456 GCA_045645045.1 Bacteroidaceae bacterium | reverse complement strand
TGCCATTGACTTCCAGACACGCCAGGTTCTGCCGTTGTTCTTCACCGTGGGACAAACGGAAAGGCGTCAGGACAGGAAGAACAGTTGGTTCCGCAATATGCAGAACACCCTGGACAGCCGCATGGACATACCTTTATATTACAGGAAAGGTTACCAGACGGGGAAGTACAGGGGCAACCCTCTGTACAGTCGCGTCAGGTACTCGCTGGAGAGCGACCATGTGAACATCGGCGCACATGTCAAGAAGGACCCGGGCGAAGGGTTTTACGACAGTTTCGGTGGTTATGCCATGATACGCAACAAGGGCATTATCCGCTCCGCCGTCATCGGCGACTACCGTGCCGGTTGGGGCGAGGGACTGGTTATCAGCCGCGGAACATCCACCGGCAAGAGCAACATGATGAGCAACACCAGCCAGGGCGTGCGCCCAATGACCGGCATGTCCGAAAGCGGTTTCCTGCGCGGCATAGCCATAACCCTGGGCAGACAGGAAGACTGGAGCAGGCGCCCCAAGTTCTGCATGAGCGGAACTCTGTTTGCCTCGTATCGCGCCTTAGACGCCACACTGGACGCGGAGGGTAACGCCAAGACCATCGTGGAGAACGGCTATCACCGTACGGAAACGGAGATTGCAAAGAAGAACAACACCCGCTCCGCCCTGGTGGGAGCACACCTCCAGGCCGACATCGGGCACTTCAGCATCGGTGCTACAGGATACTGGCAGCACTTCGACCGTCCCCTCGCTCCCGGCAACGACAAATACCGCCGATGGTATCCGCAGGGGCAGGACTTCGGAGTCATAGGCCTGCATGGAGGTTACAGTTATTACCGATGGACAGCCTCGGCAGAGGTAGCGTACAGCACGGCGTACGGAGGCATAGCCACACTGGGGCGTGTGCAATGGCTCGCGAACAGGAACCTGAAAATAGGGGTATTGGGACGGTACTACGACCACCGTTTCTACTCCTTTCAGGCTGCCGCCATCTGCGAGAACTCCAGGGTGCAGAACGAGACAGGGGCAATGCTCCGCATAGAGGCCAGACCATGGGACAGGCTCAGCCTCATCGCCTATGCCGACTTCTTCGCCGACTACTGGCCCAGATATGGCATGACAAGATCCAGCAACGGTCAGGAACTGATGTTGGAAGGAAAGTTCGAGGTTTCGGGAAAGCACACCCTGTCCCTGCGCTACCAGATGAAGCGCAAGGCGGCCAACGACCTCATACTGCCCCGCCACCGCATAAAGGCGCAATGGACATGCCTCCCCTCGGGGAAATGGAAACTGCAGAGCACCGCCCTCGTGCACATGGCACCGACAAATGAACCCGGCTTCGGGTTCAGCCAACTCGTACAGGGCAGGATGCTGAAGGAGGATGCCCTACGTCTCGGCCTGATAGCAGGATACTTCCATGCCCCCGACTACCTGACACGCATCTACATCTACGAACCCTCCCTGTGGAACAGCACTTCCTCCACTTCCTACTACGGCCACGGTCTCAGGTTTGCCACCACCATCCGCTACACATTCCCCCGTTCTCATTGGATGATAGAGGCCAAGTATGCGCTCACGCACATGCTTGACCGTAGCAGCATCTCCTCTGGTTTGCAGGAGATACTCTCCCCCACCCGTCAGGACATTTCCGTGCAGGTGAGGATGGAATATTAGCGTTGAGAGTTTAGGGGTGAAAGTTTGGAGATAGCGATAAGCAATTTAAGAAGTAGTGACAATAACAACAAATAGTCATGTGCGGATATTGATATAAGCGTTCGCACATGACTATAGTAATCTGTTCTCCGTTTTAAGATTTTTCGTTCGTTAATTGTGCACCAGAGTACCAATGTCCTCACCGGAGATGACCTTCTTGAGGTTGCCAACGATGTCCATATTGAATACGTAGATGGGGAGGTCGTTCTGCATGCACATGGCTGTGGCGGTGATGTCCATAACCTTCAACCCCTTGGCAATGACATCCTGATATGTGATGTCCTTAAATTTGGTGGCAGTGGGATCCTTCTCGGGGTCAGCGGTATAGATGCCGTCTACACGGGTGCCCTTGAGCATAACATCGGCCTCTATCTCAATGCCACGCAAGGAAGAACCGGTATCGGTGGTAAAGTAAGGAGAACCAGTACCGGCGCTCATGATTACAACCTCGCCACGTTCCATGGCCTCAATGGCCTTCCACTTAGTATAGAACTCGCCAATAGGCTCCATGCGGATAGCAGTGAGCACACGGTTCTTCTGGCCTAGTGCACCAAGAGCGCTACTCAGGGCCAAGGAGTTGATGACTGTGGCGCACATACCCATCTGGTCGCCTTTCACGCGGTCAAAGCCCTTGCCCGCACCAGTGAGGCCACGGAAGATGTTGCCACCACCGATAACTATTCCTATCTGTACGCCCATATTGGCAATCTCCTTGATCTGACGTGCATAGTCGTTCAGTCGCTCGGTGTTGATACCCTGTTTTTGTTCTCCTGCCAGGCTCTCGCCAGAGAGTTTCAATAAGATACGATTGAATTTCATAGTAGATAATGTTTATGGTTATTCTTTATTCTTTTTAACGTTTGAGTTTTACCTGTTTGAAAGCAAAGCGACGGGAAAGACCGTCCTCGTCAACAATGATGATGTGCCCGTCAGGTTCGACATGGGAGATGACACCAGTGAATGCGCCTGTCTCATCCTGAAAGCAATGTCTTTCTCCTCTCAAATACAAATGACGGTGATACTCTTCCCTAATGTGGTCGAAATGACCGGTCTGTATTTCCTCGTAATACCGTGCGAAGCGTTCTGCAACCGAACGGATTATATCAGTTGGGGACACTTTCCTTTTTATATATATACGCAAGGACGTTGCCGGAGCGGCAAGACCGTCGGGGAACTCCGTCTGGTTCACATTTATGCCACTGCCTATAACTGAGCGCCCTACGAACTTGCCCATAAGCATGTTTTCTATGAGTGTCCCGCATATCTTCTTGTCTCCACAATATATATCGTTGGGCCACTTGATGCTTATGCCATTGAGATACCCATCGAGCACCTCCTTGACGGAAAGTGCCATGGCCTGGCTGAGGACGAAACTTTCTGCGGCTTTTAGGTTTACAGGCCGTACAAGAATGCTGAACAGAGCATTTTCCCCGTCATTGCTTATCCACGTATTGCCCATCTGCCCCCTGCCCTTGGTCTGATACGAGGTGGAAAGCACGGTGATATCCGCTATTGAATCATAGTCGCGTAGGAAATCGTTAGTGGAACTGACTTCCTTCAAGTTTTTATATTCCAATACCAGGTCTGAATGCTTGTTCATAATGCCTAATATATGGTTTATCGGTAGTGCCAGTTATGGTTATTATATCAAAACGTACTTCAAGGTCAATAGCATTATATCGCAAATAGGCATCTGCAGCAAGTACCAATAGGTGCATCTTCTTTCTGGTAACAGCATCCTCTGGCTTACCATATAAGACATTTGCACGAGCCTTTACCTCCACGAACACCACAGTATCATCCTTGCGTGCTACAATATCTATCTCCTTGTGTCCGCTACGCCAGTTCCTGTCCAGGATGATGTAGTTCTTCTTACGTAGGTAGTCTATGGCTATGTCCTCGCCCTGTGCACCGAAGTCGTTGTGCTGTGCCATATGATGTTATCGTTTCTTTTGGAAAAATGATTTTATAAGCGTGGTACACTCCTCCTCCAGTACACCGCCTAGCACCTCGCATCGAGGGTGCAGGGCCTGCGGTGCGAAACGCCTGAAACCGCGCTTGTCATCGTTGGCACCATAAACGACTCTAGAGATCTGACTCCACCCAAGAGCACCGGCACACATAATGCAAGGCTCAACAGTGACAAAGAGCGTGCAATCCTTAAGGTATTTGCCACCTAGATACTCCGTGGCAGCTGTTATAGCCTGCATCTCGGCATGGGCAGTAACATCATGTAGTCGTTCCGTTAAGTTGTGACCACGAGCAATAATCTGCCCACGGCACACGATGACTGCGCCTATAGGCACCTCCCCTGCAGAAAGCGCTTTTTGTGCTTCCTGCAGGGCTTGATTCATAAATTGCTGGTCGGTCATTCTTGTGTTTCCCAGAACTCCAATTGGCCGTCCACTATCCAACGTACGTCTTCTGCATCAAAGGTGCCAATCTTTTCCTTCTTGGCTTGTTTGACCATAAAGGCAGCAGCCTCTTCGATGTCTATCTCTGCCTCTTCGTCCTCATTGTCCATGAGGCCAGAGGTTTCGCAGTACTCAACAAAAGCATCCAGGAAATAATATAAATCATCTTCGGTGAACTTCTCCTTTATCTCTTGTGGCAGATAGCCTTGGATGAAGGCAACGGTCTGGCGGTCTTCCTCTGCAAAGAGCAGTTCTTCGTTGAATTCGCTCATTGTGTGTATGTGTTTATTAAATCCTAATTTACCATTATTATAGGATAGCCTTGAGCTTTTCCTCTAGCACGGCCTTGGTGCATGCACCCACCTGTTTGTCCACAACCTCACCGTTCTTGATGAACAGGATGGTGGGGATATTGCGTACGCCAAAGCGCATGGGCAGGTCCTCGTCGTCTTCAATGTCGCATTTGCCTATGATAGCCTGTCCGGCATATTCGTCAGCGAGTTGCTCTACCAGTGGAGCAACACGCTTGCAGGGACCACACCATGTTGCCCAAAAGTCCAATACTACGGGTTTGCCTGTTGCAACCAGTTCTTCGAAATTAGCGCTGTTGATAACTTGTGCCATAATAACATTTTTTAGTGTTGTACTTATTGTAAATTAATCGTTTACTGTGTATTCTATTCCTTCATGTGTTTGCAGAAAGTCCATAAGCTGACGTGATACTTTGACTTTCATGTTCGTCGGTTTCATTGCTAGAGTAGTGCCGTCCGTGCTACGGAAAACAACCTCTACCTCTACATTACCGGACTCCTTTTTCAGTGTGTCGCTCAGCATCATTACCAATTCTTCGGTCAATGTCTCTACCTGAAGGTGGATGGTAATCTTCTGTATGAGATTGTCCTTGACATCACCAAGGTATTGTATGTCACCTATGTTCAATTGGACGCGTGTTGCATCGTATCGACCGGGCTGTATCTGTCCGGTAATGTATAAAGTGCTGCCAACCATCATGTAACCGCCCCACTTTGGCCAATCCTGACCAAACAGAGCTATTTCGCCTTGTCCGCTGTAGTCTTCGATGGTTACAATTCCATAACCTGAACCTCGTTTGCTGATTCCTGTCTTCACATTTGTAACGATGCCGCCAAGCGAGAAATCACAATCCACAAACTCTGATGGGTCTTCCAGGTCGGTAGCATGCATGGTACATATGTCGCGCAGTATCACGGCATATTCATCCAAAGGATGTCCTGAGAGATATATGCCCACGAGGTCGCGTTCCTTGTTTAGGCGTTCCAGGGTACTCCAAGACTCTGCTGGAGGAATGGGTGGAGTACTTACCTCCACCATATCTGTTCCAAAGAGCGAGAACTGGGCTTCAGCCATGCTTTGTTGGTAGCTGTTGCCGTATCGTGTCAAAATGTCCAAAAACAACTCCCCTTTAGCATTTTGCCCGAAGAACTGCTCGCGCCTGATTTGTTCCTTGAAGGCGTCAAAAGCCCCACTTAGAGCTAGACACTCCATGCCACTTCGCTTTACTGACGACATTGGTACTCTTTGGACAAAATCAAAGAGATCTTTATATGGTCCGTTTTTCTCCCTGTCGCTGACTATTGCCTCTGCAGCAGACTCTCCCAAACCCTTGATTGCCATCAAACCGAATCGTATTTGTGATTTGCTATTCACACCGAAGTTGGCATGCGACTCATTGACATCAGGTCCTAGCACCTCTATCTTCAGGGCACGGCATTCGTCTAGCAACTTGGTAATTTCCTTGATATCATCCTTGCGACGAGTCAGCAGGGCCGCCATAAATTCTGCAGGATAATGCGCCTTAAGATAGGCAGTCTGATAGGCCACCCAAGAGTAGCAGGCAGCATGTGATTTGTTAAAGGCATAGGATGCGAACTTCTCCCAGTCGCCCCAAATTTTTTCAAGGACTTTAGGGTCATGTCCATTGCGTACACCACCCTCAATAAATTTGGGCTTCATGGCATCTACAATGTCCTTCTTTTTCTTACCCATTGCCTTACGTAGTGCATCGCTCTCGCCACGGGTGAAATCGGCCAGTAGGCGACTCAGAAGCATGACCTGCTCTTGGTAAACCGTAATTCCGTAAGTGTCTTTCAAGTACTTCTCCATGATAGGAATGTCGTACTTGATTTCCTCCTGTCCGTTCTTTCGGGCTATGAAAGACGGTATGTAGTCCATAGGGCCGGGACGGTACAGAGCATTCATGGCAATGAGGTCCTCGAACACTGTGGGACGAAGTTCCTTTAGGTACTTCTGCATGCCGGCCGATTCGAACTGGAATGTGCCGATTGTGCGGCCTTCTTGATACAGTTTGTATGTTAGTTCGTCGTCTATGGGGAGGGCATCTGGATCAATGTCTATGCCGTGGGCCTCTTTTATGACACGGCAAGCTTCCTTCATCTCGGACAATGTCTTCAGGCCAAGGAAGTCCATCTTGATGAGGCCGGTTGACTCGATAACGTGCCCATCATATTGTGTGACAGCAGTCTTCTGACCAGGAAAGTCTGGGTCATCGGCCGTACTTACCGGGACATGCTCGGAAATAGGGTCGCGACATATAATAAATCCACATGCATGAATACCAGTACCTCTGATGTTTCCTTCCAGCATGCGGGCATATTTAATAGTGTTTGCCAGAATTGGATCGGAACTGGCCTCTGCCTGCTGCAACTCTATAGTACACTTAATGGCATTGTTCAAATTCATTTTCAGGTCCTTGCCGTCCAGACTAAGTCTATCTGGTATCGCTTTACACAAAGCATTGGCTTTATCCAAGGGCAGTTTCTCGATTCGTGCCACATCTTTGATGCTGTTCTTGGTGGCCATGGTAGAATATGTGATGATATGCGCACAATTCTCTTTGCCATACTTGTCCATCACCCATTGGAGGACGCGACCACGACCGTCATCGTCAAAGTCGGTATCAATATCAGGCAGTGATATACGGTCGGGGTTTAGGAAACGTTCGAACAGCAAATCGTACTTCATGGGGTCAAGGCGTGTGATACCTAGACAGTAAGCCACTACACTACCGGCAGCAGAACCACGGCCTGGACCTACCCAAACGCCCAATTCATTGCGGGCAGAGTTAATAAAATCCTGTACAATAAGGAAATAGCCAGGGAATCCCATGGTCTTCATGATATGCAACTCGAAACGGATACGGTCGTCCACATCTTTGGATAGATTCTCGCCATATAGTTTGCGTGCACCTTCGTATGCCAGATATCCCAGATAGTCAGCCTCAAATTTTATGCGGTACAATTTGTCTAGACCGCCTAATTTGGCAATTTTCTCCTCTCCCTCCTTGCGCGGCATCTGATTCTCTCCGTTCTCATCGGAAGTGAATTCACGGAACAGATCCTCGGTGGTAAAGCGTTGATGCCATTGTTCTTCGGTACCGAACTCTTCCGGGATGGGGAAGAATGGCATGATGGGATTGGAGTCAAGATTGTAGGTCTCTACCTTGTCCAAAATCTCCGTGGTGTTGGAGAGGATTTCAGGCATATCTGCAAACACCTCACCCATTTCCTCACGCGTCTTAAACCACTCCTGCTTGGTGTAGAGCATACGGGTAGGGTCGTTCAAGTCCTTGTTGGTGGAAAGACAGAGCAGATGGTCATGCGCCTCGGCATTATCCTCGTCAACAAAATGCACATCGTTGGTGGCAATAACCTTCACGCCATGTTTCTTTGCCAGTTCCAGAATCACCTCATTCACTTTCTGTTGCAATTCAAAGACCTCGCGGTTGGCCCTTTGGCGCGGATCACGTACCTGATGGCGCTGAACTTCCAGATAATAGTCTTCGCCCCAAATGCCCTTGAACCACTCAATGGCCTCTTCGGCAGCAGCAATGTCACCCGACATTATCTTTTTGGGTATCTCACCGCCAAGGCATGCCGATGCAACAATAAGTCCTTCATGATACTGTGCCAAATCCTTGTGGTCGGTACGGGGACGCATATAATATCCGTCTACCCATGAGCGGCTCACCAACTTAATCAGATTCTTGTATCCCGTCTCGTTTTTTGCAAGAACAATAAGATGCCAGCCGCTCTGATCCTGCTTGATCTCTCGTAAGCCTTTGTCGCCACGGCGGGCCACATACATCTCACAACCGAATATTGGCTTAAATGGTTCCAGTCCATCCTTCTTGCGTTTTCCGTTAACCTTGCAGCAATAATCAAAAAACTCCTTTGTGCCGAACATGTTGCCATGGTCGGTTACGGCCATGCCACGCATGCCGTCGGCAATCGCCTTATCCACCAATTTGGGGATACTTGCCTGTCCGTCAAGGAGCGAATACTGAGTATGAACGTGAAGATGAACGAAATCCTGCATTAATACAATCGTCTTTTGCTTGTTTACGGCATAAAGATACAGCAAAATCCAATAGTCGCCTTGACAGCAGCATGATTTTTATAGGTTTTTAGCAAAAAAATGACAGCACAACCTTGTTTCTTCACATTAATTTGTATCTTTGTACGTAAAAATATTGAAAAAATGGGTAAAAGACTACGCAAACTGAAGAAAATACGCCTTCATCACGAAGGAACCGCCACACTGATACTGGGTTTTATTGTATTTGCTGCTCTAAATGCCTTGGTGTATTATTGGTCAGTGCCTGCTTGTCCATGGGCTAGCTATGCATTTGCAGCAATCACCTCCATTATTTATCTAATTGTTGTCAATTTCTTCCGCTGTCCAATCAGACATTATGAAGACGTGGACACAGAGGGACTTATCATTGCCCCTGCCGATGGCAAGGTCGTTGTCATAGAAGAAGTGGAGGAGAACGAATACTTCCATGACCGTAGACTTATGGTAAGCATCTTCATGAGCCTTTTCAACGTGCACGCCAATTGGGTTCCTTGCGATGGCAAGGTTAAGATTGTGCGCCACCACGATGGCAGATTCAAGGCAGCATGGTTGCCCAAGGCGAGCACAGAGAACGAGCGAAGCACCGTAGTCATAACTGCATCAAATGGTCAGGATATTCTCGTCAGACAGGTTGCCGGTGCTATGGCACGACGCATAGTAACATATTTGCGTGAGGGTGATACTTGCGAGATAGACGAGCACATGGGTTTCATCAAGTTTGGCAGCAGAGTGGATATCTATCTGCCCATAGGGACCAAGGTGAACGTGGAACTGGGACAACGTACAACAGGTAACGAAACCATCATTGCCAAGCTCTAATGAAAAAGCACATTCCCAACATAATCACTTGTTGCAATCTGATATGTGGTTGCATTGCTGTAGGGGCAGCCTTTCAGAATCCTATACCCTCCAACTATTTCTGGGCGATAGTCTTTATCCTGCTTGGTGCTATCTTCGATTTCTTCGACGGTATGGTGGCACGCGCTTTGGGTGTGTCCTCTCCAATTGGCAAGGAACTGGATTCGCTGGCAGACGTGGTAACTTTTGGCGTAGCGCCCAGCGCTATGCTTTTCAGTCTGTTCCAGGAAGTGCAGTATCCCGATTTTATGGAACCTGTGCGCAATTTCATGCCCTATACAGCTTTCATCATGGCAGCATTCTCTGCCCTGAGACTGGCAAAGTTCAATCTTGACACCCGCCAGACGTCATCCTTCATTGGCCTACCCACGCCCGCCAATGCTCTGTTCTGGGGCAGTCTCATTGTAGGACAGCATGCTTTTCTGGTAAGTGGCAGATTCAATGCCCTTTTCCTTTTCCTTTTTATGATTCTGTTCTGTTTCCTGTTGGTTGCAGAACTACCATTGTTCGCCCTTAAGTTCAAGAACTTGTCATGGGCTGACAACAAGGTGAAGTACCTCTTCTTGCTTGGTTGTATCCCATGCTTCCTGTTGGAGGAAAGCTGCTTCGCCGGCATCATCTTGTGGTATGTGATTCTTTCAATCGTATCTCCATTGATAGCTTCAGGTAGCAATGACTGAAATTATCATCCCTTCACTTGACAAGATTTCCGATGCCGCGCAGGAGTTCGTGGCACAGATTGGTGATAAGCGTGTGTTCGCCTTTTATGGTGGCATGGGAGCTGGCAAGACTACATTCATCAAAGCCATATGCGAACAGCTGAAAGTTAATGACACTGTCACTAGTCCCACATTTGCCATTGTCAATGAATATGCGTCAAGTATAGGTCCCATCTATCATTTTGATTTTTATCGCATCAAGAATCAGACTGAGGTCATGGACCTTGGTTTTGACGACTATGCCTATAGTGGTAATCTTTGCCTAATGGAATGGCCAGAGTTGATAGAAGAACTGCTACCCGAAAATACAGTCAGTGTACACATTGTAGAAACCGACAACGGCATGCGCAAGGTTACCATCGGCTGATTTGCCTTGCACAAAAACAGCATCACTTCATTATTCTAATGGCATGAAACCATTAGAAGGTTTCTTCATAAAAGTGGCAATCTTCTTTGCCATCGAGGTGAGATAAAATACTTTTCCATTCACCTCTTCTTGCCTTGCATCACTATCAGCGGAACCAACATCTCTTCCATGCTGATACCTCCATGCTGGAAAGTGTCGCGATAGTACTGAACATAGTAGTTATAGTTGTTGGGATATGCCAGGAAGTCCTGATTCTGTGCAAAGATATAGGCAGTACTGATGTTTGGTGATGGCAGACCTGCCTTGCGAGGTTCACGTATTTCAAAGACCTCTTTTGCATTATATGCGAGATTCTTACCCAGCTTGTAGCGAAGATTTGTGTTGGTGTTCTTGTCCCCGATTACTTTGACTGGGTTGTTGGCACGCACGGAGCCATGGTCAGTGGTGAGTATAATGCGACAGTCTGTAGAGGCAAGGAAACGGAATAGGTCAGAAACAGCAGAATGACGAAACCAACTTTGCGTGATGCTACGGTATGCGGCTTCGCTGTTGGCAAGTTCGCGCACCATGCGGCTTTCCGTTCGGGCATGGCTGAGCATGTCTATGAAATTGAGCACTACGATGTTCAGGTCATTGTGTATAATAGAGGGAAGCTGTTGTGTGAACTTCTCGGCACCGACGGAATCATTTATCTTATGGTATGAAAAACTGTTGCGTCGGCGGAAACGCTCCAGCTGCGTCTGCACCATGGGGGATTCGTTGAGGTTCTTGCCCTGCTCCGAGTCTTCGTCCACCCACAGGTCTGGGAACATTGCCTCTATCTCTATAGGCATAAGTCCTGAGAATATTGAGTTTCTGGCATACTGCGTGGCCGTAGGGAGTATGCTGCAGTACATGTTTTCCTCTATGTTGAAAAGCCCTGCCATTTCGGGCTGAAGCATCTTCCATTGGTCCCAGCGGAAATTGTCAATGACAATAAAGAAGACTTTCTCTCCATTGTCCAAAGCCGGGAATATCTGTGTTTTGAAAATATCGGGACTCATGAGCGGACGTTTTTCATCTTGCTCATGTCTCACTAGAGTTTCCATCCACTTCATATAGTTTTTACGCACGAACTTGCAGAACTCGTTATTTGCCTCACGCTTCTGCATGGCAAGCATCTCCTTCATGTCCCCGGCAACATCCTGCAATTCCAGCTCCCAGCGGACCAAAGTGCGATACACGTCCAACCAATCCTGCATGGTGAGTGAATCGTTTATCTGCATGCTCAGCCTGCCAAAGTTCTGCTGGTAAGCCGTCTGTGTAGCCTCGCTCACTATTTCACGACTATGTATGTTCTTCTTAAGCGAAAGCAGTATCTGGGTTGGATTGACAGGTTTGATCAGGTAATCGGAAATTTTTGCACCTATGGCCTGGTTCATGATATCCTCTTCCTCGCTCTTTGTTACCATCACCACGGGCACCGTAGGAAGCAGGTCCTTTATGCGGGATAGGGTCTCCAAACCACTCAGACCAGGCATATTCTCGTCCAGAAGAATGAGGTCGTAGTTGCTCTTTTGGCACATGTCCAATGCATCATAACCATTGCTTGCTGTATCCACATCATATCCTTTCTTTTCCAGAAAGAGCATGTGCGCCTTGAGCAAATCTATCTCGTCGTCAACCCATAAAAGTCTATATGCCATAATGTTGTTAGTTTAGAGTTTTCCTGTCAGCTTTTAGTTCTCCATTTCCTGTTTCCAGGGTTGTACATCGTTCGTTATCTTAGAAGCCGAAGGGGAAGTCGTCTTCTTCCTCTTCCTGCTGTATCTCTCCTTCTGCTGAATTTTTGGAAGCCTCTTCTTCAGAAAAATCTATTTCGTCCTCGCCACGTATAAGCGTTCCTTCTTCAATGCGTAGCTCCTCAGGAATCTGCATTGGTGTGAATTGCTCTTCATAGAACTTGCTATAGTCTTCAAAACTGTATTTTGTTCCCAAGAGATTAAGGTTGTCTTCCAATATGAGCAATGTTCGTATGCCCTCCAGGACAGTAGCCATGTGCCTGTCCGAATACAGTTTCTGCGCATAGGCATGCACTTCGTCGTAGTTGATAAAACCCTTTACGGTCAGCATGCTGATATCCCCTAGGTCGCTTATTTCCAAATCGAAATTGCGCACCATAAAGGAAGTGAAGTTATATCGTGCGACCTCGAACAATAACTGATCCTCGTTCAACGCCCCCTTGGGGTATGCCAGAACAAAGGCAAACTTGCCCAAACGGTCGGCCTTCAATGTATCGGCCGTAGCAGTACTGTCAGATGATGTGGCACTTCCTCTCCTTGACCATATGTCACTGGCCTCCCAACGCTCGTCGTTCAGCAGTCGTCCCTCGTTTATGCCTTTCATTATCTCTGCCGCTAGTTTGGCAATTTCCTCTGCAGAATATTTCTCCGTCAGTTCCTTTAGCGAAGCAAGGAATCCCTCCCTGTCTCCGGAATACAGTTGGCTCATTGCATGCACGAACATGAAGCGTGCTCTGTGCTTGCCCTCGGGATAGTTCTCGGTGGAGAATGCGAAGTTCTCCTTTACGTGCTCATAATCGCTTTTCAGATACGACGCATAAGCATCGGCATATACAGAGTCTTCAAGGTGACGTCCTCCACGGGCAATGAGTTCGTATCTGGGGTTGGCTAGCAGTTGGGCATAAGTATTGTCAGGATATTCATCCACAACTTTCTGGCGGTATATTGCGGATTCTTCATCCATGCCTAACCGGCCGCATATCAGGAAGAGGTGGTAATAGGCATCGCCAACCTTTTCGTGTTCGGGGAAATCTTCAATGAACCTAAGCAAGGTATTTCTGGCCAGGGGGAAGTTGCCTAGCCTCTCCTGTTCCAACACACCGGCTTGGTATAGGGCGTCACTCAGCATCTGGTTAGATGCGGTCATCTGTTCCTCTGTTACGGGGATCTGCTTCAGGTAAAAAGCCTTGTTGCGAGGGTCATTCTCCACACTATCGTTGAATTCCTCTTCTTCCTCGTAGTCTGTTTCTGTGTATTCTCCCTCCTCTGCCTGCATTAGTTCTGCGATGGCCTCGGGCATTTCTCCGTCTACGGCAAAACCGCTTTTGTCTGCCCATCGCCAATAGTCAGTGTTATTGCGCTTGCCCCACTTGCGGAAGAAGGCATTTTTGCCCTGTTGTACGGTATTTGGATTGTTGAAATACCATCCCTGGCCAGACATGTTTTGATTAGTCTGACTATTGTTGTTGGTCTGTTGCTGAGTGGAACCAGCTGAGGCTGTCGTATTATTCGCGGAAGTGCCGTTTGCGGCATTTCGCTTTGCCTCCTCTTCCTCCTTCTTGATGTACTCCTTTGCCAGGCGTTCGGCAACAGCCACTTGTTCGGCCTCTGGCAATTTGGCCAAAAGCTGCAGACTGTCCTGCAGTTCTATTACCCCTAGTGGCTCGGCAAGGCCCTCCAGTGACTTGGCTCTCTGTTCCACTTCCTTGTACTCATCCTTTTCCTTGTCTAGAGAGGATAGGCATTCCTTGTAGCAACGTGCCGCCTCTACGTAATCTTCTTGCTCCCAATATATTGTAGCCAGGCGCAATAGCAATGTGGCCTTTGCACTGCCGCCCTTGCTTTCTTTCAAACCATCCTCCCAAGCATAGGTACATCGCAGGGTATCGCCTGTGTTCAGGTATATGTTTCCAATGGCCAGATGTATCTGGTCGGCATACTCCTTGTTCTTGTCGCTACGTGCCATACGTTGCAGCTTACGGATCATCTTACGTGTTTGTGAACTGCTGGCCATCTCGGACTGCAGCACACGGGCATTGAGGCTCATCTCATAAGGGGGATTGGCTCGTATAACCTTCTTCAAAGCCTCGTATGCCTCTTCGCGTCGGCCTGTTTCTCGGCACAGTTGGCCCAACAAATAGTTGAGTCGTGCTCGGGGTATACTGCCTTTCTGGTTCCCAATGATCTTTTTTAAAAGCGGAATAGCCTCCTCGTACTGACCTGTTTGTATGAGCCATGCTGTACGGCTGTTGTTGTACTGATGTTGGGTTTTGAAGTCAAGGCTGTCTTTCTGCATCTTGCGCAGGACATCCTCGGCATCGTAAGGCCAATCCAGTGCCACATAGCATCTGGCCAGCCATGTACGTGCCAGATTGGCAACTTCTGGCTGAGTAGAGTATAGGCGTATCGCGTAATTGAAGGTAGATGCCGCCTCAATGAACTCTCCTCTGTTGAACTGGCTTTCACCCATCATTATCCAGGCACGCCACAGGTAGGGGTTAAACTCCTTGCGTGCCAGGTAGTCCTTCAGCTCCTGCGTGCGTTTCTGCCCAGGCTTCAACTTGGGCTTCTTCTTGATACTATGCAGTTTTATGGCCTTCTCACACTTTTCTATTGCCGTAGCATAGCTGCCCTTGCCCATGCCAGCAGTGCTCTTGTTGGTACTGATGTACATGGGGAGCAGATTGTTGTAGTCATCCTTATGACCTTCGGTCTGTGCATCCAGTCCCTTTTCAAAGGCAACTTCTCCATTGTACATTATATTATAATGGGCTGTCATGGAATGGTAGAAACGTGTCATAGACGTATTCTTTTTTGTAGAACACGACACAAGGACACTGGCTATTGCCAATATCGTAAAGCAAAATATAGTTACATTTCTTTTGTTCATCTGTCAGGCCTGATAATAACGGATTTGGGGCCGTCTTTATTGCCGACGCTCGCCAATTATTAGGAAAACTTCGTCCTTCAGTTCGTCGGGCAACTCCACCTGACGCAATTGCAGAGAGCGGACCCAGCCAGCCACTTCGTCCTCTCGCATAGTATAGAGGACATAGCGGAATTCTTCTATTTCGGGTGGCAGAAACTCGTCGGAGGCTATGCCACGGAAGCGGTCCAACTCCTCATCATCATAATATTCCACATCCTTGCTCACGGCAGCCAAAAGACTGTCTTTCTCGCATGTTTCATGCATGCCGCAACATTCGGCATCCGGTATTACAACTTTATCGCCACCTTCAGTTTCGGGCATTTCCTTGTCGTTCATACTCATGCTAGTTTGAATCCGGCTTTCTTCATGTCTTCCCAAAAAGAAGGGTATGATTTGCTTACTACATCCGGATTGTTTATTGTTATGCTATCTCGTTTTAATGCCACGGGGGCAAAGGCCATAGCCATACGGTGGTCTTCGTAGGTGTCAATGGCGATATCGTCTGCACCCATCATGTGTGGGCTCTTTTCTCCATTCCAAAACATAGTGTCGTCTCCCTCTACACCAATCTTATACCCCAATTTGCCAAGTTCATTCTGCAATGCTGCTATGCGGTCGGTCTCCTTTATCCTGAGTGTCTGCAAACCGGATATTCGGAAGTGTTTACCCAACATGCAGCATGTTACCACCATGGTTTGTGCCAAATCGGGTTGGTTGACCATATTGCAAACGAAAGACTCATCTCCGCATGCCTTCTTGGTAAGGCAAACCGAATTTTCATTGAATGTTGTTTCCACACCCAGGTGAGAAAATAGTTTGGCTACTTCCGAATCCCCCTGAAGGCTGTCGCGGAAAAGACCCGGAAGCACGACCTCCGTCTCATGGTCTCCTGATAATGCCACCATTTCATACCAATATGAAGCAGCACTCCAGTCGTTCTCTATATAATAAGGAGTGGGAGAGTAGGGCACAGCCTCAACACTGATTTTCCTTTCACCATTCCATTGTGCCTTGGCACCAAACTGGCGCATTATGGCCAACGTCATATCAATATACGGCCTACTGATTATTTCTCCAGTCAGTTCCATAGTAAAGTCTTGCTTCAGCGTGGGAGCAATCATCAGTAGGGAACTTATATACTGACTGCTGACATTTCCGGGCAATGAAATTTTTCCTCCTGTCAATTCTCTTCCCAGTATCTTGAGCGGTGGGAAGCCGTCCTTCTTTTCATAGCAGATGTTTGCTCCCAAAGACCTTAGCGCATCAACGAGTACTGCAATGGGGCGGTTGTGCATCCGTTCCGTACCCGTTATTATATGTTCACCAGGAACGGTAGCAAGAAAAGAGGTCATGAAACGCATGGCCGTACCAGCAGCTTTGATGTATATTACCTTTGGCATGTGCTGTAGAGCATCTTGCACTACACGGCTGTCGTCGCAGTTAGAAACATTATCTATGGGCATGACGCTTCCGCTCAAGGCGCGTATCACCAAGGCTCTGTTGCTGATGCTCTTGCTTGCTGGTAATTTTATTTCTGCACGTAGAATGCCAGGGGCTGATACAACCATTTTTACGTTCACGAGGTGCTTTTTCTTAATTTTACGCGCAAAATTACAAAAAATATTTGGAGAATACAAAATAAAGTCATACCTTTGCATCGCAAACGAGAAATCGTGAGCATGAAACATAAAGGAACGGGATGTAGCGCAGTTGGTAGCGCACACGTCTGGGGGGCGCGAGGTCGCAAGTTCGAGTCTTGTCATCCCGACCTAAGAAAAGCATTAGTACAGAATAAGTTACTGATGCTTTTTCTTTTTGTGTCTATTGACTTTTTACAATAGGTTTAAGATGAGGCCATGGGAACTATGGTATAGATAGATATAGGAGGATGCGTCATTCAAAATGAACATCCTCCTATATTAATTGTGTTTAAACGGACTATATTAGATAAAGATATTGGTATTTATCTGTTTGAAGTCCTTATCTTGAAATGGTGAAGAGAGAGTTCTCATAGATGGTGGAGTGCATGATGCACAATAGTTCACCAAACGTTGTCGAAGATATTATTTTGTTTTCTGCTCTCAGGTTCAAGACTACCTTCATAGTCTGTTCCACCGAAGCCAATACCATTTTCATCACTACCAACGCCAGGACTCGCTACCAATAATGAAGCCTTCATAGAAACTTCTATTATTGTCATTTCAGGTTTAATATATTTCTTCATAATAATATTGTTACTTGACAATGATTTTCTTACCGTTATTTATATAAATGCCACCATTTGGTGTTTTTACCTTACGCCCCTGCAAGTCATACCAAGTATTATTATTGACAATAGCGGTTATTGACTCTATATCTGTTTCACTGCCACCAATAACCATACGAACATTAGAAGCAGACTCCTTTGATGACAGGATATCAACAAAATCAAAGTACCCTCTAAAAGCCTTGATTGTATTGTTTCCTGTAGAATACCAGAAATTACCCTGATTCAAGAACAAGTGGTTATCCAGAAGACCCTGACCTGCTCGCAGAGTACCATAAAAAGTACCATAGACCTCTTTTCTTGAACCAGGCCTGCCATTAGTGAATTCCGCATAGGCATCCTCTTCGTTAGGTTCAAGAGTTGAGGAAACCATAAATTCGCTGATATCCTTACCTGTCTTGATGATATAAGGATAATTAGCCATAAAGCCATCCTCGCTTAACAACGCAGATTTGAAGATTACTGCTATTTCTGTGAGGTCGTCGTTTGCCTCATATTCCAAGAATTCCGCTAACTCCACATCCTCGCCAAAAGCTTCCTTCACTTGTTCCTCGGTCATGGCAAAAGGCAAGCAAATAGTATTCCACTGATTAGCTCTAATTGTACGCTTCACCAGAATTTCAACTTCCTCGTCGGTTGTTGGTGGCAATGTTTTAGAATTCTCGTCCAATGTAATCCATGGATTGCCTACTGTGATAGAGAAAGTGACATCGGGCATGTTGACCGTAGTCTTTCCATCGGTCTTACCAAAACTGATTCCAGAAAGTGTAGCCTGAAGTACAGTGCCCACTTCCAACTCCTCGTCACAGACAACAGGAATAGATAGCAATAGTCCCTCTGTCCCACTCATTGGTATTGAACTCAAAGACAGAGCCACGAAACGGTCGGTTCCATCTAGATAGTTACTTGATATAGTATATGACCCATCATAACAATCTCCTTTAGTAAACAGAGGAGAGCCAGTAGTTTTATCCTTCAGCGTACTTACCCCCTCTGGAAGTTCCAGCACCATCTGGTAACCACTGTATTGATTCTCCACATCAAACTGATAGTTGATTCTTATCTCAGCTTGATATCGTTCTAAGGTTACATCATCTACAATCAGTCTATCTGCCCAGGAATTGTTCACCATCCATACGGCAAGCAGCGATAATACTATTATACGTTTCACCATGTTTATCATTTAGTTTTGTGTTAATATCAAGTTTATTATAGCAATGGCATCGGTAATATTCAGCAAACCATCTTCATTGGCATCAGCAGCCAGCTCGTCAACCTCAAAGGTCGACTTGCCCAAAATATGATTTACCAAGCCAATAGCATCGGCTATGTTTACCAAACCATCACCGTTCACATCGCCTAACACAGTGTTAAAGGCGGCTGTTATACTTACATTTCCTACCGAGGCATAGTTTTTACCTTTCGCATCACTCAGCACAATGTCATTTACCAGCAACTCGGTGTCTTTGTACTCCGTACCACCAACGGCAGTGTAATCCAAAGTGAATAACGCACCCTCATTACCAACAATCGGGCTATTGTTCATTGAATATATCAGCACCTGATATGTACCGTTTCCCAAATCCGTCACCAGATGAGAATGGTTCTTCAAACGATCCGTAGGTACAAGTTGTGCAGTGGATGTGGACATACCAGGCAACCATTTCAAATTCATCTGGACAGCAACAATGTCGGTATAGTTATCCAAACCAAAGATAAATTGATAGCCATTCTTCGTATTCGTGCCACTAGCCACGATTTCATTTGGCTCATATACCTTGACACTCACGTCCACAGAGAACATTCTGTTAACTGGGTCATTGGTATACACCTGCATTGTTGTTCTGTGGTCCCCTTCAATTGAAGGAGTATAGGAGACATTTATGCTCTTGGTCTTCCTTGACTCTATCGTAATTGGAAGGTCATCCTCAACAGAATACCCTTCTGACAAGAATGCCACCTTACTTATCACCAAGTCAGTAGAACCGTTATTATATATAGAATAGGAGCATGTCTTCTTTTCTGTTACAGGTGTCTTCCCCATATCCAAAGTCGTAGAAGCGCCATAAGCCGGACTTTTGATAACCACATAGTTGCTTGAACTAGCCGACACCATATTCTCCATAGTCATATTGCTCAACACAACATCGGTCGGATTCAAACTATATGAACCGCTTCTGCCATCCAATCGCACGCGGAATGTCATCAGTTCCCCATTACCCTCTGGTATCACACTATTAGTTGCGGAATATAGCATCAGTGTCAGCACATCTCCCTGAAGACTACCCAATGCCACATGATTGGTATTGCTGCACATGGTGCCAGCGCTTGCACTGCCATCAACATACACCAACTGCTTAGGCATCTTGAAGCTGCACTGAGCACCTGCTATAGGTTCCATATTGTTCATCTTCAGCACCACCGTAACTTCCTCATCGGATATTCCCTCTGTGCGCTGCACATGCAGTTCGTTTACCGAGAATGGCTGAGCAGTAACCACTGCCTTACCAGCCTTGGGATTGATGGCATTGGATGTGATGGTTACATTCTTTGTCACATCACCCCTTTGTATCGGAGAGTAGGTAACGATGATATTTTGTATTGCACCAGCGCCAATGTTACAAGTAGCAGGCGAAGCCGACAAGTCATTGCCTTCCAAACTTATCTCGCTGATCTCCAATGGCTCATTGCCACTGTTGCGTATTGTCAGCGTCTTGGTGTAACTGCTTCGTATGGGCACTCGTCCATAAGCCAGCGTTGGTGTTGTAATCTCTATCTTGGGGGACAGCAGCGTAACAACTCCCTTGCTTACAGAGCAATCCAGCGATGTACCGCTCCTATCACTCATCACCACCTCAGGCACCAAGTCATAGTCTGCAGGTTCCTTACCAAGCTTTACCTTGAAGCGACATATTTCTCCACCCGTTCCCTTTACAGGAGCCAAAGAAAAGTTGTATATACAGATGCTCAGGTTTCCATCTTTGGCAGAGGCCGTCAATGTGTGCCCATTGCTACGCTCTGCATTCAATACCGCAGAAGCATCCACATAGCGCAACATATCGCCCAATGGAACAAGTATCTCCAATGCTGTCACCTCGTCCGTGTTAGACAGGTTTACCGCAATCTCCACCTCGTCAGCAGGATGTCCTTGGACAGAGCTAAGACTAACGGTATTTACGCCTTGGGCAGTGAGCCATACGCCCACTGCCATCAGACACATTATGATTATACGCTTCATCGTTATAATCGCGGAATAATATTATCAATTGTTGCAAACCACCTTTGCTGTCTGTATCAGCTTGCCGTCTACAAATAGGGTAACGAAGTACAAGCCCCTCTGCAATGTACCGGGCTGCCATGTGTAGGTGTGCTCGCCTTGTGCACTGACAGTATTGTATGTATCAATCACACGACCTGTCAAGTCTGTGAATCTCAAGGTCACCTTGTGGTTTCCACTCATACCTATTATATAGGGTACATTCAGCTGAGTAGTGAATGGATTGGGTGTGGGCACCTGCAACTGTACATGCTTAACTGCACCAATACCTGTTGCATCGTCACTTATAGCAGGGATATTCTTGCCCTTGGCGTCAGAGATTACCATTTCTGTAACCAATGCCTCATCGCCTATCTTCAGCAATGCGTGTGTGCCTGGAGCAATGGTACTGCCACTCATTGAATATGCAAGAAACAGGTATTCATTATCGGATGTCCACACGCTGGTCTGCTCCATACCCTTGATGCCATCCTGCACAGTTATCTCTGTACCCTTTTCGGCATGCAGACGTACCTGCACACCACCCAATGCCTGAGCGGTCTCAACATACAGCACACCATTCTTTACATAGTATCGTACTGGCTCGTTGTCCACGGCATTCACTACTGCTTGAGAAGGATTGGTTATAATACCAAGTGTACCAACCACGTCAAGCACATTCACCTTCTGGTCGCTATTCACATCGGCAGCCTCGAAAATGAAGGGTTGCGGATCTTGGTAGGTGATATATGCAACCTCGGTCACCACGTCGGCAATGTCCACGCTCATGCTACCGTTGGCATCACCCTTGCTTGCTGTGAGAGGGGTTGCAGCCACGGCATTGCTCAGTGCATGCGAGTTGAGTGAGGTGGTGAGTTGTTTGATTACATAGTAGTAGGTAGTTCCTGGCACTACATCGTAGTCTACAAATGAGGTTTCTTCGGAGTCAAGGACGCTAGGGTTAATGATAATGCTATCACTACTTACACCATTATCATCCATCGTAAAGCGATACATATTATATCCGAGCAAATCCTCAAAGTCTTCCTCATCGGTCTCCCAAGTGAGCGATACCTTGCCAAGTCCAGCCTCGGCCATCAGGCCTGTTGCCATAGAGCCAGCGGCAGCAACCTCTACATTGAAGCGCATATCTTCGACAGGGATTTCAAAGTATTCGTCATCCTCAGCACCAGCTACATAGATGCGATTAAGTCCGTCAGCACCCGTCTTGCCAGTTATCGTGAGATAGGCGGTATAGATAGTGCCCTCTTCATTCCAGCTGCCATCCTCTACAATAGCGTGTGAGGTATAGGGAGGGCGTACACCCATAGCAATCATGGGAACCACCTCTTTATTCATTGGGCGATTGAAGTATACTTCAAACTTATGTTTGCCTACACCCAATGGTGGCAACTGTTCAAATTCGTCTTGAGCGTCGTAGCCATTAACGACTACTTTCCATACGATGCCGTGGGCTTCGGCTGAGGGACGAGTGAGCATATTGGAAAGGTCGTAAACGCCATAGCCTATAGGCAGCACAGGATTATCCATATCATATATTCTTTGCTCGACATTCTCCAACTGGCTTGAACCAAAATAATTAGGTTGCTCAGGGGTATAAAGAGTCACTGTATTACTATTCATCACAAGCTCCGCTCTCAACTTCATGTCATAAGAATTTCCACTATGGCTATTGAGACTAATATAATTGCCAAATAGATTGGAGTTGAAAGCCGTACCTTCGGTTAACAAATATCTATTAGCACCAAAAGCGTCAGAAGAAGAGGGGAAAGTGCCAGTAAAATAATAATCATAATACCTATTCTTTACAACATTACACATATTAGATTGAAATATGATACCAAAGCCAAATATGTTGTTTATTATATTGCAATTATTCACATTTTCTATGCTACTTTTATCAAACAAGCAAGCACCCACATTATCTTTAACAATACAATCTTTCAACTCTACACTTGCTATACAATCATTATAACTATCACCCAAAATCAAGTTTTCAAACAATACATATTGCAACACATTACCATTAAATTCCAGTTTTTGAAGACCAGTTGTCTCTTGATTTGCCATTGTAAACACAATCATATTACCTGGAGCACCCACACATTCTAAAGAGCCTGCAGAAATATTAACACCTACATTACTTTTAAATCTCAACACCGTCCCCGGCAAAATCGTCAATGTCACTCCTTCAGGCACAGCCAATGTCTGAGTTACAATATAATGCACATTCGGATAAAGCGTCAAATCTTCCGTAATCATACCACCAATCTCCACACCATTCTCAACAGTAAGCATAATATCTTCCTGCAGCGTCTCGCTGATATTGTCGCATGTGGCAGTCAGCATCAAACGGATGTGGCGGCCATCGGCACAGTCTTCGTTTATCTTGACACGGATGGGAATGGCACTGATACTCTTTCCGTAGCTGCTGAGAGCTTTGCCAAACTCGGCCTCCGCATCGAGAATTTCCACGATAGTGGGGTCTTCGTTCTCACCCAAAGCCACAGAAAATTTGATATTCTCGGCCTGTCCCCAAGCATTGCGCAGTGTGGGATATATGGCAAGCGTTTCGCCTGCATCGGCCTTACCATCACCATCGCCACCTTCGGCATCGTCCAACACGTAAGTCACCATACCGAGTGAGGGCTTGCGGTCGGCATCGGTAATCTTGTATACCGCCTCGAAGTCGACATTCTCATCATGTTCATGTTCGCAACGATGCTTGCGAGCGTGGATAAGGTCACCGAAAAGGATTTCCCAGTTGCCATACTCCTTCACCTGAAGTAAGCGAGAGATACCACCAGCCACATAAGGACAAGCCATAGAGGTACCATTGAGTACTTTATATTTACCTCCAGGGAAGGTACTCATAATCTGTGCACCAGGGGCGCGGAGTTCATAGTTGTAGAGTTTATCCTCACTATAGGTTGATAACACGGGGCCATCCTCGTCGAAGTTACTGAACGATGCCAAGCTACCCTCCTTAGTGCTGGCCTCTACGCCCAATACAAAGGTAAAGGCAGCGGGAAACATGGGACCATTCTGCATGGCATTCTTCTTATTCACAGGACAGTCGTGTGCATAGATACACTTGTTGTCATTACCCGCAGCAGCGACCAGTACGGCAGTACTATATGCCTTGGCCAATGCTTGCTCTTCAGCGAGTGAGTAGCCGTAGCCACCGATACTCATGCTGATGACATCAGCACCATTGGCTGCTGCATAGTCAATACCCTTGATGATGGTGGCCACATCACCCGTACCATCGCTCTGCATAACGGTAATAGGCATAATCAATGCATCGGGATTGGCACCAGTGATACCAATCTTATTATCACCAACAGCAGCGGCAATACCAGCA
Organism: Bacteroidaceae bacterium; assembly: GCA_045645045.1. Taxonomy (GTDB): domain Bacteria; phylum Bacteroidota; class Bacteroidia; order Bacteroidales; family Bacteroidaceae; genus Physcousia. The sequence goes on along the minus strand of JAZRIA010000059.1, from coordinate 3,363 downwards.
CAATGAGTGCCATGGCCATTCCAGTCGCCAAGGCGGCCTGTCTTGTTCACAAAGTCCCAACCGTGGAGGTCATCAGCAAAACCGTTGGCATCGTCGTCCTCATCCTCTGCACCATTTGCCTCGGCCTCGTTTGTCCAGATATTATCCTTCAAGTCGGGATGCTCAATATCCACACCTGTATCAAGGATAGCAATCACAGGACGCTTGTCGGTGATAGGCTTTTGCTTTTGGAGGAAATCCAATTTCAATTGGCCGTGTCCCCACTGATCCCCCTTCAAGGGGTCGTCGGCTGCAGCTACCTCTCCGCTTGAGAGTGAGTACACAACATAGTTGGGTTCTGCAAACTCCACCTCGTCAAGAGCAGAAATCTTCTCTATTGCCTCATGGACATTTACCTTGCTTTCATCAAAGGTAAGGCGATAGAGATTGCTCATATCGCTATCATAGATAATCTTACCAGAAACAGAGCGCAAGGCGCGTGCACCAGGCACCACCTTAGAACCTGTGAGCGGCATCAAGGCTTCGCCTGTTGTGATGCCCAGTTCACCAAGCACTTTGTCCACTGTGTTCATGCCCGAAGTGACACCACGCTTGAGTGTGCGTACCTGCACTGCACTGGTGGGTTTGAACTTGACGATCATCTCGCCCTCGCGATACTGGCGTGCGGCATGATGGTCAATCTTTACTACCTCGTCAACATTGTTGTTAGACTGGGCTAACAATGATGCAGATGCCAACATAGTGGCAACAATGAGAAGGAAATGTTTTTTCATAATATTTATAGAATTTAAAACTTCTTCCCATCAATCGGCCCCAGATTGACAACCCCCGTAAGTAAGTTCTCGTACATGCATACAAAAAACGTGGAGCCAGTCTGATGCTCGTTCCACGCTGTAAAGGCCTTCGCATTGCCCGGATTGTCGAAACGAGCAACGCTGAAAGCCCCACGCCGATGAGTATATATTTCACCCTGCAAGACCTTGGTGGTTTACACCAACGACCAATGCGGGCTGTATATAAACATCCCAAGGGGCGTCCCCGTTGCTTTGTTTTTGACAATCCATTTGAAGTTGCGAAGTTCTTACAGCGTCAAAATCAAAGCGTTCAGTTACGCCTTTTATATGTATGTATCATGCCCGCGTCCCACCCAAGGGGCTTTCAGCAAAGGCAATGACAAGGCAAAGATAATGATTTTTAAGAAGAAAGGAAAGAAAACGATAAAAAAAGTTAAAGTGCCAGTGGAAAACTCAGTGGCACATCCTCATCTTCATACAAGTAATGTTTAGCCTTATTGAAGTTTGCTTTTTGCCGTCACGATGACACACGCGAATCATTACCGTTCGTTCGGCGAACGATTATTGATGGTAAAGTTTACCATTACCGATGATGAAAATGAGGCATCATGCAGTTATGCTGCTATGCCAATGTGGGAATAATTCCACGTGTTTGGCAATAATAGTGTTTGTATGTATTATTGCAACTTGACCCGGACTTTTTTGATTAGGCGTAGGTGGTAGGTGGCGACTTTGGCACCAGCCTCTTTTATGGAATTGTAACTGCTGCCAGGTTTGAAACTGTATGTGCTTTTGGCTTCGTTGCACAGATAGCGAATGTTGTTGCCCTTGTCGTCGATGAGAACAATGGGTGAGGCTTTTGCTTCTGTGAGGAGATTGTCAAATAGCGTTGCATCGCTGAGATATGCATTGCGGAGTTTGCGGGCCTCGTCTTCGGTGGGGATGCTCCATGATGAGAGGTCGTACTCTGTATAGCTTGTAGCTATATCGGCGGCTTGGGTTGGGCTTTCTGTATTATAGGCGGAGGTAATGTTGCTATAGTCTTCCAAGGAAAGGAGCAGAAGGACTGCTGAAGTAGCGGGTGATGCCTCGTCGGGAATAACATTGGCAACGATATGCCCGTCCCACAACGAAAGGGCTGTGGGGATAGCTTCCACCATATATGTTGGGTATGTCTCTGAATCTCCCGAGCCGTTGGACGGGGAATTCCCGTCAGGTGAAACAATAGTGGAGTTCTCGGGCGAAAAGGTGAAGTTCATATTCACTGGTTCACCCCATTGGGACGCAGTTACGCTACCCGATATGACGAGGGAGCCTTCCGTCGACAAGGTGCCCTGAAGGATATATGGTGTTCCGGGTTTGAGAGGTGACATGTAGCAGACAACAGCAAAATGTTCGTTGACATTGTCGTTGTATGCTATGGTGAAATTAGTCTGTGTTCCGGTTGTCGGGAACAGGTAGGTGTCTCCTGAAGCCCACTCCTCCCTGTTGGGGTCGTATTTCAGTGGGATGCATGTTTTTTGGCTGCCGGTAAGTTCCCCAGTCATGGTAATGGCATAGGCCGGAGAGGATACGCTGACGTATGCTGAGGTACATTCCTCTGGGAGACCGGAGAGCACGATGTTCACTGAGGACATCTGATAGTGCATTTGCAGACTGACGGTGGCATTGGCTGCCGTGGGGCAGATGTCAGCAAATCCCATCTGTAAGGGATCTGAGGTGACATATCCACAGGCTTGTTCCTTGGTGGAGGCGGTAGTGTTTTCTGGCAATTGCGGTTCTTTGGTTGTGAGCAAGGAAGAGGATGTAGGATTGTCTGGGATAGAGTATGTGGATTCATCTGCAACCATGGCAACGATACGCATATCTGTGCCGGTTGGCAGCGTTAGTTGTATGGGCTCTGCAGACGAGTGTATGGTCTGTGACTCCTGTAAGGTACCATCATCGTCAAAAGCATATATGCGAAGAGGATAAATGTCTGTCGATGCCGATGCACCACGGGTAAGTATACGCACAGAAGAAAAAGATTCATTGCCACTTCCTTCTATAGTTTCAGAGAAATCGACCTTGCCGCAGGAGGCAACGACTGCAAGGAACAATGTCAGGATGAATAGATTGATTGTTGATTGGATAGCGTGTTTCATGGCAATGTATCTTTAGTGTGTTAGTTGCAAATATAGACAAATATTTTAATACTGGCAAATGACACTTGGAAAAATATGAGAATCATATTTTGTTGAGGCAACCAAAATGTTTTCGGATGGTGATAGCTGCGAAATGAGTTGGGACATATTCTAAAGTAGCGAAGTCCCCTGCCCAATGGCAGAGAACTTCGCTACTTAATATATATAATAAGGTATAGACGATTACTGTGCTTCCTTCATCTTCTGTGCCATGATGGCAAGTTCAGCCTTGAGGGCTTCTACCTTCTTCTGCATCTGGTCGACCAGAGAGTTGCCCTTCTTGGAAGAGGCGGTGAGGAAACCGATATTGTTCTCGTAGGTGCGAATCTCGGTCTGCAGCTGCTCGTAGATGCGCTGCATACGCTGGCGGTCGCCACCTGCAGCTT
>JAZRIA010000058.1:0-1133 GCA_045645045.1 Bacteroidaceae bacterium | reverse complement strand
GTTTTCAAAGACGGGGGCCATCTTTTGTACCATGTCCAACTCCTTGAATGTTTGTGCAAAGGAGAGGTTGTTCATGTGGAATGAGGCATTCAGTTGGGGTTCAGTGTGGCTCTGTGCGGTGGAGTAGGCTCCGTTCATCACCACGCTGCCTCCGAGGGTGTTCATGGAGAGGTTCTTCATGTCCACGGTACCATCCTTCACGATGAGTTTGCCATCGAGGTCCTTGATGACAATCTTGTCGAAGAGGATTTCCTTCATGTCCACGTTCATGTTGAAATCGATGTTTTTGGGCACTGTGATGACACCAGTAGCTTGGGTGGAGGTGGTGGAGGTGGTGTCTGCTGCTGCGGCGATGACTGTGTCGCCATCGGCTGTCATGAAGTCGTTCAGATTGAAGTGGTTGCTTCGTACATTGAGTTGTCCTTTCAAGGTGTTTCCTTTCAGAGCGAATGCCATGTAGTTTTCAAATCGGCAATCGGCGGTGATGTCGTTTTTGCCAATGTGTACGGTGGTTTCACTCAGGTTGAGGGATTTGGGGGTGAAGGCAAAGGTGGACTTTTGGATGGCAATGTCTGGCATGTCAGTGAGTTTCAGTACCATCTCTCGCAGGTTGATGTGGCCAGTGGCATTGAACTTGTCATACATCTCTTTGTCGATATAGGAGAGGCGGCCTCCTAGGCTCATGTCGGCGGTGACGATACCGTTGAGGGTCATATCCTCTAGGGGGTAGATATTCTTGATTTGTCCCAAGTCCAATGTTCCATTAGCTGTCATGTGGAAGTCGGGGTCGCTGGTAGGGGTCTTGACGTTGGCTGTTACAGCAAAGGTGTTTCCTAGCATCTGCATACTGAATTGGTTGATATCAACTACTGTGGCATCCATCAGGCCGCCGGGGTTCTGTACGGAGGCTTTGACGTGGATTGCGTCCACTCCTGCGGGCAGGGCGGGATAACGGAAGGAACCGTTCTTTACTACCATGTTGGCTTCGAATTGTGGGAGTGTGTCGCCACGCATTTCGCCCTTGGCAAAGGCATGGAGGCTGACGGCACCCTCGGCCTTCAATGTCTCGAAGTCCTTGGCATAGATGGCAGGGATGAGGGAAAGTATTTCCTTGAAGTTGATATCAGAGGTGT
>JAZRIA010000057.1:0-43417 GCA_045645045.1 Bacteroidaceae bacterium | reverse complement strand
CGATATTGTCACACGTTTGTCACGCCATGTTGTGCCGATTAACGAGGCATTATCCTTACCTTTGCACCACGGAATCGCTCTATTACTACGAATAAAAGTTAAAATCCTCATAATAAAAAAAATACATCTATTGGAGCATTGCGTTAATGCTTGGGAATACGTATCTTTGCATTGACGGTTGCCGTTGGAAAGTGCACGGAAAACCTTCTTGGTCATTACTAATCAAAAAAATATCTAATACCCATGAATTGCAGAAGACTTGTCTTGCTCTTATTGCTATTGTGTAGCATCAGTGCCTGGGCACAAACTTATCAGGTGAACGGACGGATTACGGCGAACGACACCCGGGAAGCCTTGCCACAGGTGAACGTACAGTTGCTTGGCACCGACTCTGTGCGTGTGGCTATTGCTGCTACGGACGAGAAGGGAAACTTCACGCTAAAGGCCAAAGGGGCAGGGCAGTATACCCTGGTGGCCAGGATGATGGGCTTTGCACCCTTCGTGCGCAATGTGACGTTGACGGCAGAACGCCCGTCGGCAACAATGAATATAGGCATGAAGCCCTCCACCAAGGAACTGGACGAGGTGAATGTTTCCGCCCTGTCGCGCATGATGACTATGAAGAAGGATACGCTCTTGTTCAGCAGTGCAGCCTTGCGCCTGCCGCCTAATGCGTCGTTGGCAACGCTGATGAACCAGTTGCCTGGCATAGGCATAGACAAGGACGGCAACATGACCTATCAGGGCAAGGTGGTGAACCAGATTCTGGTGGACGGCAAGCCTTTCTTTGGCGATGTGAACACCGCCCTGGCCAATATGCCCACCGATGCCGTGCAGAACGTGAAGATATACGATAAGACGGACGAGGAAAAGGAATACCGCGGGGAACTGGATACGGACAAGGCCACGGTGGTGGACCTGACCATCAAGAAGGAGTACAAGTCGAAGTGGATGGCAAATGTGGACCTTGGCGGTGGTACGGACAAGCGCTATGTGGGCAAGGTATTTGCCACGAACTTCACCGACCGTCGCCGCACCGCCGTGTATGCACAGATGAACAACATCTGCCAGAACCAGCAGGTGGATGCCAACGGCAACTGGTCTTATTGGAGCGATGGCAGATTTGGCTTGTTCGACTATCGCAAGGCTGGCATGATAATGCAATGGGACAATGGCAAGGCCAACAAGGAGGCTGGCAACCTGCGAGGCAATGCCAACATAGATGTGTATCATAACAACATGTTCTACAACACGCTGAACAATAGCGAGAACTTTCTGGGCGGTGGCAACACGCAATACACCTATGCCAAGAACATTACTGACGATCGTGAGGCGGGTGTGAATGCCAGGGCAAGCATTACCTATAATATAGATAGCATCAACCGTCTGTATTTCGGTGCCCAATATGCATATCAGAACGGCAGGAGCGACAAGGAGGGCACTTCATCCACCTTCCACACAAAGCCCGAGGAGATGGAGGACATGGCAGGGAGCCTTGTGGGTGATGATGTGTCGCTTGCTCTCATGGGGCAGGGCATAAATTCGCTGGACGCCAACGGCAATTCCAAGAGCAATAGGCATAATGCCTACTTTTCTGCCGAATACACCCATCTGTTCAAGAAGGAGGGCAGAACGCTGGGCGTGGATGCCAGTGGAAGTATCAACGACCTTCATGGAAGTGGCAACGCAAGGCAGTTTTACCGCTATTTCTCTCCCAATGCACCGGCACCAGAACTGGATAATCGCCAGGCTAATGAGAGAAACACGACGAGCTATACCCTCTCTGCCGGAATGTCGTATGCCGAACCTATCAACAAGTATCTTCGCTTCAGTGCCAATTATGATTTCTTGCATAACAAGGCCAACGAGGACCATGGCCTTTACGATGTCTACACCATCCCCGAGAACCTGCGACCCACTCCTGGCGACTCGCTCCAGTATGTAAGCGACTTGCAGAATACATATTACTCGGACAGCTATACCAATCAGCACCGTTTGCTTGCACGCCTTCAAGGCACTTGGGACAAGGTGGAGAGTGCCATTTCTCCTTCGCTCAACCTCTTTACGGATTACCTCCATTACGACCGCAATGGTGAGCAGTACAATCCATCTCGCACCCACTTTGGCTTGGGCATGTATGGTTTCGTGAAATACAAATTCACCCAGCAGAACTATATTCAGCTATATTACAATGGCAGCAGTGCTCGTCCGTCTCTCATGGAACTTCTGCCCATCAGGGATACAAGCAACCCCATGGCGGAAACGGTGAACAATCCTGACTTGAAGGCGGGGTGGAGCAACTCCGTTTCCCTATACTCCCGCTTCTTCAAGCCCAAGCGTGGTGACAGTTATACCGTGAATGCTGGTTTCGGTAATCGAACCAACTCGGTGGTGACTACCCAGGAGACAGACCCCACAACTGGATACACCCGATATGGCAAGACCAATGTGAACGGCAACTATAACATGTGGCTTTCCGCCTATACCGACCAGCCTCTGGACACGGCACGCCACTGGAACCTGAATGCAAGGGTGTATGCCAACTATTCTCACAACATCGGCTACGTTGGTGCTATGGGCAATAGCCTTGGACTTTCCTCCGTTGACTCGTACGGAGCCGGTGCCAATATAGGGTTGAGATACAGAAAGGACATCTGGAGTGTGTCGCTCAGCGCGATGTATAATGGTGACTTCACCCGTTACGGTGAGACTCCGCAATACAACCAGAACGGACACACCTATGAGGTGAACCTTTCGCCACAGGTGGACCTGCCTTTCGGCATGAAGATAAACACGCAGTTCATCTACTATGCCCGAAGCGGATATGCCGACCCTCTGATGAACCATCCGCAATGGATACTGAACGCCTCCATCTCGCAATCCTTCCTCAAGAGCAAGGCACTGACCATCCAGCTGGAAGGCACCGACCTGCTGAAGTCGCGCACGGCAGAAAGAAGTATCCTGTCACCCACATCGCGCTCCTTCAGCCGCACGGACACCTTCCTCAGTTATGTGATGCTCCACGCAATATACAGGTTCAGCCTGTAGAACACGATATATACCTCCCTGCTACGTTTCCATACGCAAAGCATGATGTAATCTTTTTCGTTAGCATGGAAGGCTTGGGGTATTGGTGTCAGATGATACCAATACTCTCTTTTTGTGTAAAGGGCTACGGCCCTAACAAAATACTGCTCTGTCCATCATTCGCACAAGATTATTGGTACCTTTGGCAAAGAAATCCCCTCTCTGACCATTCTGGCCGGAGAGGGGGGATGTTTGTTCCTTATTGGATGAGTGAGAGACTTCTTATTTGGCAATCACCACTTTTCCATTGCTGATATATATACCCTCATGTAAGGGCTTGTCAACTTTCGTGCCATCTATTCTGAAAACAGGTCCTTCTTGGATATGAGTACCCTTGATGTTATCTACGGGTGTTTCTCCGGTAGTGAACCACACATAGTCGCCTAATTGTGTATAGTTGGCATCTTTGTGGTTTGCATAGTATCCAATCAGTATTGCGCATTGGCTATAGCTGTCTGCACCATGGAACTGGAAGTTGAAAGTCTTGGTGGAACCAGAAGTAATATCACCAGGCAAGGTCAGCATTTCCGTACTATATAGGCGACCATCATTGTAAAGGTTTTCAAAGAGGATTGCTACTATTTCTCTATAATATCCTTCTGTGCTGTTGTTCTTGATGCGTACCTTGGCACTAACGCCATTCTTGTCGGGCACACAGCTAACCAGGGTCAGGTTGGAAACTTTGGTGGGAGCCTTTTTTATCTCTACCTGTTTTGTTCCGATGACATTTTCGCCCTCGTAGTCTGTTGCCAGCCAGATGTTGTATGTGCCATAGGTTTCGGGGGTGAAAGTAAGAACAAAATTCTCTGTTTCGCCTTCTTTGAGAAGCACAGCGGTACGGCTTTGTGCATTACCCTTGGTGTCGGACATGCTAGCAAAGAGGTAGAGTGTTGTGTACAGCTCGTCGCCAGTGTTTTCTACGGTAAGATTGACTTTTTGCTCTACGCCAGCTACGAGGTTGCTGGTACACTGCCAGTCAACATGGAATTCCTGGACTGGGGAGAGTGTGATGGAACTTACGCTGCCGTCGTCAGCAATCCTTACATTAAAGTATTTCTTGGCACTGCCGATGCGCACCCATTTTGTTGAACCTTGTGCCTTGCATACTGTGGCAATACGGTGGGTGCCTGGAGTAAGCGAGATGCGATCGCTTGCGATATTGATACCCTTGTACTCAATATTTCCACGGTTGGCGTTCAATGTCAATATTCCGCAATTCTTCAGCACCTTGATGATGTTGTTGTCCTCGTCAACAGTAGCAAACCCCACATTGGCTGTCACGTTCTCGGTGTGCGTGTTTATGAAGTAGCTGAACATTGTATTTTCTACAATCTGCTCGTATAAGGGTTCAAAGTACTTCTTTTTTGCAGCTTCTCCTGTTGGGGGCTGGATGCCGATAATAATCTCTTGGCCACAGCTGTAGCCATCCGAAGAACCGCTTCCGATACCTCCAGTGCCAGGACTCATCAGGGTGAGCTTGTAATATCCGTCGTACGAGCCGCTCCATCCCCAATTGAAATGGAACATGCCATTGCCGTCATATCCATCACATACAAAGGCATGTCCGCCTCCCAGTGAGTAGCCTGCGTGATATACGGGTCTGCCTGCCTCCAGCTCTTCGTAGATCATGGTTTCCCATTCGCTGATTGTGTAGTAGTCAATCACTTTCAGTACCAGGTTCTTGTCGTACTTGAAGTTCTTTTTCAGAGATGTGGCAACATCGTTGGTGTATGCACCTGTGGACAGTCTTGAATAGTCGCTCCTGATAGCCTGTCCGCAGTAACGCATCAGCTCTGCCACGGCATCTCCGTCTTCCCCTTTGCTGTATTTGTTCTTCATCTCGTCCCAACGGAACTGGGTAGATGCCATGGAGGGTACATTCAACTTGAATGTGCTAGTGGTATAGGCAGAGATGTTGGTGGTGGACTCTTGAGGCCATTCGTGGTATTTCATGACCTGTGCCATGGCTGTGGCAGTACATCCTGTCATGCTTCTCTCTCCCTCATGCACGGGGCACATGTTGTTGTAGGGTGAGGCTTGATCCCACTGTGTCTTGACAAGTGGGGTGATGGCAGTCCATTGCTCAGAGTGCAGGGGGGCATTTTGCTTTGGCTGAACATATGTCTCCAGCATGCCTATCTGTTCTGCATAACCTTGTAACCATGCCTTTACGTTTTCAGGCATGTTGTCTAAATCGAACGAGCCGTTTGTGGCATAGCCAAGGATTTCATCAGTACGGTCGTCACCGGAAATTATGACATAACCATTTTCTGCCTCTGCATTGAATACATAGTATGCAGGAGTCTTTACATCGGTGGGGACTCCTTTAATTGAGCGTGCCGGTGCATATTCGGGTGTTTCCGATAACACAACGGTGCCATTGCTTTGTTTTTTCATAAACTTGGCAGCCTTGGCCCTTGCTTGTTCGAGATCGACAGGACCAGCAAATGCAATGGTATAGGAAAGTACCATTAGCAGAAATAAAGTAAAACGTTGTTTCATGTTATAACATTGTTGTTAGGTTCTATGTTTTGTGATAATATTAATGCGCGCAAATATACATTTATTTTATTATGCACGCAAATGTTCGTGGAGTTAATACATAGAATTGTCTAATAATTGGGTGAAAGTGCTTAAAGCTATTGGTAATTACGTATGTTTGAAGAAAAATGGATATATTTGTGGTGATATAGAATTTATTTAATCCATATTCTTGTATATAATGATTACGTTACATCACAAGCATCCGGAGCGAATTATCATTGCGATGGAAAACAATGTAGAGGTAGGAAACATTGAATATGAAGTGTCAGACAATGCTATAGCGATTACTCACACACGGGCCTACATTGAAGGACGTGGAATTGGTCGTATTCTTGTTGAAGGCATTATAGAGTTCGCAAAAGAACACCAGATGAAGGTGCTTCCTCTTTGTTCCTATGCGAAGGCATTGATGAACAAGGTGGATGAGTATCGTTCTTTGATACCAGATACATAAATTCCTTATTTAATATAAGGATATTAAAAAGGAAGCGAGGCTGTGGTCTTCTTGATCACAGCCTCGCTTTTGTTTGTACGGATGAATTCCGTTATTGGTTGTTTAATAGAACAAGTAACGCTTGTCCTCTACGTTTGCCTTCTTGTATAGTTCATTTTGGAATGCGTTGATAGAACGCAAAGCGCCTTGTGTGAGCATTCCCTGTTCCTGCTTCTGGTCAAGGGTAGCATCTTGTTTGTCAGTAGCAAGAACCTGGTATGCGTAGATAGCACCATTACCGCGAACGGCATTCTTGAAGGTATCCTTGGTTGCATTGCTAGAATTACCGCTCAAAGCAGGCTCAATGTTGCCAGTCTTGCTAACAAATACAGACTGAGCAAATGTTACTCGGCGAAGAGTATCTGTAACAGCACTGGGGAGCTTGGCAACTTCTGCTATGCTTTTTACACCAGCAAGTTTTTCTTCCAGAAGAGCAGCCTTCTTGTCCTTGATAACTTCTGTTGTCAGGAAAGTCTTTACGTCCTCTTGATTCCAAGAAAGGTATCCCTTAGGTGTAATGTCTGTGAGAACGATGCACATTAGGTGGTCGTTGTTGCCACACTCATAGAGAGGACTTACATCACCTACCTTTGTGTTCTCGTTGAAAATCCAACGGAGGGCATCGCGTGTGCTGTTTACACCACCAATATTGTGTTCAGCACTAGAGATGTTGTCGCGCTGAAGAACTCTGTAACCAGATTTCTCGGCCAAAGAATCAATCTCCTCAGCATTCTTACCTGCAAGGAATGAAGAGAAGTTAGAGAAGGCCTTGTCATAGGTCTGCTTTGAGAACTCAACTGCACTCTTCACTACGGCAACATCGTATTTCTTGACGGGGTTGCGGGTTTCCAGTACGTTTATTACCAGAACACTCTGACCATCCAGAACCAACTTCTGAAGGCTGCCTGCAGAAGCAGATGTGATTGCCTCGATAATCTTCTTATTGGTGTCATCGATGTTCATGCCCTCGTACTGGGCAGATGCCATCCAAAGCTTTTCGCCGCCCTGATTGTATTTCTTTGCAATTGTGTCGAAAGGAGCACCAGCCTTAAGTGCATTCATGATGCTGTCTGCAGACTGCTCAGCCAAAGTCATATCTATGCCAGGTATGCCGATGATGCGATACTGGACGCTGTCAGGCATGGTCTGTGCAGAGATAAGACGCACGATGTTCATGGTGTTGTCCATGTTGTTGTAGTAGGGGCCAACTTGCTGGCCAACCTTCATAGTGTCAACCTGATTGGCGATGTCTGTAGGTAGTGCGTTCTTGCTGATAGGCAGAGAAGAATATGCAACGAGAGAGCGAGCTTCGCGAATGACCTTTGCAGGGGCAACACCATCGTTCAACTGCTTGGCATATTCATTCATCTGTGCGTTCAGTTCAGCCTCGTCTTCCTTGCTTGCCTTAACAGCAATGTCAATATACTTGATGCTACGTGTCTCAACTGGAGTCTCAAACAGGTCCTTCAGTTCTTCGTACTTAGCCTTTAAATCCTTGTCCTCAACAGTTATTTCGCTATCCATGATGCTGCTATAGGGAAGAGCTGCCATTAAAAGAGTCTTCTCGTTGGTGCGTGCATCAAAATTCTGCTGAGCCTCTACAGGATTGCTGAGAATGCTTGCAACGAGCAGATTCTGATACTTCTGTGCCAGGATACTGTTGCGCAGGTTGCCTTCGATGAACTTCCACCACTGTGTCAAGCTGCGGGCTTCTTCTACCAGATCAGAAGATGCGTCGGGAGTGATAAGGATTTCCTTGCATTGGTCCAAAGTCTGCTTGAGCAGAGTGTAGTCGAACTTGCCCTGCTGGTTGCGGAAAGGAGTCTGCTGGAGCATGGGGTGCTCGCCCTTGATAAGAATCTGCAACAGCTCGTTGTCGGTTACGGTCAAACCAAGCTTATCTGCTTCGTTGCCGATAAGCTCGGTCTCAACGAGGTTCTGCCAAACCTGGTCGCGGATGCTTTGCATCTGTTCGTCAGTAAGGTTTGCAATTCCGTTGCTGGCCTTGATTACGTTGGTGTACTCATCGACCTTGTTGTTGAAATCCTGGAGATTGATGTCTTTGCCGTTAATGCTACCTACAGTGTTATGGCTAGACATAGAGAATACCTCCACAACTCTTGTCCAGTCTGTGGCGATAAAACCAATCAGACCTAGGAAGAGGGCGCCAACCACCAGTGGGCCAGCGTTTCTTACTTTTTGTAAAGCTGCCATTTTGTTTTATTGTTTATATTTTGTTATTATTTGTTTCTATGTATGCGCGTTTTTTAGTGCATTTAGGGCACAAAGTTAATGATTTTTCTCGGATATACCTTATTTAATAATATATTTATTTGTCATAATTATATTTTATTGTTGGAAAATACATGTTTCGTACCAATCAGCCTATATTAATTTCGCGAAATAAGGACTTCTTCCAGTTTGTTTGCAGTCTTCTTTATAATCTTAACGTTCCATCCGCTACATTGTATGGTTTCATTGAGTTTGGGAAAACTTTGATATTCATTTAGTATCCATCCTCCAACAGTAATATAATCATCGCTTTCGGGTAATTCTATGTCCAGGATGTCGTTTACCTTTTCGATCTCCATACGGGCAGAAATATGGTATTCTCCAGAAGGAAGTTGTTTGGCAATGTAGTTGTTGTTGTCGTGCTCATCTTCTATCTCACCAAAAATTTCCTCAACCAAATCTTCCACAGTGACTATACCTGCGGTTCCTCCGAATTCGTCCACCACTACGGCAATAGACTTCTTTTGTCCCATAAGGGTAGAAAGCAGTTTCTGTGCTGACATGGTTTCTGGCACGATAGGCGTCTCGCGTATGCAAGGGGTCCAGTCATCGTTCGAAGACAAATGGAATAACTCGCTGGAATGGAGGAAACCGATAATATAATCCAGATTTTCCTTATAGATGATTAGTTTTGATATTCCGCTGTCTGTGAAGCGATTGCGTATTTCTGTTAATGTGGCATTAATGTCTACTGCAACAATTTCGGTACGGGGGACAATGCAGTCGCGTACTTTTACGTTTCGGAAGTCCAAAGCATTTTGGAATATTTTTACTTCCTCTTCTAGCATATCTTCATCGTCAATGTTGTCAATATTACTTTGTATTAGGTGGTCCAAATCGGCTTTGCGAAATCCTTGCTCCTCTTCTTCTTTGGGAGCGCGCATACCAAACAAGAATAATATTGCGTGGGAAAGTCCGCTGGTAATTTTGCTGATAGGCCAAAGAAGAATGTAAAACAACATAGCAGGGACGGCACATACACGAAGCATTCTGTTTGGGTTGATTCGGAAAAGTGTCTTCGGAAGAAATTCTCCAGTAAATAGTACTATTATGGTACTGATTATGGTTTGAAGTACCAGACCTTCTATCAGTTTAGCCATAAGAATACCATAGATTACCAAAGCAATATTGTTGCCAACAAGAATTGTGGATATGAAATTGCTTGGATGCTTATAAAAAATATCTATAATACGTGATGTAATTCCTCCGTCTTCACGTTCCATCTCAAAGCGCATTTTATTGCTTGACACAAAGGCTATCTCTGTGCCGGAAAAGAAGGCGGAAAACATGAGTGTTATAAATATTTCAATAAAGAGCGTATTGTATGTGTCAAGCATGTCTATTCCTTTTTCTTGAAATCATATTTGTTCGGTGCAGGAGCCAGTACTTTTATTGGTGCTGCATTTGGGGTGCGTGGCTTAAGTGGTGTATAGGGTTGTGTGGTTGTGGATGGTGCAGAGGGTGTATTGGTACTAATGGCAAGTGTGTCTGCATTGGTTGTTGAATCAGAAGTTGCAGTGACTCCTTCCTCTGCATCCGACATGGGGAAATCTCCTTTAGAATTTATTACAGAATAGCGCGTCATCTGTTCGTTGCTGCGAAATTCCGTACCTTCCAGAGTCCGTTCGGGAGTAATGATTGTCATGTATGCATGATTCCACATTTCATGCTTGTTCAAATCCCAAAAAAGTTCTTCGGTATTGAATTTAGTTCCTTGTACATTGCGTATGCGTACTCTACCTCGCAGCTCCCATGTCCGTTGCTGATGAAGGTATGCGGTGTCTGCCTGAACATAAAGGTCAACGTTCAGTTCCTCGTCCAAACGTAACATGAGAAATCCTTTCACAAATTTCCATGTGGCGGCCTCGCCGGCTGGTGTATATATGTCCCACTCTTCGGCAACCAGATGATAACGTATTACTCCGGAGTCTGATATGAGCGTACTCACTCCGACGCTATGCATGAATGGGAGAGAGTCTTTTGTTTTTACCTTTTGAGTGGGTCTTACCTCTCCAGACGTACATGCGAAGATGCATGGTAGTATGAAGAAGCATCCCAACCACCAAAGTGGTGAGATGCGTAAATGAATTAAGTGTTGTTTGGAACTATCCGTGTCCATGTTGGAATTACTGAATCTTGAACTTCATGAACCAACGCTCGTTGAATGTGATGCCTAGATTTAGTATAAAATAGTTTTCTGTTACCAGATTTTGCGAACTGGGTGAACGGTGCAACCATTGTACTCCTATGTTTACCATAGAACGGTTGTTTATTCGATTGGTTATAGGAAATCCAAAACCTAAACTGACTCCCAATTCACTTGGACCTTCAAGTGTTGTTGCTGCATTTCCTACTCCTTGTGAAATAATCATGTGTGGACTGCTATATGAAACACCCATTCGGTACTTTATTCTATTGTAATATCCTTTTGTAGCCAATGGGTTGGGAGTATATTCCATGCCGGCTTTTATCATATAGCTGTTTTTGTACATCTTGTTCGTGCTGGGGTAGGTAACGTTACTGCCAGTTACAATCATGGTTGGTGTGCGACAGCCATTCCATGCTTGATAGTGTGCGTCGGCTGAAATAATCAGATTGTTCTTGTGCTGCCAAGCTATACCGCCGGCATAACTCATGGGGATATCAAACCCATTCTTTTCTCCGTCAACATGCAAGGTGTCACCTGTGGTCATGAATCGATACAAAAAGGCCTCGCCATCAAATTCGTGTCCTAATCCTACGGTCGCTCCTAGGGTAATCCAGTCAAGGGGGCTTACACGAAATGCGTATTGGGCTCCGAAATCCAGTTTGTATGTCAGGATATCGGCATGTTGGATGAAATTAAACCCGTCGAAGTTATTGCTGCTGGAGCCATCCTCGGTAAACCCTTGCATCATTATATGGTCATAGCCACCCCACAGAATGCCGATGTTACTACCTATGGAGAAGTTGGAAAATGGTTTCCAGCCAAGGCCAACAAACACCTGGTTAAGCCCACCTGTGCCTTGATAGTTTGTGGTGTTTCTTACAAGTTCGCCAGTTATTTCGTCTCTGAAAACTTCATTGCCTATGGTGGTGTAATTATAACCTATAGTGGTGTATGGCTTGAAACCGAATGACAAGCCCAAATTCTTGCGCAATCTCAAACCTGCAACCAGATAATCAAAACTTGCATTGTTTACATTGATGCTGTTTCCTGACATTGTCATTCGTCCGAAATTGCCCGACATGCCAGCATCCAAAATGAAACTGAGAGAATCAATGTGTGCGTATGAAGCAGGGTTCATAGTGTTGAGTTTGTTGCCAGATGGCAGTGCCACTCCTACGCCTCCCATTGCTCGGTTCCAACCTTGGGACTGGTCGTTAAGCAGACCTAGCCCGAAACGAGAATATGAAGAGTGACTGCCTCCATTTTGTGCATTTGTGTAAAGACTGCACGTAACCATGGCTAGTGCAATGATTAGGCGGATGGTTTTGTTGATTCTAATGTGATCCAAGAGTGTATATACTTTTTTGTGCGTGTGCAAAGGTATGATAAAACTTCCAAATGACCAAGGATGCCTATTTATATTTGGTTTATCTATACTTATTTTTATATATATGTATATGGGGTTTGTCTAAATACAATTTAATTTTATTAACTTTGCGCCCGAATGAAACGTATATTGCTAACTATAGCATTAGTTCTTAGTATTATTCCAGTGTATGCTGTGGATAGGCCAGGAGGCATTAGAGTTAGTGTACTTACATGCTCTCCTGGGCAGGAAGTGTATTCTCTTTATGGGCATACAGCCATTCGTGTGCAAGATATGGACAGAGGTACTGACCATGTCTTCAATTATGGTGTATTTGACTTCAATACCGAGCATTTTGTATGGAGATTTGTACTAGGCGAGACCGACTATATTTGCATGGCTTCACCATGGGAATATTTTGTCCGTGAATACGAGTTACGTGGCAGTAGCGTGGTTTCCCAGGTACTTAACCTTACTGATGCTGAGGCCATGAGGATAAGTGAGTACCTTTATCGGAATATTCGTAAAGAGAATAGTGTCTACCGCTATAATTTTCTAACCAATAACTGCACAACCCGTGTGATGGATTGTGTTGAATCTTGTATAGAAGGAAATGTCGTATACTCTTGGAAAGAGGACCCTCTTACTTATCGTCAAATACTTCACGAGTATACATCCGTTTCCCCATGGAATCAGGCTGGAAACGATCTCTTGTTGGGCGCCGATGTGGATACTGTGTTGTCGCATCGGGCCACATGCTTTATTCCGGAATATTATATGACTGCTTTAGAGGGTTCGGTTGTGCGTAATGAATTTCAGGATACCCGTAAATTGGTGTTAGAAACACAGACAATCGTGCCATCCAATCAGGCTGCGGTCAAAAAGCAGACGGTTTTCCCGCTTACTCCTGCAGAGCTTGGATGGGTGGCTTTTGCAATAAGCCTCGTGGTGATGCTTATGGAATTCATGACTCGCAGGATGTTTTGGCTTTTGGATGTGTTGCTGATGTTGCTTCACGGATTGGCGGGATGTGTTATCTTGTTTGTATTCTTGTTCTCTTCACATCCGACACTGGATAGTAACTGGCTTGTTTGTGTACTTAATCCTCTGCCATTGATAGCTTTGCCATTTGTAGTAAAGGCTGCGTGGAATGATAGCCGTACTCTGTGGCATCATCTCATGGCTGTATGGTTGGCATCGTTTTTGTTGTTCTTGCCATGGATACCACAGCAGATGAGTGTGCTTGTTGTACCAATGTTGCTTACATTGCTTTGCCGGCAAGTCTCCTATATATTTCATTACGGACACCCTCATGTGACAAAATCTTCAAAAAACAAGCCCCGTAAGAACATGTCAAGGAAAAAGAGATGAAACAGTTTATTACATATAACAGATTGTTCACCACTTTGGCTGTACTTTTCTCTATTTATGGAGCAGAGGCACAGACAGCATCATCATTGCCGCGTTTGGTTGTCAATGTGATGATAGACCAACTTCGCTCGGACTATATGGAGGCATTTTCTCCTCTTTATGGCGAGCGTGGTTTCCGACGTCTTATGCAGGAAGGGTGCATGTATACTCATGCCGAGTATCCTTTTGCACGTCCAGACCGTGCTAGTGCAACTGCCTGCCTGCATAGTGGTACCACTCCTTACGACAATGGTATTCCTGCCGAGCGTTGGCTTGACAGACAGAGTCTGCGTCCCATATATTGCGTTGATGATAAAAACTATCAGGGACATCTCACTTCAGAAAATTCCTCTCCATTATACTTGAGCGTCTCCACAATAGGCGATGAATTGAAGGTTGCTACAGAAGGAAAGGGCATCGTGCTGAGTGTTTCCCCCTTTCGTGATGCGGCAATACTTTCTGCAGGTCATGCCGCCGATGCTTGTTTCTGGCTTAATGACTTGACTGGCCAGTGGTGCTCCACCTCATATTATGGAGAATACCCCTCATGGGCCTTGTCATATAGTAGGTATAACTCATTGCAGAACCGTATCGGAGACATTACATGGACCCCGTCTAACGAGGTAGTTGGCAACTTCAGCTATTTCGTGTCCGGAGGCATGAAGAGTCCGTTCTCTCATAAGTTCAAAGGTCAGCGTGCCTATCGTGAGTTTAAGGCCAGTGGTATGGTAAATGAGGAGCTGAATCGTTTTGTCTCTCATTGTATTGCATCTTCAGGTATGGGGCTGGATGCTGTTACAGACATGCTTTCGGTTACCTATTATGCAGGAACTTATGACCACCGCTCTGTTTCAGAGTGCCCCATGGAACTACAGGATACTTATGTACGTCTTGACCGGGCTTTAGGGCAGCTTATTGACGATGTAGAGAAGCGGGTAGGCAAGGGTAATGCGCTCTTTGTGGTCACAGGAACAGGTTATTGTGAAGAACCTGTTTCGGACAATCTTTCAAAATACCGTATACCATCGGGAACCTTTGATATGCATCGTGCTGAAATGCTTCTTAACATGTATCTCATTGCCGTGTATGGTCAGGGACAATGGGTGGAAAGCAGTCTTGGCAACGAAATATATCTTAACCGCAAACTCATAGAGCAGCGTAATGTGAATATGACTGAACTGCTGGATATGAGTTCTGCTTTCATTATTCAGTTGGCCGGTGTCAAGGATGTTTACACCAGCCAGCGTCTTTCTCTCGGAGCCTGGACACCTGGTATCTCCAAATTGCGCAATGCATACAATCCTCATCGTTCGGGCGACATAATGATACAGATTGCTCCAGGATGGTCTGTTGCCGGAGTGAACAGCACCCCTGGGGCCAGCAAGGAGAATATTTCCCGAGAGAGCTATATAGCCTTTCCCCTGTTTTTCATGGGCACCGGTTTTGATGTCAGCAAAGTGGAAACTCCGGTTTCCATTGACCATGTGGCACCAACCGTGGCTAAGGTTTTGCGTATCCGCTCACCTAACGGTTGTGGCCAGTCTCCTTTGACGAGGGTGAGCCGATGAAAAACATTTTCTTCTATCTTAGAGAAATCATCATTTATCAATTATAGAAATAAAAAGAAACATCAATGAATATAACAAATTTTTTAGTAAAAATTTTCGGCGACAAGAAGTCGCGCGACTTAAAGTCCTATCGTCCTATGGTGCAGGCTGTATTGGACATATATCCAAGAATCCAGGCTCTCAGCGATGATGACTTGCGTGCACGTGTTCAGGAAATCCGTAATGAAATAGCAGAAAGAGCAACACCCTTGCGCCAGCAGATAGCGGAAATCAAGGAGCGCATCCCACAGACTGAGATTCAAGACCGTGCCCCCCTCTTCCAGCAGATAGACAAGTTGGAAAAGGATGTGCTGGAAGTTTTGGAAAAGGCTTTGGACGAAGTTCGTGCCGAGGTGTTTGCCATAGTAAAGAGTACAGCTTACCGTTTCACCAATAATACCGACATTAAGGTAAAGGCAACCGATTTTGATCGCGAACTGGCCACTAAGCATGATTTCGTGGATATAGAGGGCGATACCGCCGTATACCACAACCATTGGATTGCCGGTGGCAACGACATGCAGTGGGCTATGGTACACTTTGATGTACAGTTGTTCGGTGGTACCGTATTGCACCATGGCAAGATTGCCGAGATGTTTACCGGTGAAGGTAAGACACTTACTTCCACTCTTCCCGTCTTCCTCAATGCACTTACTGGCAATGGTGTGCACGTCGTTACCGTAAACGACTATCTTGCCAAGCGCGACTCCGAGTGGATGGGCCCCATCTACATGTTCCATGGTCTCAGTGTGGATTGTATCGACAAGCACCAACCCAATAGTGAGAGTCGTCGTCAGGCATATCTGGCAGACATCACTTTTGGTACTAACAACGAGTTCGGTTTCGACTACTTGCGCGATAATATGGCTCAGGACCCTGCCGACCTGGTTCAGCGCAAGCATAACTTTGCCATTGTGGACGAGGTAGACTCCGTGCTTATCGACGATGCCCGTACACCTCTTATTATATCAGGTCCCGTGCCCAAGGGCGACGACCAGATGTACGAGCAGTACCAGCCTCTGGTGGAACGACTCGTTGGTGTACAGCGCACATTGGCTACTCAGTATTTGGCTGAGGCAAAGAAACTCATTGCTGAAGGCACAGAAACAAAGGACAAACAGAAGACCGCCGATGGCTTCCTGTCTCTTTTCCGAAGCTACAAGGCTCTGCCCAAGAACAAGGCTTTGATCAAATTCCTCTCCGAACCTGGCATCAAGGCTGGCATGCTTTCCACTGAGGAAATCTATATGGAGAACAACAACCGTCGTATGCACGAAGCGGTGGAGCCTCTTTATTTCGTGGTAGAGGAGAAGCAAAACAGTGTAGACCTTACCGACAAGGGCAATGAGTGGCTTGCATCTCAGGTCAACGACTCGGCACTCTTTGTCCTGCCCGATATAGCTGGCATGATGTCGCAGATGGAGGCAGACACCACTTTGGACGAGGAGGCTCGTATTCAGAAGAAGGACGAAATATATGCAGACTATGCAGTAAAGAGCGAGCGTGTGCATACCCTGCAGCAGTTGCTGAAGGCATATTCCATGTTCAATCTCAATGACGACTATGTCATTCAGGATGGTGAAATCAAAATCGTGGACGAGCAGACAGGTCGTATAATGGAGGGCCGCCGTTGGAGCGATGGCCTGCACCAGGCAGTAGAGGCTAAGGAGCATCTTAAGGTTCAGGCTGCTACACAGACCTATGCCACTATCACCTTGCAGAACTATTTCCGTATGTACCACAAGTTGTCTGGTATGACAGGTACTGCTGTAACAGAGGCTGGCGAGTTCTGGGATATCTACAAGCTGGATGTAGTGGAGGTGCCCACCAACCGTGACGTTATCCGTACTGATGGCAATGACCGTATCTATAAGACCCAGCGCGAAAAATATAATGCAGTAATCGAGGAGGTAGAACGTATGCGCAATAGCGGACGTCCCACCCTCGTGGGTACCACTAGCGTGGAAATAAGCGAATTGCTCTCAAAGATGCTCTCTATGCGCAAGATACCCCACCAGGTATTGAACGCCAAGTTGCACCAGAAGGAGGCCGATATCGTGGCTCAGGCAGGTCGTAGCATTGATGGACTTGGTACCGTAACCATTGCCACCAACATGGCCGGTCGTGGTACGGATATCAAACTGACTCCCGAGGTAAAGGCTGCAGGTGGTTTGGCCATCATCGGTACAGAGCGTCACGAGAGCCGCCGTGTGGACCGTCAGTTGCGTGGACGTTCCGGACGTCAGGGCGACCCAGGCAGTTCCGTGTTCTACGTCTCTCTGGAGGACAAGCTCATGCGCCTGTTCGCTTCCGAGCGTATTGCCCGTGTTATGGACCGTCTTGGTTTCCAGGATGGCGAGATGATAGAGCACTCCATGATTACCCGTTCCATCGAGAATGCACAGAAGAAGGTGGAGGAAAACAACTTCGGTGTACGTAAGCGTTTGCTGGAGTACGACGATGTGATGAACAAGCAGCGTACTGTCATCTACGAGAAGCGTCGCCATGCCCTCATGGGCGAGCGTCTCGGCATGGACATTGCCGACATGATATGGGACCGCGTGTGCCATATCATGGAGAGTCACGACTACAAGAATTGCCGCGAGCAGTTCCTGGAGATATTGGCAATGGACTTCCCCTTGTCTCAGGACCGTTACGAGGGTGGCAAGATGGACGACTTGGCCGAGGAGGTTTATCAGAAGGCAATGGAGCGCTTCAAGCAGAAGTGCCATATCATTTCCACCAATGCCCACAAGGCCGTGAGCATGATTATTGAGAATCCCGACCAGATGCCTCAATACGAGAACATCATGGTACCTGTGGTGGACGGTCGTCGTGTTTACCAGATTAGCTGCAACATACAGGAGGCTTATGAGAGCCAGTCACAGGCAGTCGTAACTGCTTTCCACAAGAGTCTCATTCTGCACACCATCGACGATGCCTGGAAGGAGAACCTGCGCTTGCTGGACGAGCTTAAGCACTCCGTACACAATGCTTCGTACGAGCAGAAGGACCCCTTGCTCATCTACAAGTTGGAGTCTGTGAAGTACTTCGACCAAATGATAAATAAGATAAACGACCGTGTGGTAAGTGTGCTGATGCGTGCTCAGGTGCCTGAGTTGCAGATACGTCAGGCAGAGGCTCCACAACCTTCTCATCCCCAGCAGCGTCTTCAGGAAAGCCATGGAGATATGGACGAAGGCATGCGACAGGCAGCAGGTCGCGATACTCGCGAGCAGCAGCCCGTTCAGCCCGTTCGTCGCGGAAGCCTGCCCGGTCGCAACGAACCTTGTCCTTGCGGTTCTGGCAAGAAGTTCAAGCATTGCCACGGACGCAACCTTTAAGTAAAGCAGAAAACGGGAATGGGAAAAGTAAAATCTGAAATATGAAAGACAGCCATTGCTCAGATATTTCTTTCCCGTTTCCCGTTTTGACTTGACTTATCATCGACCTTTGGTTCGTTGAATCTGCTCCCGCTCTGCATAGTTCAAGCGAGTTTGGCTATGCTTTTGCTTACTGGCAGATTTCCGTTTTTACCTTTCCGTTCAACCTAAACCATTTATACCCATGATTGCACCAGAGAAACAAATTCAGAGAGCCTTGCGCCATGTGGCAGAGCGCTTTCCACAAGGCATCGAACCAGTATTGACTGATATCGTTGTACGTGTTTTCCCTCATAGTGGCGAGGTGAAATTCTATGACGATGATGAAAGGGAACTAATGCGCATCGTTATACCGGAGTGGATACATGGTTCGCGGGATGAGGACTTCTATCAGAAGGTGACACCCGTTCTGCGCAATGCCATCAGCGAGGTGCGTACCGAGGTGGTGGATACCATGTCCTTGCTTCGTCCATATACATTCGTCATGCAGGACGAGGACGGCGAAACACTTACCGACCTCTATATCGTTGACGACCAGGATACGGTAATCATTTCTGGTAATCTCTTGGAGGGAGTGGACGAAGATCTGGACACTTTTTTGGAACAGCTGATGGAGAGTTAGGCGGATAATCCTGCCAAATTGTTGGATGGAGAATATCTGGTTACAGTGGACAATTGGAGATGCCCTTGCCGGGTGCTATGATATAACCTCGTGAGAGTAAGGTTTTATCATCACGATGATAAAGATGAACCGTCGGTAATCGTCAGGCGAACGACTACCGACGGCTCTTTTTACGATTACCGATGGTAATTTTGTGGTATTTGGGGGAGCACAGGATATGCTCCCTTTTCTTTTTGCTTGTTTTTCTGAGGTAGGTGTAATAAATGCAATGTTTTCAGGAATCATTGTCCTGGTTATTGGCATTTATTTCTCTAATGTCAAACCTAGGTACATGCCGTCCACCTTGTTGGCTAGACCGGTAATGGTGGAGATGGTAGAGTTGTTGGTAGCGGTACCAGCGGCAGACACAACCTTAGAGATGAATTGCAGGAGTTTGTCGGCCTTGAAGGATAGCTGTATGTTGGTGAGGTTCACCTTGCAGTTCATCTTGAAGCTGGTGTATTTGCTGAGGTTGCTGCTTGATGTGAACATGCTTAGTGTGCCGCTGGCCAGGTTGATGGTAAGGTCGCTGTCGGCCACGCTCCACTGGAACGAAATGTTCTTGCTGTCGTATGTTATCTTGCCTGTGCCGTCCTCGTTGAAGGTCATCTTTACCTTGCCTGCGGTGAAGCCGATTTTGTTCAGGTAGGTTTGCAGTTTCTCTTCTACGGCTTTTCCTGCTGCCATGCCTCCCACATTGGTGAGTAAGTCCTCGCTCTCGAATACTACGGCAGGCTTGGCATAGTTCCATGTGCCCACGATGCTCTTCTGGTTAACCTTGTCCGTGCCCAGCAGGCCGGCAACAAGATTGCCTAGTCCGCCCAACACGTTGCTTGTCGAAGTTGATGTGCTCTTTGTAGAGTCGGTCTGTTCTGTATTGCTTGAAGAACCGAGGCTCTTTAGTACATCAAGAATGTTCTGCGCATTGCTCTGTGCAGTACCTATGGCTAGCATGGCGGTAAGGATGAGAATTGTCTTTTTCATAATGCATGTTGTATTAATTGTATTAGTATTATTGGTAATGTCAGTGCTAATAGTGTTATGAATTGTACCGTGGGTGAACTGGTTTTGTCTTTCGGTGCACACATGAGCAGGGTGGGGTAGATGAGCAGGGCAACGGCCGCTGTCCATGCTGCCAGTCTTTGCCACGATAGCGTGCCCATGGCCACGGGGAGTAGGAGTATCACTATGCCTGGCAATAGCATAAGCAGAGCGGCTATGTACTTGGCTCTGTATACGGCACGAAGGCCGTGCAGACGTGTGTGTAGCAGAGGCATGTAGGCCTGCTCGTAGCCAAGGCGAGCGGTGAGCAGTGGCAGGCTAGGGAAGGTAAGCGTATACAATACGGTAAAGTCCGTATATGCCTTCGTGTCCAATGCCATGCTTACGAGCGTTAGCATTATAGAAACCACCATCCCGTTCCTGATTTTCTGCCTGAGTATAGGGTGCCTGAACCTCAGTTTCAGTTCGCACGAGAGGAAGGCCCCTTTGTCCAGGAATTGTGGCAGCCGATGTCTGCTTTCCTTGTCTTTGGTAAGGTGCAGGTAGGTGTGCCAGCATGCCAGATACACGTATCCGCTCAGTATGAACCACCCCAAGAGCCACCATTGTGGCCATAGTGCCGGCAGCCAGATGAAGTTGATGGGCATGAACAGCATCCGTAGCAGGTAGGCGGCAAGCACATGCCCCTTTCTGATGGGCATGAGCTGGTATTGCTGCGCATTGTATGCCGGAGTGTTTTGGCTGAACCATCGTATTATCTGGTCGGTCAGTAGCAGGAACGGCAGACTTTCTCCGATGCTTATCCCTGTGGCCTCAAGTGTGCGTGGCAGAGCCAGTGCCATGCTTGTCCAAAGAACGATTTTCAGGCTCCAGATGATGATGTTGCGTGTGAAATGCATACTGCGCCGTTCACGAAGATATTCGTGGCGGCACAGTTCTGCTATGTTCCTCAGTGCGTTGTTCATCTTTGCGAACGGAAATCATAGGATTTTAGAGGACTTTAGAGGATTTCAGAGGACTTCATAGATTCTCCTATGATTTCTTCGTCTTCGTTTTCGTCCTCGTCCAAATTAGTTTTCCGTTTCCCGTTTTCACCTTTCCGTTTGAATTTATCCCTTTAGCGCCTTCACGGTCTCCTGCAGAGCGGCAATCTTGCTCTCTGCATCGGCCAGTTTCTTCTTCTCCATTTCTACCACCTGGGCTGGAGCGTTCTGCACGAAGCGCTCGTTGGAGAGTTTCTTCTGTATACCGCCCATGAAGCCCTGCAGACGTGCTATCTCTGCCTCGGCCTTCTTTATCTCTGCCTCGGCATCGATGAGGTTGCCCAGAGGTACGGCATATTCGTTGGTACCCACGAGGAAGGCCTGACTGCCCTCGCCCTTCTGTGCAACGTAGAGGATTTCACCCAAGGTGGCCATCTTGCTGACGATGCTACCCATAGATGGGCATTGTGTGATGCGGCTTTCGCCCTCTGCCACTACCACCTCCAATGTGAGAGGTTCGCGCTGGGCGATGTTCTTGCTCTGACGCACGGCACGTACACCAGATATAACCTGCTTCAACTGCTCGAACTCAGCAATCAGCTTGGCATCCTCAGCGCTGGGTGCTTCCATGTTCAGGGTGCTCACCATGATGCTCTCGCCCTCCTGGCGCTCTGCAATGTGCTGGTAGAGTTCCTCGGTGATGAAGGGCATGAAGGGGTGGATAACCTGCAACAGCTGCTCGAATATCTGCATGGTAGCCTCCAGAGTCTTGCGGTCGATGGGAGCCTGGTAGGCAGGCTTTATCATCTCAAGATACCAGCCAGAGAACTCGTCGGTGAAGAGTTTGAACATGGCCATCAGAGCCTCGTTCAGGCGGTACTTGCTATAGAGGTCGTTGATTTCTGCTACATAGGTGCGCAACTGAGCCTGCATCCACTCTATGGCCTTCACATTGGGTTCGGGCTGTGCTATCTCGTCGCTTATCTCCCAACCCTTCACCAGACGGAAGGCATTCCATATCTTGTTGCAGAAGGCAGCACCCTGTCCGCAGAGGCTTTCGTCAAAGAGAATGTCGTTGCCAGCAGGAGCAGCCAGCAGCATACCCATACGCACGCCGTCGGCACCATACTTGTCTATGAGACCCAGGGGGTCGGGGCTATTGCCCAACTGCTTAGACATCTTGCGACCCAGATTGTCGCGCACGATACCGGTGAAGTAAACGTTCCGGAAGCGAACATCCTTCAGGTACTCCTCGCCCGCCATAATCATGCGTGCCACCCAGAAGAAGATGATGTCGGGACCGGTTACCAGGTCGGCCGTGGGGTAGTAGTAGTTTATTTCCTCGTTGCCGGGGTTCAGTATGCCGCCAAACAGGCTCACGGGCCACAGCCATGAACTGAACCATGTGTCCAGAGCGTCCTCGTCGTGACGGAGCTCTTCGGCGGTGATGTTCTCGTAGCCAGCAATCTTGCGAGCCTTCTCCAGAGCCTCCTCGCGGTTCATTGCCACCACGAACTGCTCCTCCTTACCCTCCTCGGCGGGCAGGTAGTAGGCTGGTATGCGGTGTCCCCACCAAAGCTGGCGGCTGATGCACCAGTCGTCGATGTTCTCCAGCCAGTTGCGGTATGTTGTAACGTATTTCTGTGGGTAGAACTTGATGTCGCCATTCAGCACGGGAGGCAGGGCTATGTCGGCAAAGTGCTGCATCGACAGATACCATTGCATGCACAGACGAGGCTCTACTGCCACCTCGGGATTGCGCTCGGAGTAACCCACCTTGTTGGTATAGTCCTCCACCTTCTCCATCAGTCCGGCCTCCTGCAGGTCCTTGGCAATTTGCTTGCGCACCTCCATGCGGTCCTGGCCCACATAGAGACCAGCTGCCTCGCTGAGGGTGCCGTCGGGGTTGAAGATGTCTATGGTCTCCAGGTTGTGTGTCTTGCCCAGGTTGTAGTCGTTCACGTCGTGAGCAGGAGTAACCTTCAAACAGCCAGTACCGAACTCTATCTCCACATAGCGGTCCTCGATAACGGGGATGACACGGCCCACCAGGGGAACAATCACCTTGTGGCCCTTCAGCCACTGGTTCTTGGGGTCCTTGGGGTTGATGCACATGGCGGTATCGCCCATGATGGTCTCGGGACGTGTTGTTGCCACCACGGCATAGTACCTGCCCTCCTCGTCCTGATGCAGCACCTCGCCTTCCTCGCCAGTGGGAACCACGGGGTTGGTGTCGGCATCTGCCACATAGTAGCGCAGGTTGTAGAGCTTGCTCTGCTCCTCGCGGTAGATAACCTCAATGTTTGACAGGGCTGTCTGAGCCTTGGGGTCCCAGTTCACCATGCGCAAGCCACGGTAGATGAGTCCCTTTTCGTACAGGTCGCAGAACACCTTCAGCACGCTCTCGCTGCGTTCCTCGTCCATGGTGAATGAGGTGCGGTCCCAGTCGCACGATGCACCCAGTCGGCGCAACTGCTTCAGGATGATGCCACCGTGCTCGTTGGTCCAGTCCCAGGCATGCTTCAGGAACTCCTCTCGTGTGAGGTCCAGTTTCTTGATGCCCTGCTCTGCCAGACGGTTCACCACCTTTGCCTCGGTGGCTATGGATGCGTGGTCGGTGCCGGGAACCCAGCATGCGTTCTTGCCCTGCAGACGTGCACGGCGCACCAGGATGTCCTGGATGGTGTTGTTGAGCATGTGGCCCATGTGCAGCACACCGGTCACATTTGGCGGTGGGATAACCACGGTATAGGGTTCACGACCATCGGGCTTGCTGCTGAACAGTTTGTTGTCCAGCCAGTATTGGTACCATTTGCCCTCCACTTCGGCAGGGCTGTACTTGGATGCTAATTCCATAATGATATAATATCTTTAATTTATATTTTTCGCGCACAAAGTTAGTATTTTTTCTCCACAAACGCATAAACTATATCTTACAATCTTGCGTTAAGTGGCTTGTTTGTTGTAAGAAGCCGGCAAAAGCGCAAAAAAGTAAGACTTTTCTTTGCGCAAGGAAACATTTTGGTTAACTTTGCACAAAATAGAAGGTATATTACAATGACACAAATGGTTTTGAATATAGAGGACAGGAACTTGCTTCCAAGTTTGCGTAAAATATTGGGCAGCCTCAAGGGTGTGACCATTGCCAGGACACAAACCGTAAAGAAGGGAACCTTGTCAAAGGCCGTGGACGAAGTACGTAGCGGCAAGGTTACCCGAGTTGGCAGTGTGGCAGAACTTATGGCTGAATTGGATTCATAATGTACGAAATTCTGTTTTCTAACCAGTTCAAGCGTTCTTACAAGAAATGCTTGAAGCGTGGTTGCAATAAGGCCTTGTTTGAAGAGGTAGTTACTTTATTAGCAGAGACAGGTACGCTTCCTCGGCGTTACAAATCCCATAAATTGTCTGGTCAGTGGCAAGGACTCTGGGAATGCCATATACAACCAGATTGGTTGCTTGTCTGGGAACAACGCGATACAGAACTCATCTTGATATTGACCGATACTGGTACACACTCAGACCTATTTGGCTAATCCCACATATCTGTTTCCGTTTAACAAAGTTTTCCGTTTTCACATTTCCGTTTTAATCCCATGTCAACAAAAGAACAGAAACTGGCGGCGTTTGGCCGTTTGCTGGATGTGATGGACACTCTGCGCGAGAAGTGCCCATGGGACCGCAAGCAGACCTACGAGAGTCTGCGCCCCAATACCATAGAAGAGACCTTTGAACTGTGCGATGCCCTCATCAAACACGACACCAAGGAGATATGCAAGGAACTGGGCGATGTGCTCCTGCACGTTGTCTTCTATGCCAAGATAGGCAGCGAGGAGGGTCAGTTCGACATTGCCGACGTGTGCAACAAGCTGTGCGACAAGCTCATCTTCCGCCACCCCCATGTCTATGGCGAGGCCGAGGCTCAGTCGGCTGGCGAGGTAAGCCAGCTCTGGGAGCAGATAAAGCAGAAGGAGAAGGATGGCAACAAGACCGTGCTCTCCGGTGTGCCCCAGTCCCTGCCTTCGCTCATCAAGGCCTACCGCATTCAGGACAAGGCCCGCAATGTGGGTTTCGACTGGCAGAAGCGCGAGGATGTCTGGGACAAGGTTCACGAGGAGATTGACGAACTGCGCGTGGAACTGGAGAAGGACGACAAGGAGAACTCCACCAACGAGTTTGGCGACCTGCTCTTCTCGCTCATCAACGCCTCCCGCCTCTACGGCATCAATCCCGACAATGCCCTGGAGCGCACCAACCGCAAGTTCATCTCCCGCTTCTCCTATGTGGAGCAGCGCGCCAAGGAGCAAGGCCGTGAACTCAAGGACATGACCCTGGAAGAAATGGACCGCCTCTGGAACGAAGCAAAGCAAGGAGAGTGAGGTGAAGTTTAACGATTAACGTTTAACGACTTGCCAGAACATAGGAATATTCAGTTTGCCTTATGAAGAAGAGAATTGCCTTTTGGTTTTGTGTTCTCTGCACAACCTTGTCTGGTTATGCACAGTCCTCGTCGTTGCAAGACTATGTGGCAAGTGTAAGGTCGAAATCATGCGCTCCTGTAGACTATATATTCAAACTGTTTGAACACTCCGATATCGTAGTGATTGGAGAACGTGACCACAGAGATACCACACAGTATGAATTGATATTGGACATATTGCGTGATGCTCGTTTTGCCGAGGAGATCGGTTATGTGTATACCGAAGTAGGATGTGTAAACAGAACAAAAGATGTAAACAGATTACTTCAGAGGAAATACAAGACTGCTCAGGCATTCAACGACGCCCTCTATACATACCTTCGCAACGAGGATTTCAATCCGCTTTGGGATAAGTACAATCGTGTACAGTTCCTTCGAGGACTCTATGAAATAAATCGTGTCAGCAGACATAAGATTACATTGGGATTGACGGATTGTAAATTCTCGTGGAATAAAATCAAAACCGCCCAAGAGTATCGGGATTTTGATGATTCTCCGGCTTGCTCTTACCGCGACTCCACGATGTCTTTTCATTTTGTAGAAATGTATGCCAACCAGAAACCTAAGAAGGGCAAGCGAAAGGCTCTGATAATAACCAATCATCCCCATGCGCTGAACGCCACTTTTGCTGGTAACGACTACCATCGCCAGGGCAAATGGCTTAAGGAACTCTATGGTGAGGATAATGTGAAGATAGTGATGCTCAACTGGACGGAATACACCCAAAAGGAGCAGATGCCATTGGTTGCACGTGGATTGTGGGATGCTGCGTTTGAGGTCATGGGTTGTCAGTCCTTCGCTATGGATATTAAGGGAACTCCTTTTGGCCGAGAACCATATTTTAACGTTCGATATGGTGATATGAAATGGGAAGATATTGCCGATGGCATAATTTATTACAAGCCAATCTATGAGTCGGTGCTGACAATTGGTATCCCCGGTATCGTAAGCGTAGATTTTGAAGAGGAACTTATGCGTAGGATTCGGATTTATTTTGAGGCGATGGATAGACCAGTTCCCCCATTGGAAGAAGTAAAGCCTATGTATGACAGGTTCTTCTCTTTCCCCGGTACTTATCCGCAGTCACCTCATAGCGTGCGAGACACGATTCGCAGTTTGATGAAAGAATAACAATCCTGTGTGACTCATAAGGTCGAATCCCCCAACCAGTCAGCTATAAAGATAAACGGGCAGAAGAAGGAGATATGTGATATTTTGGCCGCATTGGTGGAAAGATAAATCAAAGATGCTACAGACAAAAAGTGTGTAAATACACAAAAAATGTCTCAGGCTCTGTACTTAATTTGTGATTTAAGCATTTTTATGTCTTAATCCGTGTTTTGCCAAATTACATATCTTCTATAGATAGTCCTCTATAAATAATCTCGTATCCTTTAAATGAACCTGCGGCTTTAAGGAACAGTTCAGACTTGGCCTTTAGAACGTTTTCATCAAAGTTCTTTGCTTGTCGCTTAACCTCAATAAATTCAATCTTGCCCTCCAATTCGTCCTCGGCAATAATATCAATCTCGTTTTCGCCTTTTCGGTCATGCCAATATCCAAGGCGAGTGTATGCTCCCGATTCTTTCAGTACTTCATAAAAGTATTTACGTTTTATGCTGCGATTTAACCCTAAATCGGTCTTTAGACTATTACGCGCTAATGAAACCATCTTTTTGTCATCTATTTCGTCTCTTTTCGGATACAATGGAACCTCATTGCGCCCTCAAAGTGGCGAAACATCTGTTGAATTATATCCGACCTTTTCTCGCCAAGGCTGACTTCATACGAGTTTAACTATTGTTTTCCTCCTTGTCGCTTGGCTTTATTCAAGTAAACTTGGTTCTGCGCTTACTCCCGCGTCGGTTGAGTCCGATTAACGAAAAGGTTCAAAAATAAAGACTATTATCATCATAACGCTAATGACAGATTTGAGTTAAACGATGAGCGGTGGTGCTGACGTTTAACGCTTATAGTCCATATTATATATAGGTACGTTTACGTG
Source organism: Bacteroidaceae bacterium (assembly GCA_045645045.1). GTDB lineage: Bacteria > Bacteroidota > Bacteroidia > Bacteroidales > Bacteroidaceae > Physcousia. The sequence continues at coordinate 15,955 of JAZRIA010000057.1, read as the reverse complement.
CGAAAAGACTGCATGGCGTGTGCAAAAATAAACGATTATTTTTATTGCATGTCGATTGCAAAGGAAGTTGTGGGGCAGTGGGGAGAGGAAAATCTGGAGAGGAAAGGCATGTAGGATAAGGCGTTTTTTGCTAATGGTGCAAAGGCGAAACAATTATTCGTTTTCCTATTATTCGTTTTCCTAATCAATCAGACTTTTTTTTGCCTTGTTTGTTTGTGAAGTGAGGTTTTATTCATACTTTTGTGCTAACAATATTGTTAGATACGTTTGTTAAATACCTGTATTTATGGATAATCAAGAGAGACAAAGCAAAGAGCAACAGATACTTGCGGGGGCGGAGCAGGAGTTCTTGACCAAGGGTTATGATGGTGCCCGCACCACCTCGATAGCGCAGGCAGCAGGAGTAACTCACGCGATGCTGCACTACTATTTCCGCACTAAAGAGCAACTTTTCGAGCGTATAGTAGATGAGAAGTTCGAAACTATGTCACACTCTATGTTTGCCATAATGGGCGACCCGTCGTTGCCTATTGTTGAGCGCATCAAGGGTGGCATTGAGGCGCACTTTGATTTTATTGCCGCCAATCCGCTTTTGCCACGATTCGTCATAAACGAAATTATCTCACGCCCCGAGCGTTATAAGTTATTGTACAAACGCGTGGGTGCTGTTATTGATAATGTATATTGCGGTCTGCAGTTTGAAATAGACCGCTCGGTAGAGCGTGGTGAAATAGAATGGGTTGATGTTAAGATGTTGTTTGTCAGTATTCTGTCGCTCAATATCTTCACTTTTCTTGCCTATCCATTTATGGAACCGCTAATGGGCGAATTGATGGCCGATCGCGAAGGGTTCTTGGCGGTTCGCAAGGCAGAGAACATCGAAACCATATTGAGAAGAATCAAAAAACAGTAAGATATGAAACGTTTTTTTCTAACACTATCTGCCGTGGTCTGTGCCGCTGCCTCGAGTGCTCAGTCGCTCGATGAGTGTCGTCGCTTGGCTCGGGAGCATTACCCCGAAATCAGACAGTACGACCTGATTGCGCAGACCGAGCAGTACAATCTCTCCAATGCGGCTCGAGCGTGGATTCCGCAAGTTGCTCTGTCGGGACAGGCTACATATCAGTCTGCCACGCCCACCTATCCCGAGGCCTTCAAGACAATCCTTCAAGCCAACGGTATTGAGATGGCTGGCATACACCGTGACCAATACAAAGTTTCGATTGATGTGTCGCAACACATTTGGGATGGAGGAAAGTCAAGGGCCGACAAAGCCATAGCCAAAGCGGAGGCCGAGGAGCAGCGCAGCCGAGTGGATGTGTCGCTCTACGACTTGCAGTCGAGGGTGGATAATCTCTATTTTGGTATTCTGTTGCTTGATGAGCGCAAGGCCCAGACCGAGGTTCTGATAGAGCTGCTTGCAAGCAATCTTGCCCGTCTGCAAACATATTATAAAAATGGTGTTGCCATGCAGGCAGATGTCGAGGCGGTGGAAGCGGAGTTACTTGTCGCCCGACAGACGCTCGGACAGGTGGAGTCTTCACGCATGAGCTATCGTCGTATGTTGGAGATTTTTATAGGTCAACCGCTTACGGCCGATAAGCTGGAACGCCCTGCAATGCAGCAACTCCAATCGCGCACTTTGGCACGACCCGAATTGGCTCTCTTCGAGGCTCAGGAAAGTATATTGACGGCACAGCGCAAAGCTATAAATGTTTCGCTTATGCCTCGCTTCTCGGCCTTTGCGCAAGTCTATTACGGCTATCCAGGGTTGGATATGTTTAAGAGTATGGTTTCATCGGATTGGTCGTTTAATGCCATAGCCGGCGTGCGTGTGTCGTGGAATATCGGAGCATTCTATACCAAGCGGAATAATCTCGATAAGCTCAATGCCGCCGAAAAGCAAATTGCTGTTCAGCGCGATGTGTTTCTCTTTAATACTCAGATGCAGACCACGCAGGACGATGGCGAGATTGCTCGTCTGCGCCAAGCCATCACGGATGATTCGCGTATAGTGGAGTTGCGTCGCAGGGTGCGTATGGCGGCAGAGTCGCAGTTGAAAAATGGGGTAATTGATGCCACCGACCTATTGCGGAAAATCTCTGATGAGACGGCAGCCGCACTTGCACGCAGCACACACGAAATAGAACTTTTGCAATCAATATACAGGCTTAAAACAACATTAAATCAATAGGATATGAAAAAGGTAATATATATAGCAATGGCTCTGTTGGCCATCTCTTGCACGAAGGAGGCGGAGTTTGACGCCCAAGGTACATTCGAGGCTACCGAGGTGGTGGTATCATCGGAGGCTACGGGCAGAATCCTTAATTTCGATATTGAGGAGGGTATGGCAATAGCGGCCAACCAAACGGTAGGCACGATAGACAGCCTTCAACTCCATTTGCAGCGCAAGCAACTCGTGGCGCAGCAGTCGGCATTGCTTGCCTCTCGTCCCGATGTGAAGAAGCAAGTGGCGGCGTTGCGTGAGCAGATTGCAAAGCAGAAGACTGAACTGCGTCGCGTGGATAATATGTTGCGTGATGGCGCGGCGACTCAGAAGCAGAAAGACGATATCGAGGCGCAGATAAAGATCTTGGAGGGACAGTTGGAGGCCCAACTATCAACGCTGGATAAAAATACCTCTACCATCAACGGCAACTCTGTGGTTTTGGAGGCGCAGATAGCCGCCCTTGATGACCGCATCTCAAAGTGCCGCATTATCTCGCCCGTTGGTGGTACCGTGTTGGTCAAGTATGCCGAGGCTGGCGAGTTGGCATCGGCAGGCAAGCCTCTGATGAAGATTGCTGACCTTAAGAATATCTATCTGCGAGCATACTTTACCTCCGATCAACTTGCCAATGTTAAATTAGGCGATGAGGTGAAGGTCGTTGCCGACTTTGGCGGCACGGAGCGATATGACTATACGGGTCGCATAGCGTGGATTTCGTCGGAGAGTGAGTTTACGCCTAAAACAATTCAGACAAAGGATTCTCGTGCCAACCTGGTCTATGCCGTAAAGATTGCCGTTGAAAATGATGGCCGATTGAAGATAGGCTTGGCAGGAGAAGTGGTTTTGTAGTATGAGTGCTATTGATGTACACAGCCTATCCAAGAGTTACGGCAAGGTGCGGGCACTCGACGGTGTGTCGTTCGCGGTAGAGCATGGCGAATTGTTTGGACTTATCGGCCCTGACGGAGCAGGTAAGACCACGCTTTTTAGACTGCTCACTACGCTTATCAATCCCGATGAGGGCAGTGCCATGGTAGATGGTTTAGATATTGAGAAGGACTACCTCTCTGTCCGAAAGCGTGTAGGATATATGCCAGGCCGTTTCTCGCTCTACCCAGATTTGTCGGTCGAGGAGAATCTGCAATTCTTTGCGGCTCTGTTTGGCGTAACTGTTGAAGAATCGTATGACCTTATAGCGCCTATCTACAAGCAGATAGAACCGTTCCGCACCCGCCGGGCTGGGAAACTGTCGGGAGGTATGAAGCAGAAACTTGCCCTGTCGTGTGCCTTGATTCATCGCCCAAGCGTATTGTTTTTGGACGAGCCGACAACGGGTGTTGATGCCGTATCGCGTAGCGAATTCTGGGATATGCTTGCCGGGTTGAAAGAACGTGGAATAACCATACTCGTATCAACACCATATATGGACGAGGCGAAGCGTTGCGACCGCATAGCACTTTGCAATGAGGGACGTATTTTGGGTATCGACACGCCCATTGGCATTGTGCAGGGCTTTGACAAACCTCTCTATGGTATTAGTGCCAAGAATATGTTTGCCCTGCTGGAAAGGGCACGTCGCGAAGAGGGTGTGGAGGATTGTTATCCCTTTGGCGAAAAGCACCATCTGGTTGCAAGTGCAGGTTTTGACGAAGAGAGATTTAAGGCGGCGCTTGCCGATGTAGAAAGCGTTGAGATAGTGAGCGCAGAGCCTACAATCGAGGATATGTTTATAAAACTGATGAGAAGATGAGCGACGTAGTAATTTCAGTACGCGACCTGACCAAGCGTTTCGGCGACTTTACTGCCGTTGACCGCATCTCGTTTGATGTGCGCCGAGGAGAGATTTTCGGCTTCCTCGGAGCAAACGGAGCGGGCAAGACGACTGCTATGCGTATGCTCTGTGGCTTGAGTTATCCCACATCGGGCAGCGGCACGGTGGCGGGCTATGACGTAATGCTCGAGGGTGAGCAGATTAAACGCCACATAGGCTACATGAGCCAGCGTTTTTCGCTCTACAACAACCTTACGGTGTGGGAGAATATACGCTTGTTTGCTGGCATCTACGGCTTATCCAAAAAACAAACCGAGGAGCGTTCCGCGGAGGTGCTTGAGCGCCTGAATTTCTCTTCGGAGCGTAACACTCTGGTTGGCTTTCTGCCACTCGGCTGGAAACAGAAACTTTCGTTTGCCATTGCCACGGTTCACCGCCCCGAGGTGGTCTTTTTGGACGAGCCGACGGGAGGCGTTGATCCCGTAACGCGCCGTCAGTTTTGGGAAATGATATATGAGGCTGCGGAGGGTGGTACGACCATATTTGTCACTACACACTATATGGACGAGGCGGAGTACTGCTCGCGCGTCTCGATTATGGTAGATGGCGAGGTGCGCGCTCTCGATACACCAGCCCGTCTGAAACAACAATTTGCCGCGGAGTCGATGGACGAGGTGTTCCGCACGCTGGCTCGTGGCGCACAAAGAGGAGAGTAAGGCTATGAAACAGAACTTTGGCTCATTCGTAAAAAAGGAGTCGTTGCATATACTCCGTGACAAGCGTACGATGTTGGTCGTTATGCTCATCCCCGTAATGCTGATGACCCTCTTCGGCTTTGCCATCTCCACCGAGGTGAATAATATCAATGTGGCGGTTGTCGCTTCGGAGCACACCAATGGGGTGCGTGATGCTGTTGAGCGATTGTCGCATAACGAATACTTTACCTTTAAGGGTTATATCTCGCAAGATGAGATAGACCCTTGTCTGCGCTCAGGCAAGGCGGGTGCTGTAGTGGTCTTTGCCTCGGACTATGACCGTCGTGCCGAGCAAGCGGCTGCGGGCATAGCGACAAAGCCTGTTATCCAACTCATTGTCGATGCCTCGAATGTCAATACCGCAGGCTCGGCTACGGCCTATCTGCAAAATGTCCTGCTCGGTGCCGCCTCACAGCAGGCTATGTTTGAGACACGAATGCTATTCAACCCGCAGATGCGCTCGGCCTACAACTTTGTGCCAGGTATTATGGGCCTGATTTTTATTCTTGTCTGCGCGATGATGACCTCGGTGTCGATTGTGCGCGAAAAAGAGGTTGGCACAATGGAGGTGCTCCTGGTTTCGCCGGTGCGCCCAGTGAAGATTATCTTCGCCAAGATGATTCCATATTTTGCCATATCGTGCATTGTGCTTGTAACTATCCTGCTTTTGGCGCGATACCTCCTTGAGGTACCGATGTCGGGCGGTGTTGGGGGGATATTTTCACTCTCGTTGCTATATTTGGCATTGTCGCTCTCGCTCGGACTTCTGGTCTCGACTATTGCCACCACGCAGATGGCGGCATTGCTCATCTCGGCTATGGTAATGATGATGCCGATACTGATGTTGTCGGGTATGCTGTTCCCGATTGAGAATCTGCCCGAGTTCTTCCAGGTGGTATCGAATATTGTGCCTGCAAGGTGGTATATCGACGCTGTGAGAAAGATGATGATTCAGGGGCTGCCGCTGTTGGCTGTTTGGAAGAATTGCGTGATTCTGCTCGGTATGACGGTAGCTATTCTCGGCATATCACTCAAAAAGTTTAACGATAAATTAGAGTAACCATGAGAGCATTTGTCGTACTCGTACAGAAGGAGTTTTTGCAGATACGGCGCAACTCGTTTCTGCCTCGGCTCATCATCGCCTTCCCGATACTTGTGATGTTGCTTATGCCGCTCATTATGACTATGGATGTGCGTCAGGTAAATGTGGCTATCGTTGACCTCGACCGCTCGACCACATCGCGTCGCATATCCTCGCATATCAATGCCTCGGAGTACCTCACTCTCGCCCATACTTCGGCCGAATACCCACTTGCTATGGAGGCTTTGGAGCAGGGAGATGTGGATGTTATTGTGCAGATACCCGACAACTTTGAGTGCGATATGACTGTTGCCACGCCCGAGCGCATCAGCATAACCGCCAATGCCGTCAATGCCATCAAGGGAAGTATGGGTATGCAGTACGTTGTGCAGACCATCGCCCGCACTCTGACTGAACTGCGTAGCGAGAAGAACCCAACCAAGTTGACTGAGTTGGTAACTATCGAGAATCGTTATAACCCCACGCTCAACTACCGCCACTATATGATTCCTGCGCTGATGATTATTCTCTTTATCTTGATTTGTGGTTTTCTGCCAGCGTTGAGTATCGTGGACGAGAAGGAGAGCGGCACCATTGAGCAGATAAATGTAACGCCTATTTCACGTTTTATGTTTATCCTCTCTAAACTTGTGCCGTATTGGATTATCGGACTGTTTGTCGTCACGGTGGCTATGCTTGTGGCCCGTTTAGTCTATGGTCTTGCTCCAGTAGGCTCTATCGGAGCAATATATTTTGGGGCATTGCTGTTTATCTTTACGATTTCTGGCTTCAGCCTCACCATAGCCAACTTCTCGGAGACAATGCAGCAGACGATGTTTGTGATGTTCTTCTTTATTATGATCTTTATGCTGATGAGTGGTCTGCTCACGCCCATTGATTCAATGCCTGTGTGGGCGCAACATTTTACGCTCGTGCTGCCGCCACGCTACTTTGTCGAGGTTCTGCGCTCGGTATATTTGAAGGGAACAACAATTGCTGAACTATGGACAAACTACGCGGCACTGGGAGCTTTTGCCCTTATCTTCAATATCCTCGCTGCTCTTACCTACAAGAAACAGGCATGACGAACTGGTGGTAACTTTTCATCTCAAAGCAAAAAGGAGTTAAAGACAGCAAAACGGGATTAAAACTGAAAACTAATTTAAACGGATAGGGTAGGATGAGAAACGGAAACTAAAACGGAAAAATAATCCACCCCCTCCCCCTTCGGGGACTCTATCCGAGCCCGACGTTAAACAGGGGAGTTTAACCCTCATAAGGCACAAAATGACATTGAGTCATTTTTCTAAAGGCCTTATTCGCCCTGTCTCAGGGGTAGAGTTAGTTACAATAGAAAATGTCGCGCCAACCGACTATCCTCTGAGACTGTGGCGACTAGCGAAGCTGGTGGATAAATCGCTCATCCGCTCATCCTTACGAACGGACTTGCTTTAGCTTGATGAACGCTGGTGAATAAAGGTGAAAACGGAAAACCATTCGGACGCTGCACGCAGCGTCCCTACCGCTCACCACTCATCCGCTCACCGCTCACCTTTCACCGTTTAGGGAATCTGTCGGCGAAGTAGAGGAATTGGTATTTGACGGCGTTGAGCCAGTATGGCCAGTTGTGGGCGCCGGGACGGGAGTGGAACTCGTGGGGAATCTTTTCCTGGAGGAGTTTCTCGTGCATGTTGCAGTTGACCTTGTAGAAGAAGTCCTCGGTGCCGCAGTCGAAGATGATGTTCATGGTGCCGGCTTTTAGCATATGGGTGAGGTTGATGACGGTGTTCTCGTCCCAAAGTTGGGTATTCTCCTCGTAGGTGCCCAAACGTCCTGCTATGTTCCAGTTCTTGGTGAAGGGACGGAAGTCCAGTCCGCCTGACATGCTGCCCATGTTGCCGAAGGTGTCCTTGTGGCGCATGGCCAGGTAGAAGGCTCCGTGTCCGCCCATGGAGAGTCCGGTGATGGCTCGGCAGGCTCTGTCGGCGATGGTGGAGTAGGCGGTGTCTATGTGTGCAACGAGTTCCTTGGCAACGAAGGTTTCGTAGCGGTATTCTGGGGTTACGAGGCTGTCGAAGTACCAGCTGTCGCGTGCTCCGTCAGGCATGACAACGATGAGGTTGTACTGGTCGGCCAAGCGTCCCACGACACCATCCTGTGCCCATACGGTGTGGTTTCCGCCATATCCGTGGAGAAGGTAGATGACAGGGTAGGACTGCCCGGTGCTATACCCTTCAGGGGTGATGACGGTGCAAAGGACGTCCTTGTTCATACTGTTGCTTCTGACGGCTATTTCCTTCTGCTCGAAGGCGAAGATACTCGTTGTGAGGAGCAGAAGAGCAAAGAGGGAAATGAGTTTCTTGGTTTTCATAGAGATTAGATTACAGATTACAGATAGCAGATAGCAGAGATGTAGGTGTGTGGTTTTGAGTTTAGAGATTTCGTTCCTACCGTGCTATTCCGAGAAGTATTTCCGGTAAAGTTCGTTTGCTATGTCGATTGGGTTCTCCTTTGGAGCCTTGGTGATGCTCTTCTGGTGTGTCCAGTTCTCTTCCCACCTGAACCATTCGGCAGATGTGATGCTTCTGCCCTCTTCCAGAGCCTGGAAGAACATCCGCCAGCGAGCCAGGTAGAAGTCGCCCAGCATGCCGCCCCACTGACGGCTGGAGTAGTCGTGCAACCTTCCCTGCTCGGCACATTTCTCGGGTCCCCACACGGAAATCAGCGTGCGGGCATTCCATTCCATCCAGTCGCGGTCGGCCTCGGTGGTACCCTCCACCTCATCGCAGATGCTCCTTGCCGAAGAGGTCCATCTGTCCAGTTTGAACAGGTCTATCTGTGATACGAGGCGGTCCACATCGGCCACCATTCCCAGGAAGGTGGTGTACTGCTTGCGGAAAGCCTCCATCTTGCCGCTCTTGTAACTGGCGGCAATGTCCTTGAGCAGGTAATAGGTGGAGTCGGTCAGTGTCTGTCGCACCACATCGGCAATGTCGTGCTCATAGTTGGGATTGCCCTGCAGACGCTCCCTTTCCCTCAGCATCTGTTCGGCAGCCTTGCGCACCATGCGTATGTCGTGGAATATCTGGCATGTGCCCCATCCCGAGACACGTCTCACATCCAGTGCGGGACGAGCACAGATTACAGCCTCCACGTCCTGCGACGGGTTGGGGCAGTTCAGCACCGATTGCGTCAGCAGATGCCATCCCCTTTCCATAGCCTCGCTCTTCACGCCGTAGCGTGCCTGGGAGTATCTGTCCACCCAATCCTTGCCCTCCTCGCGCTTCATCCAGGGGAGTTCGAACAGCAGGTCGTAGAGTATGGGGCAGGTCTCCAGTCCCTCGGGTGTGGCACCTATGCCCTTCACACCGTCGGGATATTTCTCCAGAGCCCTGTAGTAGTTCTCCAGCATTGGCTGGAAGCGTCCGTGCATGCCCGTCTTGCCACCGAAGTTGTGTAGCATGCACCACAGGAAGTCGTGTCCCTCGTAGCCTCTCTCCTCCCATTTTGCCAAACCGTCGGAATACAGGTCCAGCACAATGAAACCACCCTTGGGGATGGTGTCCAGAGCCTCCTTGCGAGGATTGCGGTCCCAACTCTGTATCACCCACTTGGCACCGGGCGAATGCTTCTGCATCTCCCCGTATATGGTGGTGAAGGCCTCCTTCAGATTGATGCCGTCTGTGCGTCCGCCCTCGTGGAAGGGGTCCATGCTGTAGTATTTCGACTTGCCCATCACCTTTTCCAGGTGCTTGTAGTAGAGCCGAGCCATCTCCTTGTACTTCTCGTCCGAAGGCAGTTGGAACAACGGGCGCCGGAATCCCGAGCACCACCATCCCTGGTCAATGGCCTCCACTCCCAGTTTCTCCCTGGCATTGCTGGGCAGTATGCTGCCGTATCCGGGCAGTACGGGTTCCATGCCCAGGTCCCTCATTCGTTCCAGCACGAACTTGCACAGGCGCTCCTGCCTATCGTACCACCAGTCGGGGTTAGGTCCGCCCCAACCCTCCAGGTTGTTCATCAGCCACCAAGCCTGAAAGCCTGGTCCAGCCACAAATCTGTCTATCTCCTCCCTGGTGTAGCCAGCCTCGTCAAGCACGTTCTTCCACACCACATCCGTGCCCACCAGTGCCAAGGGGATGTTTATGCCATGCAAGGCCATCCAGTCAATTTCCTGTTCCCATCGCTCCCGGGTCCAGAAGGCAATGGAATAGGAGTAGGTGCAATAGTTCAGATAGTACCTGTAGTCGGCACTGCACTCGCGCCTCTCCGTCTGCTGAGGCAAGGGGAATGCCACCTTGGACATGTCCGTGGTCAGGTTGTTCCACGCCAGGTTTATGTGGGCATAGTGGTTCAGGTACCACCCAATGCCGGTGGTCAGTGCGCTCAGCGAATTTGCCTGGATATAGGGTTTCCCACGTTTCGTGCTGATTTCAAACACATCCTTTCCGTCCTTGGAAAGCGAGCGTTTCACGCGAGTCTCTATACGTTCGGAGGTTCCCTCGCCACCGATTCTGTCCAGCAATGCACAGACCTGTGCCGGCTTCTTCTCTGCAAAGGCAATGAGGGCAAATGCAGCCATCATCAGGAGTAAGAGGTATTTTTTCATATTAGATTACAGATTACAAAAAGAAGGTTTCATTAGTGCGTAACAGTCTAATGAACTGATTTGGGATTATTGTCAATCAGCAGGCAAAATTCCTGTTTACTCTATCACGGCAGCGTAGCCGCCGTTGCGTACCATGCGTACCTTGATGGTGTCGCCTTTGCGCACCTGGCGGGAGGACTTGGTGTAATGCATGGCCTGGCGGTCGGCATTGATACCGTCCTCGAAGGAGGTGAGGGTGAAGGACTGTCCTTCGGGAAGGAAGTCGAGAGTGAATTCTGCCTCAAAGGCCTCTTTGCGCTCTCCAGTGATGCCTCCGAGGAACCACCTGTCGGCATTGCGCTTGGCTACAACAAGATGGTCTCCCAATCGGGCTGAGAGCACTCGGGTGTCGTCCCACAGTAAGGGTACCGAGGAGATGAAGCGTGTGCAGTCGTCGTTGCGGTAATAGAGCGTGGGGTTGTCGGCAAGCATCTGCAGGCCGGATTCGAAGACCACAAACAGAGCCATCTGGTAGGCACGAGTGCCAATGGAGGCCGAGTTGGGACGACGGGCAGAGTAGTTGTCGGGCTGCATGCTGAGCATGGCACCAGGGGTGTACTCCATGGGACCCACGGCATTGCGGATAAAAGGCAAATAAATGCTATTCTCGGGGCGGCAGTTGCCCATCTGCTCCATGCCCGTTACACCCTCGTAGGATAGAAGATTGGGGTATATATATTCAAGTCCAGAGGGCTTGTAGGCACCATGGAAATTGACGAAGATATGGTGCTTGGCAGCCTCCTGCACGGTGCGCTCGTAGAAATTGACCATCCACTGGTCGCTACGGTCCATGAAGTCGATTTTAACACCCTTCACGCCCCATTCGGCAAACTTTGCAAAGAGTCCAGGATTCTGCTCCACGCAACGCCATGTGAGCCATAGAATTACGCCAACGCCCACCTTCTTGCCATGAGCGAGGATTTCCGTCAAGTCACAATCTGGGTTGGGGGTGTATGGGTCCATGTTGTCCCTGGCCCAACCCTCGTCCATGACTATGTACTTGATGCCATATCGCGCGGCAAAGTCCATAAAGTACTTGTAGGTATCGGCATTCAGACCGGCACGGAAGTTAATATCTTCACCGTAGGGCACAGCACCGTTCCACCATTCCCAGCTGGCCTGTCCGGGCTGAATCCATGAGGTGTCGTCCAGACGGCTGTCCTGCGAGAGACGGCATGTCATGGTATTGGTGACGAGGTCGGCCTCGTCCCTGGAGATGACAAAATAGCGCCAGGGGAAGTTGCGGCTGCCACGGGTAAGGGCGATGTAGGGCTTGCGAAGAAGTATGTCGGTACTCTTGTCAGAGCGTGGTTTTTCTATGGCAGGTACGCGAGGGAATACTGACGAGAATCCGCCGGCATCGTTGCTGCGGAAGAAGGCACCGGGATAGTCCAGTAGATCGGCCTCGCTCATGAGCACCTTTGTACCCCCAGGTGTGATGGCCAGGATGGGATAGTGTGCCATGGCTTGGTGGCTCTGCCACTGTGCAGCCTTTACGAAGGAGTATCGCTCCTCGTAGGAGGTACGGTAACTGTTGCTATGCTGAAGCACGAGGTCGGTCTCCTCGGGAAGGAATACGGTGATGTCCTCGTCGTAGACCTGCACCTCTCCGGGAAACGATGTGACGAAACGGTAGGCAACGCCATCGTCGTAGGCACGGAAGATGACAGAATAGCCACCCTTCATCTTGAGTGTGAGCTCGTTGTAGCGGTTGGGCACCTCGGCAAACTTCAGGTGCAGGAAGGGGCGCTTTGTCTCGTTCACGCTCTTGCGGCTGGCACCTTGTACTTTGGGCATGGAACCCAGCACATTGCCTTCTATGTTCATGGACATACGGCAATCGTCGAGAACCAGTTCGCCATGGCAGGTGACGTCGTAGGTAATGCCTTTGCCGGTCTTGATGTCAACCTTGATGTTGCCATCGGGTGATGCCACGGTGTGCACCTTTTGCGCCATGGCTGAAGTGCACAACAGTAGTGCGAGGAGTAGGGATAGTGGATTTTTCATAGGGGGTATTAATGGTTAGAGTACAGATCAAAGATAACAGATGACAGAGTACAGACAGGGTGAGCGGTGAGCGGTTAACGGTGAGGGGTTAACGGTGAGCGGTTAGGGGTAAAAGGTGAGCGTACCTACCATGTTTATGTACTCGCTTACTCGCAAATTTCGCTTCCTGCGTCGGTTCACCTTTATTATTCACCTTTGGTTCATCAAGCTAAAGCAGTCGCCTGCGCTCATCAAGCTCCGCAAGTCCGTTTGATTAGGTGAGCGTTGTCTTATCGTTTCTTGAGCACTTGTTGGATTATCTTCTCCATTACCAGATAGCCCTCCCTGTTGGGGTGCACGGGGTCTTGCTGGTATTCTTTCTTCAGGGCAAGGTTCTCGTCGGCCATGGCGGAGTAGTAGTCGGCATAGCCCAACTTGTTCTTGCGGGCATAGGTGCGGAGTTTGTCGTTGAGCTCGCGGATGGAGCGGATAGCCCTTTCGCTATCTATCTCCCACGACCAGCTATAGCGGTCGGCAGGAAGGACGGAGCAGAGCACCACGTCGATGCCGTTGCACTTGGCAAGTTCCGCCATGGAGACGATGTTCTCGTAGATGTGATCTATAGACACATAGCCCTGGTTCATGGCAATGTCGTTGGTGCCGGCAAGGATTACCACGGTCTTGGGCTTAAGGTTGATGACATCGGAACGGAAGCGTGCCAGCATCTGTGCCGTTACCTGTCCGCTGATGCCTCGGCACACATAGCCCTTGTTGTTCTGGAAGAACTCGGGATAGAAACGTCGCCAGTTCCATGTGATGGAGTTGCCCATGAATACTACCTTCACATCCTTGTCTTTCTCGTTTTCCTTGGCAAACTGGCCATACTGTGCCCAGTCCTGTGGTGTACGCAGGCGTGGCAGTTCCAGGGTGGCAGCAATGGGGTAGTGGTCGGAGATGACGTGTGCCTTGTGGGAGTTGCCCTGCTCATTCTGGGCGGGTTGCCAGTAGTTGTAGGTGAGCACGCCATGCCTGCGCACGCTGAAGTGTGGCGATACGAAGATGTGGTCTATGCGGCTGGTGGTGAAGTTGTCCGTGCGGAAACTGTTGTAGGTGCCGTTCTCAGCCATACGATGCCTGGCCTCGGTGTATGTGTCCCTGAGTTTGCCAGAGGAGGTGAGTAGGGCGTATGGCTCCTCGTTCTGGCTGGCATTGAAGTCGCCTGTGAGGATATACGGTTCGCCGCCGCACATCTCGTCTATCTTGGCCAGTATGAGGCGTGACGATTCGGCACGCGAGATGGGTCCGCGATGGTCCATGTGCAGATTGAAGAACCAGAAGCGCCACTTCGTGCTTTTGTCCTCAAAGTATCCCCAGGTACAGATCCTCTCCATAGATGCATCCCAGCCTACTGAACCCACAGAGTCGGGTGTTTCGGACAACCAGAACTGCCCTTGCTTCAAGCATGTCAAGCGGTTCTTACTGTAAAAAATGGGAGCATATTCACCCTTGGTCTTGCCGTCTCGGCGCCCCTTGCCTATGTGGGCATAGTCTTTGAGTCCTGCTGCCATGTCCTGCAACTGTCTGTGCAGCACCTCCTGTGCGCCAAAGATGTCCCACTGCTCGTAGTTGATGAGGCTGATTAGTTTAGGGCATCGGTTGTTCCAACCGTTGCCTTTCGCCTCGTCGTTCTGGTTGGCATAGCGGATGTTGTAGGACCCTACATGTAGTCTGCTTTGTGCCATCAGGCAGAGAGCAGTGAGAAGAAGTGCGAATACGGAGGAAAGACGCTTTTTCATGGAATTTTAATGTTTTCTTTGCAACAAATGTAGTAAAAAATACTGAAAAAAGCACGGGAAAAGACCAGCATAGTGAATAGTCCTTTCCCGTGTATGTGTTTTTTCTGCTAAAGTCCTGTATCAGGGGCGTGTCTTGTTGCCCCTGGAACGAGGTTTGTTGTAGTTTTGAAGCATCTTGCGGTGCATGCGGTCCTCGATGTTCAGTATCTTGAAGAACTTTTGGGCAGAGATGGTCTTGCATATCTTCTTGTAGTAGACGGAGTCGAGGCCAGCCATTTCGGCATTAAGTTCCGCCATTTCCATGAGGCACTTTTCGTATGCCTTCTCGTCGTTGTTGTTTGGAGTATTCTTTTTCAGCTTATTGATGCTCATGTGTATTTGGCGCTGCTTATCCTTGTACTCGTTGTAGATGGGAAAGAAGGCTTTTGCCTCCTCTTGTGTGAGGTTGGCCTCCTTGGTGATGTAGTCCTGCATGCGCTGGCGGAATTCCTGCTTGTTGAATCCCCTGACACCGCCGGATAAAGTGACGTCTCCCTTGTTTTGTGCAAATGTTACAGAGGAGATTAGTGCAAATAGCACTAATAGGAGTGTTGCTTTTTTCATATTAGTGTCTTTTGTTTTATTCTGCTTCGGTAAGGTAGTATTCTATATCGTTGTTGTCCAGCATGGCATAGTCCAGGAGTTCATCGGTAAACTCCATTTCCTGTGCCGAAGCCAGTGCTGTGGGGGCTTGCGAGGATGTGAGCGGATGGCTCTGCTCGTATATCATGAGACCTGCTATGGCGAAGAAACCTGTAAGCATAGCAGCTGCTGTCAGGCGCATGAACAGGCGTCTGCTGCGTCCATGCTTGTGCGCCTTGTTCTGCTCCTCTTCCCTGATGCGCTCCATCACCCTTAGGGGCAGGGCATGGAAATATCCTTGCGGAACGCGGAATGGGTTCTTGCCGTTGGCTGACGATGCGATTTCTCGAAGGATTTTTTCGTCGTTATGGTTGGTGTTGTTCATTTTTTTGTGTGATGGTGTTATTGTTATTCTAAATTCTCGAAGAATGCCGTAATCTTCTGCACTGCATGGTGGTAGGAGGCCTTCAGTGCTCCGATGCTTGTGCCCAAGACGGCGCTTATCTCCTCGTATTTCATTTCCTGGAAGTACTTCATGTTGAAGACCTGGCGCTGCTTGTGTGGCAGACTTTGCACGGCTTGCTGGAGTTGCAGTTCCGTCTCGTCTCCGTCGAAGTAGGGGTCGCTCTCCAGCTGTATCCTGATGTTGTCCTGTTCCGAATCCTCTGTGCCCGACAGACTGACGGTGATGTTCTTTTTCCGTTGCAGGAAGTTGATAGTCTCGTTGCTCGCTATGCGGTAGAGCCATGTTGAGAGTCGTGCATCTCCACGGAAGTTGTCCAGCCCTTGCCATGCCTTAAGGAACACGTTCTGCAGAATGTCGTCTGTATCGTCGTGGTCGAGCACCATGCGGCGTATCTGCCAATACAACTGCTCCTGAAACTCCCTTACCAGAGTTTCGAACGCCTGCTCGCGTGTGGCAGGGTTTTGTAGTCGTTGGATCAGTTGCTGTTCGTTGTGCATTTTAATTGTATGACATCCGAGGAATGGAAAGGTTTAATCGGTTTGAGAAAAGTATTCCGCTCCCCCCCCCCTAAAAACAAAGAACCGCTGCCCATGCTGAT
>JAZRIA010000056.1:0-17976 GCA_045645045.1 Bacteroidaceae bacterium | reverse complement strand
GATTAAGAAAATCTATGCCTGGAGAATACGAATCTAAGAAGTTAAAAACTGCGTCAGCCATAGCAAGGACAAAATAGACAAATAATTTTAGGTTTATCTCAAATATATTTGCACAAAATAACAGTAGAATACAATGAAAGCATATTTATTACAAGCACCACGTGATTATGTGGATGCAGGAATTCCCAAAGGGTATATGATACAAGTGGTTTCCTCAAGCACAGGAGGTCCTCAGCCTCGCGAGATAGCGGAAGCTCTGTGTCGTGCGGGTTTCAACAAACGTGCAGAGAGTTGGGCTTCTCCAGGGAATTGGATTATAAAAGAATTAAAGTGAGGCAATGGCAAACTATTATGACTCTAATAAAGCAACAGTTGCCAATTCAAAAGGCTTCTTGTTAGGCGACCGAGAACAACACTTCCCTTCCGAAGGCCTTTACTTGGGCGATTTGACAGGTGGCAATATCACACTACCTGCACTATATGATTTGAGTGATGGTAAAGGCCTGTGTTTCCTTTACAATAATGAGCAGACACAGCGTCAAGCAAGCGCCTGCCTTGAAAGGTTGGCATGTCGCATAGCGTTGACAGTCCCCTCCAATCTATGTGACTTGGTTCTCTACAATGGTGGAGATCCAAGCGATGCCTTTATGGCGCATTCGCGTATGAACAAGTATATCATGGGCGACCGTAAAGAGCGCTTCTTCTTTGATGGCAATTTAAGTGCCTTTATGGAACTGCTTAACGACACATATGCTTCTGTCATTGAGCGTATGTCTAGCATACGCTGTGCCGGCAAGCGTGATTTGGTCGAATTGAACGAGTCGTTAGGCAATGATGCACGTCTTAAATATCAGTTCATAGTCCTTACTGATTTTCCCGGTTTCATGAATATGGAGGCAATCAATCGCTTGACACAGATCATTGAAACAGGCAGTAAGGCCGGTATTTATGTGTTGATGAGTTTTGACATGAATGCCAACATTGTGGATGCTTCCTCATTGGCATCCTTTAATCCTCAACGTTTGTTGTCGAATATGCAAGTGCTTGTGCCACAAGGCAACAGTTTTGCATTTCGCAATTCGGGACACGATGAGGTCATCAATCGGTTCAATTATGTGCCAGACAGCGCTCCGATGAGCATGGACGAGATAGAATACTGCCTGCAACAAATAGACATACATGTAGAGACGGCCAAGAAGAAGGCAAAGCCATCCATCCTCAAACAGGATTTCGACAGTTTGAGAGAGGCTGACTATGAACCATGTATGTCAGAGATTAGCGTAACGGTTGGTCTTGATGTGCGCGATAAGCATCCAGTAACCTTCCGCTTTAACTCTGGTGATTACATACATGGCTTCATTCTGGGACAGTCAGGTTCAGGTAAGTCTGTGTTGCTGAACAATATCATAACAAGTGCCATCTTGAAGTATTCCCCACAGGATTTGATGCTGTATCTGATGGACTTCAAGGGAGTGGAGTTCAACCGTTATCGCGGATTGAAGCATACAAAAGCAGTCTTGGTAGATAATAGCGACTCGCAGATGACACTCGAAGTGTTGCGAGAACTGAAGGAAGAGAACAAGCGCCGTGTCAAACTTTGGCAGAAAGAAGGTGTTAGCAATATTGATGGATATAACAAGAAATACCCCAATAATCGTCTCCCCCAAGTGTTGTTTGTGGCCGACGAATGTCAGGTGATGTTCAAGGAGGCACCGAGCGGTTCGGAACGTCTAATATATCAAGAGATATCGGAAATTCTGAATGTCATAGCCACACAAGGTCGTAGCCAAGGCATACACATGTTGTTGGCTACCCAACAACTCGATGAAACAAATATCTCTGGACAGATATTGAAAAATCTTACAGAGTGTTTCTTGCTGATGAGTGCACCGAGCGACTCCGATCGCCTTGTTCCTGATAGCAGTGACCTGACAAGCAAGCAGGTGACGGGTTTGGCTTGTTATTATCACAAAAGGGAGCTGCAGAGTCAGGTGCAGACGTTCTATGCCAATAATGAAGAACTGGAGAACGCTATATCTTCAGCACAAAAGAAAGCAGAATCTTTGCCGGGTAATGGAGAGAATTATTTCTGTGGCTCATCACTATTCTACCTTGAGCATGAGAAAGAGATTATAGCGCAAAGCGACTACGATTATCCGATAGCCCTTGTTGGTCAGAACATCGGCATCAATGCAGGAAGCACAACTATTCCGTTGCGCAAGGACTTTATGGAGCATATCCTCTTTTGGGGAGCTAATAAAGAGGAGCAGACTACGGGGGTGCTTATGAATGCTTTGATATCTTTGATCATTTCATATCAGCATAAAGGTATTGATGCTAATTTTATGGTGATTGATTGCCTACCCGGTATGGGGAGCCGCTACAAGCAGGTGCTTTCCTCCCTTGAATCGAAGGGGCTTTGTCGCCTTGTAGAGCGACAGGAAAGCGGTAGCGTGCTCAAGCAATTGGTGAATGATGTAAAGATGGGTTGGAGCACACCAACGATATTATCCATTATCGGTAGCGAGCGCTTTATCGAAGTGAAGCGTAAAATGCCGTTAGCAACGTCAGGTGCACAACCCGTTCCTGAGGAGGATGGCGTGATAGGTTTTGATATGGGCGCTCTCGATTTGGAGTTTGAGGCATCAGATGTCAATGCCGAGGATATGACTTATCCTCAGGCTTTGATGTATCTGTTGGAGGAAGGACCCATGCATGGTGTCCATGTATTGCTTCAGATAGATAAACCCAGCAACATCCTTTTCGGTGATGAATATGACGTGGAAGCCGCCTTGAAGTTCCGCCACAAGATTATCCTTAAATCGGAAAACAAGTATCTTAATCCTCTCCGATTCAGTCAGGATATTGATGTGGAACATTTGAGTGACGAGGAAGAACATTTGCGTGCCTATTATTATCCCGATGGCGACGACCCGGTGCTTTTCACACCTTATCAAATGCCCGATTCAGATATAATATAAACTTAAAACATATAGTATTATGGCAGACAACAGTATGATGGGTAATGTTACCCAAGTAGAACAATATGGAAAAAGTCTTGGACAGGTGCAGCAACAGATGCGCGAGATTTTTAAGAAGCTCCAGCAGCAGACTAAGAGTATCGGCAATGTGTGGAAGGACGACCAGTTCAAGAATTTCGAGCAGGAGTTCAATCAGACCATCGTGAAGAATATCAATGAAACGACAACTAAGATGGAACTCATGTCCAATTATGTAAAGAAGATGGTGGAGATACACCGTCAGGCACAGAACCAAAAGATTTATTAACCGATAATACCATAATTATTATGGCTATAGATTTTTCATTTCTTGAAGGTGCTGCTCCTCAAAAGGAGGAGGCACCCGTAAAAAGCGATACAGCCAATGTCACCATCCGTGTAGATGCCGATAGTATGCTTTTATGCGACGGTGAGTATATAGACCAGCAGTTTAAGGCTGGTGTCATCACCAAAATACAGCTACCTACAGGACAGCACTTGCTCGAATTCCTCAGTGAAGAGAATCCCGATGTGAAGGTTGAGAAGGTTGTGGACTTTCCCGAGTCTGACAAGAACTATTTGGTAATGGTAAATGAGTTGAAAGCCGCGATAGCTCCTCCTATACCGCAAAATCCAATCAATCAGCAACCGGGGACACCTCCACAAAATTCATACTTGGATCAACTGAACCAAATGGCACGCATGAATCCGTTGGCAAGTATGGGGATGACACAAACGCCACCACCTCCACCACCATTTGACAACAATAATAATAA
The DNA here is from genome assembly GCA_045645045.1 of Bacteroidaceae bacterium. Lineage (GTDB taxonomy): Bacteria > Bacteroidota > Bacteroidia > Bacteroidales > Bacteroidaceae > Physcousia. Next base: position 14,201 of record JAZRIA010000056.1, on the reverse strand, counting down.
ATAAATTAGTAATATGGGAATATTGGGACTTTTCTCAAAGAAAGAAGTAGCAGAAAAGGAGAAGCAGGCAAAAGAAACTCTTCTCCAACAGCAGCAATCAAGTCTCGCAAATTTGGCAAAGGGCAGTCAGGTTAAGTTCAGTATACCGTTTTTTGACGTGTTTGATCCACGTTTCGAAAACTTTGCCGTACCAGTTTCTGTGCATGGAACGTTGGTGTATGCCATTGAAGACATGGGCAGGTTTTCAAGTATAAACAAGACTCAAAACGTGAATGATGGTGTATTTGAGCAAAAGATGCGCGGACAATTGGGTAAATATATCAAGGCTGTAGTCACCAATGCTCCGTCCGACAACAATATCCAGGTGTTGCAGATGGAGAGGAAAATTCTTGAAATCAGCGACCTTGTGCAAAGGCTGGTCACACCTAAGATTGAACAGTTGTTTGCCATAAATGTTCGTAGCTTTGATATATCGCAAATAATTGTTGATAAAGATAGCCCTGGCTATAGGGAACTCAGGTCTGTGACAAGCGACATAGAGAGTAGTAGCATAAGACTGAAGAATAGTATCAATGAGGATTATTACAGGACCCAGTCTGCCATGCAACTTGATGCCATGAGGCGTCAGCAAGAGCTCAATCTGAGCGGTCAAGAAGAAATGCAGCGAATGCAGTTGGAGAACCAACGCGAGACAATGCGCATTCAACGCGAGGAGATGCAGAGGGCTGCACGTCTTCAGACTGAAACAAGCTTTATGGGCGCTCATCAGGCAAATCTGAATGCCGAGGTTGGCAAGGTTGGCAATATGTTCGGGCAGCACAGTATGGGTTACGCTCCATCTATGCAGGAGGAGGTTTCACAGGTGCAGTATATGGTTGCAATTAACGGTCAGCAAATAGGACCTTGCGACTGGAGCAAACTGCAACAAATGGTACAGCAGGGTTTGCTGACCCACAATACATACGTTTGGAAGCAGGGAATGGCAAATTGGGAACTTGCTGCAAATGTGAGGGATATGCAAACACTTTTTGCATCTCTGCCCCCACAGATGCCTAAAATGTAAATGAATTATATCAGTAATAACTTTCACCTTTTATTAATTATTAAATTATGTTTTCAAAAGAATTAGAAAGCCTTATCCAGGCAACCCTTGAAGATGGTAAATTGGAAGATTTTGAAAAGGCCGCTCTTGCTAAGCGAGCACAGGCAGAAGGTGTTGACCTCGCAGAATTGGAAATCTACATCAATTCGTTGCTCCAAAGGAGGGCACGCGAATTGAACCAGAAAAGGGAAGAAGAGTTGAATATGCTTAGTAAGCAAAAGAAAGAAGCCTTTGGAAAAGTTTGCCCTAGTTGTGGTGCACAAGTGTTACCAATGGCTATTAAATGCGAGTGTGGCTACGAATTCACAGGCCAGAAGGCCGTTTCATCGGTACAGCTTCTTTTCGATAAATTGAATAACATTACTTTAACACCCTCAGATGAAAGAGCAATAGACAATGAACAGAGACCAATGTTCAAGGAAGACGTAAGAAACAGAATAATATTAGAGAAAAAAAATAATATTATTTCAACTTTCCCTATCCCAAACACCAAAGAAGATATTATTGAATTTCTTTCACTCTCAATATCTGAAGCGAATAAACCTCTTGGCTTTCTTGAAAAGAAATCAAATTGTGCTATACTTATTTTCTTTGCGGGTCTTATTACTGTGGGACTTGCATGGCTCCCAGGTTTTATAACACTTGCAAACAAACCGTTCGCTGCTGAAAGATTAAAAAAAATATGGCGTGCAAAATATGAACAAGTTTTGATTAAAGGTCGTAGTATGCGTGGTGATTCTGACTTTATTCAGCAACTTAACTATTTCGAAAGCTTGTTGGAAAAGAAATAATCCTTTTTGGATGTACTCAATATCCGATAGTAAAAATACATTTATGGGCAAAAGGCTAGGCTATTTATTGGTTTAGTCTTTTGCTATCCTACAAATAGGAAGGATAATGAACAGCAATATAAAGAAATATGTATCCAATATGCTACAAGGATTGGCGTATTGGATGGCTTATCGACGTGAAATGTCATCTATTGATATAATTGAAGCTGATGCTGTCAGTACAGCTTTTGATATATTGCGTTCTAATTTGCCCGGAGACTACGTTGTTGAACGTGAAATAACCAAAACGACTTTACCTATTGTAAGTAGCAAAAAGATAGATTTGGGTATCAGGAAAAAAGACAATAGTTATTGGTGTCTGATTGAATTCAAATTGGCCGATGCTACGAATGCCGGTTATGTTGGAGATGTAGAAAAACTATATCAAATAAAAAATCAGAACTCTAATATCGATTGTTTGTCAGTGATATTATATAGAAAGCATTGTAGATTTGACTATCCGTCATCATTTGTAGATAGTAAAGGTAAAGCAAAAAAAACAACTATCAGAGTCGGAAAGAATAATATTCCGGTTAAAGTCAGAAGAGTTTGCAATGCATTTGCTTCGGCAACATGCGACAAATCCAGAAAAACAATTTGTTTAGAATTGTTATAAAACATATCTATTTATGAAAACATACATATTACAAGCACCACGCGATTTTGTTGATGCGGGAATACCTAAAGGGTATATGATACAAGTAGTAACCTCAAGCACAGGCAGACCTAATTCTTATGAGATTGCAGAAGCCTTACGCCGTGCCGGTTTCAACAAACGTGTGGAAAGTTGGGCTGCTGCGGGTAATTGGATAGTAAAAGAGGTAAAATAATAATTTAAGAAAGTAATATGGGATTTTTTAATTTTGGTAAGAAAGACGAAACGTGGTTGGAAGAAATCATTCTTCCTTATGACATTGCTAAGGCTGTATTCATTTGCAAGAAAAATCATGCACTTCCAATGCTTATCAACTCTAATTTAGACAAATATCTCAATGTTGGAAGTAACAAATGTAAAAAAGTGGTTAGTGCATTGATGGAAGGAACGCTTCAAATCAAATGTGAGAATGGCGATGTCGTATATTCCAATGATATTGACTTTGGAGTCACTGGCAAAGAAGATTTAAAAGAATATACTCCTTATATTGACCTAATTGTCAATCTTGACAAATACGGTAAAAAATGACATTGAAATTCAAAATATGTCCTACTATACATTTGAGGCATGCAGAGTATCCGGTGACGGCAATGCCATATTCCCCACAGAGATTATCATTGATGATGAAGAAGAAGTATTGATTTACCGTAAGCCTAAACTAATTGGAGCCAAAGAAACAAGGGTGAAGTTTGGTGCCATTGGTAGTATAACGGTGGACAAACATGTCTTGTTTGCAGATATCATTATCGAAACACGCGGAGGACGTGAAATAGTGGCGCAAGGATTCACCCGAGAAGATGCCGATAGGATTAAACAACTTATTGGAGGATAATTAATGTGAGGAATATGAATATAAACTACCTGAATAGTTTTCATCTGTTCAAAAAGGCATTTATAAAAACACGCCGAGAAGTTTTTGCCTCTTTGATTATCCTGTTTATTGTCACTATGGGCTTCACCATAGTGATGTGGATTGCAGAACATTTGAACGATAGCGATTACACCTTTTGGGAGGCAATGGTATGGATTATCACAAAGTATGTGGAAGACCCAGCCGAAGTGACCTCGCCACCAGTAACGATGTTAGGACAGTTTGTGGGCACGATGGTCGGCATACTAGGTATCGCTATCTTTGCCGTGCCAGCCGGTCTCATAGGCTCGGGATTGCTTGATGCTATGGAAGACGACAAGCAGGAGAAGATCACGGCGAAGAACAGCATAAAACTCCATAAATGCTTTCGTCGTATATCGCAAAGCAATTCTTGGTTCTACAATGAGAAGAAGCTGAAAATAACTCTCAAGGCAGTTCCTCGCTACAGATCGTTGGCCCAAGTACAGGTTAAGACCGGAATGACAAACGATGAGATCATTGCGGCTGTAAACAATTGCCCCGATATGAGGCTGATGAATATGTCTACTACAATGCGGAGCGAAGAGAAACCTCAGGATAGGTTGGTGATAGTACACTTTCCCCTAAACAGAGAGTATGGATGTTGTGTTGATCGCGGTTCTGATGTGACGATTGTTGCTCCCGTAGCTGTAACAGAACCTGGAACTGGATCTTTTGCCTTTAGTATGGCGGCCATGGGTGGCTTCAACTACGTGAGCAAGGAACTGACACCTAATCCTGATGACCCGTTGGGATTCTATTCCATGCAAAAGTCCAAACTGGCACTTATCGGTGATTATGACGCAAAAGAGGACGTAGAATCACAAGCATTGCACTTTATGGATGACCTGAAGTGCCTTAAACAGAACAGTGAAAAGAAGGGCAGACGGCATTGGTTCATCTTTATCATGGGAACCACCAAGTCTGTTGACTGTCAGGTACATTTCTGGCGATTCGCAACAGACAAGAAGAGGCTGCTTAATCGACTTTCTGTGAATGGCCTCGAATATGGAAGTACTGTCACGAGTGAAGAGGAAGATACGTTGCAGGCTATCTATAGTATGGCAAAGATGTCGCTTGAAGCTCACGAAGTCGTAGTGAAAGACAAGAATCAGCACGTTTGCGTATGTATGGACAATAACGACATTCTTAAGTCAGTAGGTCCTTCGAATATCATGTGTCGTATGGGAGGAGGAGTAGATTGTAATTCGCTTACGATACGAATCGGTTATGAAATACTTGCCTACCATAGCAGTCATCTGTTAATAGCCAAGGATTTGGCCGATGCGATTAAGGTGCATATTGAACCGGAAAGAATCATTCCCGAAGAGGCTAGAAGATGTTTTATGGAAGAGGGCGATGGGTATGCCGATGAGTTCTGTAAGATGGAGATTTTTGACCAAAGCCCCAATAGACTAAGAAAGATGATAGAAAAAGGACAAAAGTATGCTAGGAAAAACTTTGAGCGATTTGATTTGGATGGGAATGTCGAGGAGCGAAAGAAATAGCTGACTAGAACTTTTTCGAAAAAAACTTGCCCCAAATATTGAATTTTTCACCTTATGTGACTATATTATATAAGGTAATTATAAAAACGTAGCTTATGAAGAAACTGTTTTTTGATATGGATGGTGTGTTGGTCGATTTCCAGAGCGGTATCGACAAGCTGAGTGATGAGGTGAAAAAGGAGTATGAGGGACGGCTCGACGAGGTGCCTGGCATATTCTCACTGATGGATCCTATGCCGGGAGCTATAGAAGCTGTGCACACGTTGAGCGAGTATTATGATATGTATATCCTCTCTACGGCCCCCTGGAAGAACACTACAGCATATAGTGACAAGTTGGCGTGGCTGACGAAGCACTTTGGTGACCTGTTCAAGAAGCGTGTGATCATTACCCACTGCAAGAACCTGTGCGATGGCGACTACCTCGTCGACGATAGGGCCAAGAACGGCGCCAGCGAGTTCCCAGGCGAGTGGGTACAGTTTGGCTCTAAGCGTTACCCCGACTGGGAGGAAGTGACCCGCTACCTCATCAGCGAGACCCTGCTTCACGACGATGATGACGAGAAACTGAACAAGCGACTGGTAAACTATGCAATGGTGGAGAAGACCATCAAGATGCTTGACGCATATACGGATGTCCTTAATGCAAAAGTTGGAGAGAAAGACACCAAAGAGATACTCGCTGCGGCTAAGCTTACCAATAAATGGCTGAAAGTATTGGGCGAGGAAGACGAGTCGGCATATTACATTGACTGATTAAGACAATGAAGGATACGTGCAGAGGTGATATAGAAGAATTTTGCCGCGACAGAGGTTTTTTGTTTCACGAGAACGGGAGCGGTGCTTGCGGCAATGACAGGTACTGGACCTGCTACAAGGTGGAGAACAACGACAGGACAGTGTTCAGCATCGAATATTTTCCTGTGCGAAATCATCTTAAAATCTGCCCTGGTAACTGCAGTTACCAGGGGACACCGGAATCATTGGAACACATGCTGGAACTGTTGTCGGCAATGAGAATAGATATTGAAGAATTGGCACTTGACAAGGATATATAAGGATTTACACGAGATACCGTTATGACAGAAAATGAAAGAAGATTTGCTGATTTTATCGTGAACTATGAGCAGCGTGTTATGGAGGCATGTGGGTACATGAAGACCAACTTTAATGTGTCCTCGGAATTTGATGCAGAGGCAGGAACGCTGAGGCTCTATGTGACCAATGTGAATGATTCTTTGCAGATACTTGCTGCCAAGGAGTATCTGGAGGAAACCTTTCCCCCAGGAGTAGTGCTTGTCACACCTTGAATAAACAACAAACCAAGAAAGCTGTTATGTCTAAAAAGGTATTTGAATGTTTAAGGTTTAACGTTGAAAGTTGAAAGTTTAACGAGTAAGGACGCTGCGTGCAGCGTCCGATAACAATCTCCTTGTTCTATGTGAGCGGACGCAGCAGCTGCGTCCCTACAAGGGAGCGGTGGAAACAAAGTAGTATAGTTGTAGGTAAAAAGTCTTGTATCCGTATGGGTATTTCAGAAAAGAATAGTATTCTTTGCCCGATTGCAGGATGCCAGGACAGGATTGTATTACCAAAGTCCGGGTTATGTCTATTCGTTCTTAAATAGCGAACTGAGTCTTTGTGACTATAGGAAATAATGTTATATACTCTTTTTTGAGTTTAATAAGGATATTGTGTTGAGGACTGCATTGCGGTCCTTTTTCTTTATGTCAGCATGATGTCTTTTGTGTGCATAATCTTGCAAGAAAAGGCTTTTATGCGTCTATTTTGCATAATAAGGGGGTATTTGTGGTGTCATAATGTCGCTGATGCTGCTATTTTTTTATAACTTTGCACGCATATTTGAATAAAAGGGCATAAAGGTGATGCCCAATGATATGGAAAAGCAAGACAAAAAGGCCAGACTGCAGGTTATTCGCACAATAGTGGGCAATTGCCCCATAGAGAACCAGGAGGAACTTGCGGTGGAACTGGAAAAGGCCGGATTCTCCACTACACAGACCATGCTGAGCCGCGACCTGAAGCAGTTGCGCATCTCCAAGGTTCGCACTCGTTCGGGCAAGAGCGTGTATGCCTTGCCAGGTGTGGTGTACTTCGACCCGGTGAAGACACGCGAGGAACTCAACGCCACGAAGTGGTCCCTGCAGTTCAGCGGCAACATAGCGGTGCTGCACACTCCGCCAGGGCATGCCTCGCTGGTGGCGTACGAGATAGACGAGATGAAGTCGCCACTGCTCCTGGGCACCGTGGCCGGAGACGATACAGTGATGATAGTGATGGCTGAGGAGGCAAACTGTGAGTTGGTGAGCGAGCAGCTTACGGAGGCAGTACCACAATTGAAGAAACGCAGGTAAGGAACACACAATCAAGATGGAAGAAAAGAAAGATATACGCACATTCGAGAACAGCAACATAAAGATCGTCGTTGCAGATGCCAGTCACGAGAAGTACGTTGACGAGATTCTGCAGACAATCCGCGAGGCCGCACGCAAGCGTGGCACTGGCATTGCCGAGCGTACCCACGAATACCTTGCCACCAAGATAAAGGAGAGCAAGGCCATCCTGGCATTGGACGGTGACCGCTTTGCCGGTTTCAGTTACATTGAGACATGGGGCAACAAGCACTATGTTACCACCTCGGGCCTCATTGTCCATCCCGACTATCAGGGTCTGGGTGTGGCACGCCATATCAAGGACTATACCTTCACCCTGGCACGTCTGCGCTGGCCCCATGCCAAGATATTCTCCCTGACCAGCGGCGATGCCGTGATGAAGATGAATACTGCTCTGGGCTATGTTCCCGTTAGTTTCAACCAGTTGACCGACGATGAGGCTTTCTGGCGCGGATGCCAGGGATGCATCAACCACGATATCCTGGAACTGAAGCAGCGCAAGTTCTGCGTGTGCACCGGTATGCTCTGGGACCCCGAGAAGCATCATGGCGAACCTACCAGCCTGGAGGTTATCAAGGATGTGATGAAGGCATTGGTGCTGAGGGGGATTGAGTAAACGGAAAGGTGAAAACGGAGAACGGAAAGGTATAATCCACCCCCTCCGCTTCGCTCGTCGCCCCTGTCTCAGGGGGACAAAGCTGGGTGAGCGGATGAGCGGTTAGCGTTGCGGATTAGTCGGATTACTCCGAATACTCGGATTACTCTGAGTCCTCGGAAAAGAAAAAGGAATAAAAATAAAACAACATACAACATGGAAAAGAAGAAAGTAGTGGTTGCCTTCAGTGGCGGCCTTGATACCAGTTACACTGTGATGTACCTGGCTAAGGAGAAGGGCTATGAGGTGTATGCCGCATGTGCCAACACCGGTGGTTTCAGTGCCGAGCAACTGAAGGCCAACGAGGAGAATGCCTACAAGTTGGGCGCCAAGGAGTACGTCACCCTGGACGTTACCCAGGAGTACTACGAGAAATCGCTGAAGTACATGGTCTTCGGCAATGTGCTGCGCAACAACTGCTATCCTATCAGCGTATCCAGCGAGCGCATCTTCCAGGCTATGGCCATTGCACGCTATGCCCGTGAGATTGGCGCCAGCGCCATTGCCCACGGTTCTACTGGTGCCGGCAACGACCAGATTCGCTTCGACATGACCTTCCTTGTCATGGCTCCCGGTGTGGAGATCATTACCTTGACTCGCGATGGCAACCTTACCCGTCAGGAGGAGGTTGACTACCTGAACCAGAACGGCTACTTTGCCGACTTTACCAAGTTGAAGTACTCTTACAACGTAGGCATCTGGGGTACCAGCATCTGTGGCGGTGAGATTCTCGACAGCACACAGGGCCTGCCCGAGAGTGCATACCTGAAGCACCCCACCAAGGAAGGTACCGAACTGCTGAAACTTGGTTTCGAGAAGGGCGAACTCGTCTCTGTCAACGGCACACGCTACGAGGACAAGATTCAGGCCATCCAGGCAGTTGAGGAGATAGGTGCATCCTACGCTATCGGCCGCGACTGCCATGTGGGCGACACCATCATCGGCATCAAGGGCCGTGTAGGCTTCGAGGCAGCAGCCCCCATGCTCATCATCGGTGCACACCGTTTTCTGGAGAAGTACACCCTGAGCAAGTGGCAGCAGTACTGGAAGGAGCAGGTGGCTAACTGGTATGGCATGTTCCTGCACGAGAGTCAGTATCTGGAACCCGTTATGCCCGATATCGAGGCTATGCTCATCAGCAGCCAGCGCAATGTTACCGGCGAGGTAACCCTGGAACTCCGTCCCTACAGTTTCCAGACCATGGGTGTGGATTCTCCCAACGACCTTGTCAAGAACAAGCTTGGCGAGTATGGCGAGACCGCAAAGGCATGGAGCAGCGACGATGCCAAGGGCTTCATCAAGGTAAGTTCAACCGCTCTGCGTGCCTACTATCTGGCACATCCTGAGGAGGAGAGATAAGGACCCACCCCCATCCCCTCCCTCTATGGAGGGGAGTATTTACTTTCAAGAAATAAAAATCATGTCAGAACCAAAGAAGATGGAGCGTCCACGTACTGGACGCATGTTGGCTGGAGTATGTGCAGCCATAGCAAACTATGTTAATATGGATGCAACAGTTGTTCGTATCATTTACCTGTTGCTGACCCTGTTTACCGCATTCAGCGGATTGATAGTGTACTTCATCCTCATGTTGGTCATACCAGAGGCAAAGGGTACCTTCAATATAAATAATGATAAGAAATAACGTTTAACGTTGGGCGAGAAGGGACGCTTGAGCGTCCGTAGGTTAAAGGTTATCCACCCCCTCCGCTTCGCTTGTCCACCCTGTCTCAGGGGGACAAAGTTGGGTGGGGGACGCCAAAGACAAATTAAGATATGGTTAGAGTAGGCATACTTGGAGCAGCAGGCTACACCGGCGGTGAACTTATCCGCGTGCTCCTCAATCATCCCGAGGCAGAGATAGTCTTTGCCAATAGCGAATCCAATGCCGGCAATCCTGTGTGCGAAGTGCACGAGGGCTTGTATGGCGAGACCGGCCTCTGCTTTACCAGCGAGATGCCCTGGGAGCAGGTCGACGTGGTGTTCTTCTGCTTTGGTCATGGCAAGAGCCGTGCCTTCCTGCAGGAGCACGACATCCCTGCCCATGTGCGTATCATAGACCTGGCACAGGACTTCCGCATTGCCGGCGACCACGACTATGTCTATGGTTTGCCCGAGACACATCGTGAGCAGACCCGCACCTGCATGCACCTTGCCAATCCCGGTTGCTTTGCCACCTGCATACAGTTGGCTCTGCTTCCCGCACTGAAGGCAGGACTGCTGAGCGGAGACATCCACGTGAACGGCATAACAGGTTCCACCGGTGCTGGTCAGAAGCCCGGTGCAACTACGCATTTCAGTTGGCGCAACGACAACATCTCCGTCTACAAGACCTTCAACCACCAGCATCTTCTGGAGATAAACCAGACCGTGCAGGAACTGCATCCCGGCTATGACGGACGTGTACTCTTCATCCCCCAGCGCGGCTGCTTTGCCCGTGGCATATATGTTACCGCCTATGCCAAGTGCGATGCTCCCCTCGAGGAGGTGCAGAAACTGTATGCAGACTACTACCAGGATGCTGCCTTTACGCATTTCGTGGTGAAGTCGCCCGACATGAAGCAGGTAGTGAACACCAACAAGGCCGTGGTCTATGTGGAGAAGTACGAGGACCAGTTGCTCATGATCTGCTGCATAGACAATCTGCTGAAGGGCGCTGTGGGTCAGGCAGTGCAGAACATGAACTTGATGTTCGGTCTTGACGAGAAAGCTGGGCTGAACCTGAAAGCATCAGCATTCTAGGGGAGGACCCACCCCCAACCCCTCCACAAGGGAGGGGAGTGGAATGTACTGCTGATGAGCAAGAATGATGCTCGGTTGCAGGTGTGGTTAGTATCATTGTTTAAATAAATAATAAAACAAAGCACCCTTATAACTCTATATACTCCCCTCCCTTGTGGAGGGGTAAGGGGGAGGGTCTTAATACTATGGAACTATTTGACGTATATCCCCTTTTTGACATTGCCATAGACCGTGGCGAGGGATGCCACGTATGGGACGAAGAGGGAACAGAATATCTTGACCTCTATGGCGGTCATGCCGTCATCAGCATAGGTCATGCACATCCCCACTATGTCGAGGCCATTGCCTCGCAGGTAGCACGCCTGGGTTTCTACAGCAACTCAGTGCAGAACCCCTTGCAGAAGGACCTTGCCCTCACCCTGGGCAAGGTGTCTGGTTACGAGGACTATCAGCTGTTCCTCATCAACTCCGGTGCCGAGGCCAATGAGAATGCCCTGAAGTTAGCTTCCTTCCACAATGGCCGCACCCGTGTGCTCTCTGCCGAGAAGGCCTTCCATGGCCGCACATCTCTGGCGGTTGAGGCTACTGCCAATCCCAAGATTATCGCACCCATCAATGCCAATGGTCATGTCACCTATCTTCCCATCAACGAGATAGAACCCTGGCGTGCCGAGATAGAGAAGGACGATGTCTGTGCCGTTATCATCGAGTGCATACAGGGCGTTGGCGGTATCCGCATGGTCGAGGCAGACTTCCTGAAGGAACTGCAGGCTGTATGCGAGGCTCACAACACCGTACTCATCTGCGACGAGATCCAGTGTGGTTACGGCCGTTCCGGCAAGTTCTTCGCCCACCAGCATCTGGGCATCCGTCCCGACATGATTACCGTGGCCAAGGGCATCTGCAACGGTTTCCCCATGGGTGGCGTGCTCATTTCGCCCAAGTTCACTCCCATCTACGGACAGTTGGGCACCACTTTCGGAGGCAACCATCTGGGATGTGCCGGAGCCTTGGCAGTGCTGGACGTTATAGAGAGCGAAGGTCTGGTGGAGAATGCCGCCCGTGTAGGCGGCTACATTATGGAGCAGTTGCGCTCCATGAACCTGCCCCACGTTGTCGACGTGCGCGGACGTGGCCTGATGATAGGCATAGAACTGGACATCCCCTACAAGGAACCCCGCACCCGCCTTATCAAGGAGGAGCACATCTTCACAGGTTGCTCCGGTACCAATGTCATCCGTCTGCTTCCTCCCCTGTGCCTGACCATCAGCGAGGCCGACCAGTTCCTGGAAGCATTCCGCCGAGTATTATCGTAAATTATGAAGATAGCAGTAATAGGCTCTGGCAATATGGGCGGTGCCCTGGTGCATGGATGGTGCAAGGCAGGACTTGCCTCACAGCTCACCATCACAGCACGCAGTCAGTGCACCCTTGACCGCTTCCTTGGCCTCTACCCCCAACTCACCGCCACTACCGACAATGTTCAGGCCGTCACCGATGCTGACATCGTCTTCATTGCCGTCAAGCCATGGCTTGTCGATGAGGTTATGAACCAGATCAAGTTGCCCCTTCGTGCCTCCAATGCCCTTGTGGTCAGTGTCGCCGCCGGTGTGCGCAATGCCCGCATCAATGTGTATGCCATGCCCAATATTGCCGTGGAATATGGTGCCGGCATGACCTTCATCGAGGAACTGGACCGTCCCTCTGTGCTGATAGACGAGGTAGTGCGCCTCTTCTCCCTTGTGGGCAAGGTACAGACCGTTCCGCACAAGCAGATGGATGCCGGCATGCAGATATCCGGTTGTGGCATAGCCTATGTGATGCGCTATGTACGTGCCATGATGGAAGGCGGAGTGCAGTTGGGCTTCCGTCCCGATGAGGCACGCCAGACCGTACTGCAGACCATGAAGGGTGCCGTGGCGCTGCTCGAGGAGAGCGGACGCCATCCCGAGGAGGCCATCGATGCCGTTACCACCCCGGGCGGATACACCATACGCGGACTTAATGCCATGGAAGAGGCTGGTTTCACTGCCTCCGTTTTGGCAGGACTGAAAGCAAACGAGAAATGAAGAGAGTAGCAGTAAAGATAGGCAGTGCGGTTCTCACCCGCAAGGACGGCACACTGGACGTGACACGTCTGTCCTCCCTGGTAGACCAGGTGGCAGAACTGCGCCATCGTGGCATTGAGGTTATTCTCATCTCCTCTGGTGCCGTGGCATCGGGTAGGGGAGAACTGCACCTCAGCCAGCAGAGCACCCTGGAGATGGACTCCGTGGAGCAGCGCCAGTTGTTCTCTGCCGTGGGTCAGGCAAAACTCATCAACCGTTACTACGACTTCCTTCGCGAGCACCATATCCCCGTGGGACAGGTACTGACGCAGAAGACCGACTTCGACTCCGACGAGCACCGCGAGAACATGCGCCGTTGCATGGAGGTGATGCTCTCGCACGGCGTTCTGCCCGTGGTTAACGAAAACGATACCGTGTGCATCACCGAGTTGATGTTCACCGACAATGATGAACTCTCCGGCCTCATAGCCCGACTGATGGGAGCCGACACCCTCATCCTGCTCAGCAATGTGGACGGTCTGTACAACGGCCGTCCCGGCGATGAAGGTGTCAGTCTCATCCCCGTAGTGGATGCCGGTCGTGATGTCAGCGAATACATACAGACAGAGAAATCTGGCGCTGGCCGTGGCGGAATGCAGAGCAAGTGCAAGACCGCCATCGAGGTGGCAGCCTCCGGCATAGACGTGCTCCTTGCCCGGGGAACCAGAGAAAACATACTGGTAGACCTCGTTGACAATGCCCCTGCAGTGCAGCATACCCACTTCAAAAGAGGATAGTACCTATAGTCCCTATATTATATATAATGTATATGGAATCCGAATACATAAAACTGGCCTCGCGCCAACTTGCCGCACTTAGCACCGAGGCGGTGAATGCCCTGCTCGTGGACATGGCAGATGCTCTGGAGCAAAGCACCGACACCATCCTTGTGGCCAATGCCCACGACCTGGAGCGTATGGACCCTGCTGATCCTCGCTACGACCGCCTGCGCCTCACCCCCGAGCGTATAGCAGGCATAGCATCGGACTGCCGCAATGTGGCATCCTTGCCATCTCCCCTGGGCCGTGTACTGAGTCATAGGGTGCTGGAGAACGGACTGGACATCAGTCGTGTCAGCGTGCCCTTTGGCGTTATCGGCGTTATCTACGAGGCTCGTCCCAATGTTACCCTCGATGTTACGGCCCTCTGCCTGAAGGCTGGTTCTGCCGTTATCCTCAAGGGCGGTTCGGATGCCGAGGAAAGCAACAAGGCCATCTGTGCCGTTATACACAATGTTCTCTTTGAGCACGGACTGGACCCAGCTACCGTCACTCTTCTGCCTGCTACACGCGAGGCAAC
>JAZRIA010000055.1:0-1870 GCA_045645045.1 Bacteroidaceae bacterium | reverse complement strand
ACAGGAGTGGATAGCCAAGGGGGACCAGGAGCAGGAAGATGAGCGTGCCTTCATCGCGAAGGATGCGGCGCAACTCGTGAACAATGGTGGAGAGGATTGGGAGCATAAAGATTCATTTAAGATTATTATTATTCGAGCGAGCTCTCATCAAGCTGCGCAAGTCAAGGTTCAATTTCTGTAGGGGCGGGGTTCGCCCGCCCAATGATGACGTGAAAGGGCAGGCAAACCCTGCCCCTACAGTGGACGTTTGGTGTACTGCATGGCAACTTTAAATTTTAATTATTAGTTTTTAATTTGCATGTCATTCGGCATCTATCTCCCCAAAGAGCGAAGCGATATCTCCCCTTTGACTCCTTTTATCTCCCTTTGAACTTTGAACATTGATTTTTGAACTTTTCTTTTATTCCATATACTCATAAGTCATCAACACCCGTTTGAACCTACCGAGGAAGGGGAGTGGGAGGAGGAGGAAAAGACAGAGAGCCACGTAGGAGGTAGCCGCATGCCCCATTGCGTATCCGTTCAGTGCACTATTGGCATAGATGAGGAAATAGTGGCGCAAGGGGAAGAGGTTGTTCAGCATCTGTATGGTGGGACTCATGGCCATGGCAGGAAAGGAGAAACCTGAGATGGAGAATGATACCACGCTCCATAGTGCGGCAGCACTCATGGCCATACGCATCCATGGAAAGAGGCAGAAGAGGAAGATTCCGAATGCCTGAGTGGCCAAAACCGACAGGAAAAGGGCTACGAGCATGGGCAGAAGTCCTCCGCCAAGTGGGAAGTGGAGGAATCCGAAGAGCCAAGCATCGCAAAGCAGGGCCATGGCAAAGAACAGACACGTTTGAGGAAGAAGTTTCCCCAGTAGGGCGGACAGTATCTTTCCATTGGCTGCAGCAAGCCACTCTTGAGCGGTACCTTGCTTTAGCTCGCTACCGATGGAATAGACCGTCACGAGCATGACCGTCAGCAGAAGTACACCCGGAAGTAGGGTGTTGTTCAGGTAAACGGAGTAGTTGAGCCACGGGTTACCCAATGGATGGGGTTCTATTACTATAGGTTGCAGGATAGGCATCACCTGCCATTGTGCGGCTCCTCGTGCATAGAGTTGCTCTTCTCCAATGTCCGCATTGGTCAACTCCGACAGGGTGCGCATGTCCTTGTAGAGCAAGGCTCCTGCTATCAAGTAAGCCTCATTGAGGTAAAACGATACGGTGGGTTGCTTCTCCGCTAAAGCCTCCGCCTCCATCCTTTCGGGTATGAGGTAGAATCCGTAGATGTCACCTCGTTGCATGGCGTCGAATGCTTCGTGTGCCGTGGGGTAATGACTTACGATGTGGGTGTGCTGATAGGCATCTAAGTTACGCACAATGGAGCGCGAAGTGTGCGAGTCGTCCATGTCCACCACTCCTGTGGGAAGTTTGGTGGGCAGTCCCTCCGCCATCAGCGAAGTGAACAACAGGTAGCATACCAAAGGTGGCAATATGATGGACGACAGGTAGAGTGGATCGCCCACCATTCGTTGGCATTCACGGAGAAGAGGGAGCATGAGGTTTTTTATGGTTTATGGTTTATGGTTTAGGGTTTAGGGTGTATGGTTTAGGGTGTATGGTTTAGGGATTAGGGAGAAAGCTCAAAGCTCACTGCTCATAACTCAAAACTCTTTGCCCATTTAACTTTTAATTCTTAATTCTTTTCAACTTTACCACCACACTCATCCCCGGGCACAGTGCCTTGGCGGGTGTGACAGGGATGGCTTTCACTGCGAATGTTTTCAGGTCATATTCTCCTGTTACTTTGGTGGCCTTCCATGCCGCATAGGTGCCGCGGTCTTTCAGGCGGGTTACTTGCAGGGTTACCTCCCGGTCAA
>JAZRIA010000054.1:0-16590 GCA_045645045.1 Bacteroidaceae bacterium | reverse complement strand
TCCAGCATTATGCGGTATGCCCATTGCCATTCCAGGTCGTAGTAGTTATGGTGCAGGGCAGCGAGTTCGGCATTGACCTCTTCCAGCGAGGCAATATTGCCGTTCTGTATCCTGTCCAGCAGGGGGATGAGCAGTTTCTTGGGCGCTATCAGTCCGCACAGGTCCACCCAGTCGCCCGTACCGTCCTCGCTGGTGGGACGGAAGTGCTCCAGCTTGCCCTCCACCTTCTCCAGACGAGAGATGATGCTGTTGCCCAGGAACTTGTTTATTGCCATAGTGTACAGGCTGATGCCCTTTTCCATGGCACTGCCGGTAATACGTGCGCTCTGGTAGGCATAGGTGTCGGATGTTGCACCAGAAATCTCCTTCAACTGCTTAAGAGTCTTCAGACCGCGCAACATCTTCTGTATGGTATAGGGCGAGAGCAGGTTGAAGTTGACGTTGTCCAGTCTGCCATCTGGATGTCTCTTGTCGCGCTTAGGCCATTTCTGTGCATCGCGGATGGTGCCCACACTGCGCAGCGCCACTGCTGGGGCAAGGTATGTGACACCATCCTTTTCTATCAGATAGCTGAATGGCATGTCCGAGGTGTCGGGGTTGGTGGTATGTCGTCCCATAACCAGTGAAAAGGCACCTATGCGTGCAGGCCACAGGATGTAGGAGTCGCTGGCAGTCTTGGCACCACGCTCCATGGCCCCCTGGTGTATGGGTCCCAGTTTGTACATGTGGTTGCTCTGGTTACTGCCACTGCCGGCATTCATGAACGAGAACATGCCGGCAATGAGCAGAGTGCTCTTGTGGTGGGTAACCGTGAACGGACCGGCAAAGATGGAGCAGGCCTCACCGTTCTCCTCGTGGCAGTTGCAGAAGAACAGCGAGTCTGAGGCACTGTAGCCGTGCTTGAATGTGCAAGCCTGTCCCACGAAGCAACGTGTCAGCGTGGTACAGTCATCTATGCTGCTGCCGTCCTGAACGATGAAGTCGTCGGCAATGACGCCGTAGCCAATGTGTATGGGAGACTCCAGGCGCGACATCAGCGAACCGTTCTTCAGTCTTCCGGCACCTTCTATCTTGGAACCCGGACCCACGTAGACATTCTTTATGTATCCCGTATCCACCACGGTGCTGTGTGCCGATATTGTGCCACGGTTGCTTGTCCTTTTTGCCGTGTGTGCTGCAACCATATCCTTTATGCGCTGTATCAGAACAGGGCGATGGCGGTACATGGCGGTGATGTAGGCCTCGTGCGCCGTAAGTCCGTCGTGCAGGGTTACTTCACGTCCTCCAGTTTCGCAAAGCACCGAAACCTCTGTACCGCAACCGAAACTCGTCTCTCCGTCTACCAGGATGATGTCGCAGTTCTCTATGAAGCAATCCTCCTCGATGTCGTAGTTGGCAATGTAGTTCTTGATGTTCTCTATGCAGCAGTCGTTGCCCACGCTGACGTTGTGCAGTGTGGCATGGAAGATACCGCTATGCTTGCGCATGCCACCGGGCATAAGGAAGGACTTCTCGAACTTGCCCAGGCGGCATGTGCCGGAGAAACGTACTTCGCGCACATATTTCAGGTCCAGTTCGGGATGTATGCTTATCTTGGACCAATCCTCGGCACTGCATTGCTGTGCCTCGAGTTGCCTGATGTCGTATGGGGTGAGTAGTCGGTACATAAGTGTTTCAGAGTGTTATGATGTCTTCTGTGGGCACCTTGTCCCAAGAGAATAATGTCAGTAGTTCTTCAGGACTGGTGGAATATGGTTGCTCTATGAGTCCGGCATAGTGTGCTAGCAGTCCTATTATCTCCTGGGGGCTCGTGCCTTTGTCTCGGAGATAGCCAAGGTCCATGCTCTTGTCTCGCTTGCATAGTCGCTGGCCCTCGGAGTTGCAGAGGAGGGGGTGGTGGAGGAAGTTAACGTTGAGCGATGAGGGGTTAACTGTTAATCCACCCCCTCCGCTTTGCTCGTCCCCCTGTCTCAGGGGGACAGTCTGAGGGGTGAAGGAACTATCCACCCCCTCCCCACTTTGTGGGACTCCCCCTGTCTCAGAGGGAGAGGGGTAAACGTTGAGCGAGGTGGCAGTAGGGACGCTAGCGTCCGTAATAGTTTTCCGTTTTATTCGCTCTTGCTCATCAAGCTCCGCAAGTCCGTTTACCGTTTTCCGTTCTCCAAAAAGGAGCTCTCTAAGGTGTATCTGCTGGGGAGATGACAGAAGCAGGTCGCGGCCACGGACGATTTCCGTGACACCCATCAAGGCATCGTCCACTACTACTGCCAGCTGGTATGCCCAGGCACCGTCTTTTCTCCTTATTATATAGTCACCGCAATGCTCGGCAAGGTTTATATCGTGCTGGCCATAGTGCCCGTCGGTGAAGGGGATGGTACAGTCGGGTACGATGAGGCGGGTGGTGGCGGGTGGAGTGGTGAGCGGTGAGTGGTGAGCGGTTAATCCACCCCCTCCGCTTCGCTCGTCCCCCTGTCTCAGGGGGACAGTCTGAGTGGTGAGCGAGGTGGCTGTAGGGACGCTGCGTGCAGCGTCCCTGTATTTCGGCCTGCATGTGCCCTTATAAACCACTCTGCCGTCGGTTTCGTGCGGGGCTTGGGTGGCCATAATGTCGGCACGGGTGCAAAAGCAGGGGTAGGTGAGGCCCATTTCCGTAAGTAGGTGCAGATATTCCTCGTAGATGTGGCCACGCTGGCTCTGCCATACGGGTTCGCCATCCCATGGAAGACCCAGCCATTGCAGATCGTCCATCAGCTGGAGGGCATACTCCTTGCGGCTTCGCTGAGGGTCTAGGTCCTCAATGCGCAGAAGCCACTCGCCCCCCTTGCTCTTGGCGGAAAGCCAGGAGAGGAGGGCACAGAATACATTGCCCAGGTGCATGCGCCCGGTAGGGGAGGGTGCAAATCTTCCTCGTGTCATGCTACAAAGGTAAGGCTTTTTTCTCAAATACTTGCAATATGCATATTTAGTAGTGCCTAATCAATGGCAATTCGGATTATAATGTGTACTTTTGGTGCGCAAAATGATACAACAACATAAAACCAACAATCACAAAGAATGAAAAAGAATCTTCTAACCATGCTGTCGGTGGCAATGATTGCCCTGCTGATGGCATCTTGTGGCGAAAAACGAAGCTACGAGACAGTGAAAGGCGATCCTATGCAGAGTCGTATCTACACGCTGGACAACGGACTGAAAGTCTATCTGACGGTCAACAAGGAAGCGCCCCGTATCCAGACCTACATCCCCGTTCGTGTGGGCGGTAAGAACGACCCTGCTGAGACAACAGGTCTGGCACACTACTTCGAGCATCTCATGTTCAAGGGCACGGAGAGTTTCGGTACCCAGAACTATGCCGAGGAAAAACTTTTGCTGGACCAGATAGAGGCATTGTTCGAGGTTTACCGCACCAAGACCGACGAGGCAGAGCGTGCGGCAATCTATCATCAGATAGACAGTATCTCGTACGAAGCATCCAAGTTGGCAATCCCTAACGAGTACGACAAACTCATGGCAGCTATCGGTGCATCCGGTACTAATGCCTATACGAGCTACGATGTTACATGTTATGTAGAGGATATCCCCTCTAACCAGTTGGACAACTGGGCAAAGATACAGGCTGACCGTTTCAAGAACAATGTGATACGTGGTTTTCATACCGAACTTGAAACCGTGTACGAGGAGAAGAACATGAGTCTCACTAAGGACAGTAGAAAGGTTGTTGAGACCATTTTTGGTGCTCTGTATACCAAGCACCCCTATGGTACCCAGACTGTACTTGGTAGTCAGGAGCATTTGAAGAATCCTTCTATCACCAACATCAAGAACTTCTACAAACAGTGGTATGTACCCAATAACATGGCCATCTGTATGTCTGGTGATTTCGACTATGATGAAGCTATGGATGTCATCGAGAAGTATTTCGGCGATATGCAACCCAACAACGACTTGCAGATGCTCTCCTTTGAGCCTGAAGCTGATATTACAGTTCCCATAGAGCGTGAGGTTTTGGGACTTGAGGCAGAGAGCGTTACAATGGCATGGCGTCTGCCTGGAGCAACCTCCGACGAAGCCTTGATGCTGGAGGTAATAGATGCAATTATGAATAATGGTGAGGCTGGTATTATCGATTTGAACCTCTTACAGGAACAAAAGTTGCTGTCTGCCTATTCTTTCCCCTACACCTTGACGGACTATACAGCCTATTTCTTAGATGGAAAACCCAAGGAGGGACAGACTCTTGATGAAGTAAAGGAAATGCTACTGGCACAGGTCGACTCCCTCCGACAGGGTAACTGGGACGAGTCTTTGTTAACCGCAAGCATCGCCAACTATAAACTGGATTTGCAGAAGATGCTCGAGGATAACGACTCGCGTGCAGACCTTTTCGTGCAGGCATTTGTCAACAATCAGCCATGGGCAGATGTGGTACAGCGCGTAGAAAAGATGGAGAAGATAACCAAGTCCGATGTAGTGGCATTTGCCAATACCTATCTGAAGGACAACAACTATGCTGTTGTCTACAAGCGCCAGGGCGACGATCCCAATATCAAGAAGGTTGACAAACCTGCCATTACACCAATCTTCATGAACCGCGACACCACCAGTGCATTCCTACGTGAGATTCAAACTTCTGTTGTTGCTCCCATAGAACCAGTATTCGTGGATTTCGAGAAGGATATGAGTCAGAGTACCGTGGGTCAGTTGCCTCTCCTTTACAAGAAGAACGAGACAAATGACCTTTTTACTCTGCAATATGTATATGACTTAGGTAAGTCAGAGGTGAAGGAAATGGGTATTGCCGACTCTTATCTAGATTATCTTGGTACGTCTGACATGACTGCTGCCGACATAAAGCTAGCATTCTATAATCTAGCATGTAGCTATGAAATGACTGTTGACCAGGATAGAGTTATAGTCACTCTTAGCGGTTTGGCTGAGAATATGCCAAAGGCGATGACATTGTTGGAGAGTCTGCTTGCCGATGCTCAACCCGATAAGGAGGCATATGATGGACTTGTGGACGATATACTGAGGTCACGTCTAAATTCCAAGGCAAATCAGCAGTCCAATTTCGGACATTTACAGGCCTATGCTTTCTATGGCCCCAACAATCCGTCGAAGAATATTCTCAGCGAAGCGGAACTTAGGGGCCTGACTCCCGAAACTTTGTTGCAGCACATCTCTCAGTTGTCTACATTCCAACATCGTGTATTTTACTATGGTCCTTTGAGTATTGATGAGGCTTCTTCCACCGTTGCATCGTTGCACAAGGTTTCTGAGAATCTTAAGCCAGTTCCCGACAATGACGTGTTCAAGTTGCAGACGGTGAATGAAAATGTCGTATATATTGCTCCATACGATGCAAATCAAATATATATGATAACCTACGCATCCAAGGGTGAAAAGTACGATGTGCAGAAGGCCCCCTTACTGAACATGTACAACGAATACTTCGGCAACGGAATGAATAGTATCGTGTTCCAGGAGATGCGCGAAGCGCGTGGTCTTGCCTACAGTGCATCTGCATTTGTGAGGGAACCATTGCATTTGAAAGAACCTTACGCTTATTTCTCGGTAATTGCCACCCAAAACGACAAGATGATAGATGCGCTCACTGCTTTTGAGGAAATTATCAACAACATGCCTCTGAGCGAACAGGCGTTTGCTATAGCCAAGGAATCCATCATAAGCAGATTGCGTTCAGAGCGTTTTACCAAGTCAGAAATACTGCCGTATTATCTTGCTATGGAGGATTTGGGACTTAAGGAAGATACCCGCAAGCAACTCTATGAGGCGGTATTGAATATGACTTTGGATGATGTAAAGGCCTATCAGCAGGAAAATGTCAAGGACCGTAAGGCCATTACGGCTATCCTCGGTCGTGAGAGCGACCTTGACATGAAGTCGCTGGAGAAGTGGGGCAAGATCGTACGCCTCACACAGGAGGATATTTTCGGTTATTGATAAGCATCCAGGGGCGCGCCCTGGATGCTTAGGGATTCTAGTAATTCTAGTCTTTCTAGTCTTTCTAGTACTTCTAGCATTTCTAGATAATCTCGGAGAGGAAACAAAAAGCCCCGCTGGCCTGTGATGGTCAGCGGGGCTATGTTATCTATGTGCTGTTGGCATTACATCATGCCGCCCATGCCGGGAGCGCCCATGGGCATTTCGGGCTTGTCTTCCTTGGCGTCGCAGATTACGCACTCGGTGGTGAGGAACATGCCTGCGATAGAAGCGGCGTTTTCCAGAGCCACACGGGTAACCTTGGCAGGGTCGATGATACCAGATGCCTTCATGTTCTCGTACTTGTCCTCGCGGGCATTGTAACCGTAGTCACCTTCGCCGTTGCGAACCTCGTTCACTACTACGCTGCCTTCCAGGCCTGCGTTCTCTACAATCTGGCGCAAGGGCTCCTCAATGGCACGACGTACGATGCGAATACCAGTCTGCTCGTCGGCATTGACACCTGTGAGGCTGTCCAGAGCCTTCTGTGCACGGATGTATGCCACACCACCGCCGGGGATGATACCCTCTTCGATAGCAGCACGTGTTGCGCACAGGGCGTCGTCCACACGGTCCTTCTTCTCCTTCATCTCAACCTCGGAGGGAGCACCAACATAGAGAACTGCTACACCACCTGCCAGCTTGGCCAGACGCTCCTGCAGCTTCTCCTTGTCGTAGTCGCTGGTAGAGTTGGCAATCTCGTTCTTGATCTGTGACACACGTTCGGCAATCATCTGCTTGTCGCCATGACCATTGACGATGGTAGTGTTGTCCTTGCTGACAGTAACCTTGTCGGCAGTACCCAGCATTTCGATGGTAGCCTGCTCCAGCTTCAGACCAGTCTCCTCGCTGATTACGAGGCCGCCAGTCAGTGTAGCGATGTCCTGAAGCATAGCCTTTCTGCGGTCGCCGAAGCCGGGAGCCTTAACGGCACAGATCTTCAGCTGGCCACGCAGACGGTTCACAACAAGGGTGGTCAGAGCCTCAGCCTCAACGTCCTCGGCAATAACCAGAAGGGGACGGCCGGTCTGTACGGCCGGTTCCAGAATGGGCAGGAAGTCCTTCAGGTTGCTGATCTTCTTGTCATAGATGAGGATGTAGGGGTTCTCCATCTCGCACTCCATCTTCTCGGTGTTGGTTACGAAGTAGGGAGAGAGATAGCCACGGTCGAACTGCATACCCTCTACCACACCGATTGTGGTGTCGCGGCTCTTAGCCTCCTCGATGGTAATTACGCCATCCTTGCTCACCTTCTGCATAGCATCAGCAAGGAGCTGGCCAATTTCTGGGTCATTGTTGGCACTTACGGTAGCAACCTGCTCTATCTTCTGGTAGTCATCGCCTACAACCTCGGCCATGTTCTTGATTTCTGCCACAACTGCAGAAACGGCCTTGTCGATACCGCGCTTCAGGTCCATGGGGTTGGCACCTGCTGCCACGTTCTTCAGACCCTCGCGAACGATAGCCTGAGCCAGTACGGTAGCGGTGGTTGTACCATCACCGGCATCGTCGCCAGTCTTGGAAGCCACGCTCTTCACCAGCTGTGCACCTGCATTCTGGAAGGGGTCTGCCAGTTCAATCTCCTTTGCCACGGTAACACCATCCTTGGTGATGTGGGGAGCACCGAACTTCTTTTCTATGATAACGTTGCGGCCCTTGGGACCGAGAGTCACCTTAACTGCATTTGCCAGGCTGTCCACGCCCTGCTTCATCAGGTCGCGAGCCTCTATATTGAATTTAATATCTTTTGCCATTGTTGTAATCTTTTTAATGTGTTAGTGTGTTTTAATTAAGACAGAATAGCCACCACGTCGCTCTGACGCATGATGAGGTACTTCTTGCCCTCGTGCTCTATCTCGGTGCCGGCATATTTGCCATAGAGGACATTGTCGCCCTCCTTCAGGATCATTTCCTCGTCCTTGGTGCCATTGCCCACGGCAACGATGGTGCCCTGCAGGGGCTTCTCCTTTGCTGTGTCGGGAATGATGATGCCACCGATGGTCTTTGTCTCTGCTGCAGCGGGTTCGATGAGAACGCGGTCTGCCAATGGTTTGATGTTCATAGTATTCTTATGTATTTGTTTAGTTTGTGTATTCTTTCACTGCTTTATGTATTGCCAAGAGTGTGCCAAGGTGGGGAGAACGGACAAATTGTCAGTATTCCCGGCATTTGTATCCCTCATGGGTGACAATATTGCAAAATTATTGCTATCTTTGTTCGCACAGATATATAATATAAAGGTAGAGACACTATGCAGAAAGAGTTCCTTGTTATTGGCCGTGCCAATGCCACCACGCGTCAGGGCAGTCCCTATGCCCTGTTGAAGGTGGCAGACGGTGAGCAGTCATTCTCCGTTTCCGTATGGGACGTGGCTCCCGATATGGCTCCCTTCCCAGGGCAGTTGGTACAGTTTGTGCAGGTGAAGGACTTTGGAGGCAAGAAATCATGCTCGCTTACGGATATGGTGCTGGGTCTGATGGCTGACGAGAATCATCCTCTCTATGGGTTGATACCGCGCCCCATAAACCGCAAGGTGTGGGATGATACCATTGCCAACTTGCTGTCCTTCTGTACAGACGCAACTCTGGTGCCCATCATACAGGACTTTGCCGGCAAGCTGTACAAGCCCTATAGCGAATACCCTGCAGCCACCACCGTGCACCATGCCTATCAGGGCGGTCTGCTGAACCATACCCATCAGATGCTGCACATGCTGGAGGGCCTGTATCCATGCCTGCCTTACCAGACAAAGGTTGAGCGCTGCATTCTGGCCATTCTCTTCCACGACTATGGCAAGGTGTACGAGTACAACCGTCAGGGCGATACCCAGTCCGACATGTATCTGCTGGGACATATCTACATTGGGGCGCACAAGTTGCAGAACGTGCTTGAGCAGCACGGCGTGGAACCCGAGGAGGTGAAGCGCATAGTGCACTGCGTCCTGGCTCACCATGGCCAGCGCGAATACGGCAGTCCTGTGCTTCCCTGCATTCAGGAGGCTGCCATAGTAACCTACCTGGACAATATCTCTGCCAAGGTGGATACCATGGAGGCCACTCCCGAGGGAGAGTATGTGCCAGCCTTAGGAACACACGTGCAGAAGGGTTGAGGAGCGACGTGTCATGCGCTTGTCACGCAGATGTCACATATATGTCACGCCATGCGTGGTGTAAGGTGCTCGGGAATGTTTATCTTTGCAGCCGAAAACGCAACGTGACGCGATGTCCTTCGCCTAGTGAGACGAAGCCTCTTGCCTCGTGAGGCGATACCTTTCGCCTCGTGAAGCGTTTCAGCAACGCAAAATAAGTCCCACTGGCACACCTATGAATAGAGAAGTAAAACCTAAATAAAATAAATACTAAAAGCAAATGAAAAGAATCCTAATCTTACTGAGTGTGATACTGGCCACCGCTGGTGTCTATGCCCAGAACTTCAGAAAGGGTGCCTTGTATCAGGTAGACGGCATCCCCACGGAGTACAAGGGGCAGTTGTTCATTATGGATGAATTGTCTGGTTCGTGGCGATTCATCGACCCCTTCAAGCAGCGTGCCTTGCGCGTGGGCGACAAGGGCATGGAGTATGGCGAGGTAAACGGTAGCGACGAGTTGCAGAAATGGACTCTGAAGGAGATTGCTCCCGGCAAGTACAGTGCTGTGCCCACCAACCAGACTTCCTTCCAGGCACTGAAGAAGGGCGTTACCATCACCGAGGCCGATGCCTTTGGTAGCGATGATAACTGTACCTATCGTTTCCGTAGCGTTCAGGACCCAGCAATGGTGCTGGGCAATGGCGATGACGGCGGCAACAATGCACGCATCCGTGCCGAGAAAATGGATACTGTGAACCGTGGCCAGTATTGGAGCATCAAGACCCTCTCGCTGGGCCGTCACCTCATCGGTGGCGCCTTCTACGACAGCCACTTTGACGATGGTGGCGACAACCAGAGCATTACATGGTTGCTCCAGTGGACGGCAAACCCAGCCAACCCCGGCAATGCACTGATGAGCCTGGAGCCTGTGAAGGGACAGAAGGGTGTGTACCGTGTTGTTTCTGCCAACAAGAAGAAGATGTTCCGCATTGACGGCAACCAGATGAAGATTGCCGATATCGACGAGGCCGACAAGGCTTCATGGTTCACCATCGAGCAGGTGGAGAAGCCCAAGTTGTCTTCTCCCATCTGGGAAGATGAAACCGTCTTCGAGATAAACAAGCTCCCCGGTGTGGCAACCTATATGCCCTATGCCAGCGAAGCAGAGATGAAGGCCGACAAGGATTATTATGCAACTCCCTGGACAGAGCCTAAGAGCACTCTCTACAAGACTTTGGACGGTACATGGAACTTCTGGTTCACCGAAGTGCCCGAGAAGGGTAAGGTGGCTGGAGATGTGGAAGTGATGGATGTGCCTGCCTTCGAGGCAGCCCAGTCTGCCGCTAACGGCAACGTCACACGCAAGCCCGATGCTATCCCCGTGCCCTCTTGCTGGGAGATGCAGGGCTACGACCGCCCCATCTACTGCAATGTGGAGTATCCCCACGGCAATACTCCCCCCTTCATTAAGGCCCGTCCCGGTTTCAACGACGGCGGCAAGAACTATGCCATCAATCCCGTAGGTACATATCACCGTAGCTTCGACCTGCCTCAGGGCTGGGACAAGCAGCGCACCATCATACATTTCGGCGGTATCTACTCTTGTGCACAGGTTTGGCTCAACGGCAAGTACGTGGGTTACACTCAGGGGTCCAACAATGTGGCAGAGTTTGACCTGACCCACCTTTTGCGCACAGGCAAGAACGACCTCGTGGTTCAGGTTCACCGCTGGTGCGATGGTTCATATCTGGAGTGTCAGGATATGTTCCGTATGTCAGGTATCTTCCGTAGCGTATATATATATAATGTACCCAAGAAGAGCATCCGTAACCATGTAGTACAGACCAATATCAGCGGCAAGGACGGTATCGTAAATGTAAGCGTTGATGCCGATGTGGCTTCCGTTGCCAAGCTGTATACTCCCGAGGGTCAGCTTGTGGCAGAGCAGGCATTCAAGGGCGGTAAGGCCAAGTTCCTGGTTCACAATGCAAGCTTCTGGACAGCCGAGACTCCTGCCCTCTACACTCTGGACATCGTCCAGAAGGACCACACTGGCAAGGACGTGATGGCATTCTCTACCAAGGTGGGTATCCGCGAGGTGAAGATTGTCGGTTCTCTGCTTTATGTCAACGGCAAGCGTGTCATTCTGAAGGGTGTTAACCGCCATGACACTAATCCCGTAACTGGCCGTACAGTTTCTACCGACAACATGCTGGAGGATGTTCTGCTGATGAAGCGCAACAATATCAATACCATCCGTACCAGCCACTATCCCAACGACGCACGCATGTATGCCATGTTCGACCACTTTGGCCTGTACTGCTGCGATGAGGCCGACCTCGAGGACCATGCCAATCAGTCAATCTCCTACATGAAGTCATGGATTCCTTCCTTCGTGGACCGTATCGACCGTATGGTGAGCCGCGACATCAACCATGCTAGCGTAATCATGTGGTCTTTGGGTAACGAGGCAGGTGCCGGTACCAATTTCAAGGATTGCTACGAGGCTGCACACAAGATGGACGGCACTCGTCCCGTACACTACGAGGGAACACGTATCGATCGTGACTTCGGTGGTAGCGCCTACTCCGACTTCTACTCCAAGATGTACCCCTCTATGGACTGGATGGCACAGAACACCAGCAATATGGACAAGCCCATGTTCCTTTGCGAATATGCTCATGCCATGGGTAATGCTATCGGCAACCTGCCCGAGTACATGCAGAGTATGGAGGAGAGCAACGCTACTATCGGTGGCTGTATCTGGGACTGGGTGGACCAGGCTATCTACGAACCTCTGGAACTGAAGAAGGGTGTTCGTCGTCTGCACACTGGTTATGACTTCCCCGGCCCTCACCAGGGCAACTTCTGCTCTAATGGTGTGGTAACTGCCGAACGTCGCCAGACCGCCAAGTTGGCTGAGGTTAAGTTTGCTCATCAGTTCATCAAGTTCCAGTATGCTGAGGGTACTCTCACCTTGCGCAATGCCTACGACTTCCGTTCGCTCAAGGGCATGAAGGTGGAGGCTAAGGTTATGCTCGACGGCAAGGTGAAGAAAACCGTTACCGCCATGCTTGGTGATGTGAAGCCCGGTGAGACAACCACCATTGCCATCCCCGATGCCAAGTATATCAAGCAGGCTACCAAGAAGGGACAGCATGCTGTGCTCAACGTTACTGTTGTTGATACCGAAGCATCTCTCTCCACTCCTGCAGGCCACACCGTTGCACACTATGGCGTTGACCTTGTGAAGGGCATGTACCTGCCAGTTTTGGCCAAGGGTGAGAAGACCGATCATCCCATGTTCGCATTCCAGAACCACCGTTGGATTGAGAACGACCGCTTCGGTGACACCAACAGCGAGAACAAGGCTGATTGCCAGATTACCTACAACTACCTGAAGGACGGTAGCATAGACATGATTGTGAAGGTTACTCCCAAGAGCAATCTGCGTCGTGTGGGCGTGGCAGCAGAGCTTGATACTGCCTTCTGCAATGTCAACTACTACGGTTATGGTCCCTACGAGAACTATCCCGACCGTATGGCTGGAGTGCTTGTGGGCAACTATAGCGGCAAGGCTTTGCCCTTCAATGCCGACGGCACATTGCCCGAGGGTACTTTGATGGAACCCTATATGAAGCCACAGACCACTGGCGACCGTCTGGTTTACAACGTAACTCTTACCGATGCCAAGGGTCATGGCTGGCAGATTGAGTGTCCCGAGGGTATTTATTTCTGTGCCAACCGCTACACCGATGCCGACCTGATGAATGCCCAGCATACATGGGACATCAAGGCTCGTCCTTACATCTGGTTGCAGTTAGGTATGGACATCCGTGCTCTCGGCAATGCTTCATGTGGCCCTGGTCCCATGCAGAAGTACGTCATCGACGGCAAGCAGACCTACGAGTTCCGCGTACGTATGAAGAAGATTTGATCAATAAAAACAATCAGGCGAGCCTCCAAGCTCGCCTGATTTGATTTAACAACGTCCCTGCTGGAGGGCGCGAATATTATAATAAGATATTACTTTATTCCCCTTGCCTTGAATATCATTTCCTTGGCATTGTTGATTTGCTGGAACTTCTCTTCTGCTGCTTTCTTAACGTCTTCGCCTAAGGTTGCCACTTTATCGGGGTGATGTTTGAGCGCCATCTTGCGGTAGGCTTTCTTTACCTCTTCGTCAGAGGCTGAGGAGTCGATTTCAAGAACCTTGTAGGCCTGTTCCAATGTCTTGCCACCCAGATTCAGCATTGACTCCACCTCTTCTGCAGAGAGTCCCATGGCAATGGATACTTCTTTCAAGGCATCTATCTCTGCCTGGCACACGCTGCCGTCGCTCTGCGCTATCTTGGCAAGGAGACTGAGCAACTGAAGGCGTTGCTCATAACTCATGTTCTGCTTTATCTGCGCACCGCACTCGTAGATGGCGTTTTTGAATGCCGAAGGATTCTTGGCATCCATCTGCTTGCGTTGCTCAAAAAGGTTGAGCAGAATTTGGTTGCCCTCGCTTACAGCCGCTTCTCCGAAATTGACACGAAGGAACTGGCGTACAAATTCCATTTCGCTGTGCATCACCTTGCCGTCGGCCTTGATGATGTACGATACCATTACCAGCAGGGAGAACAGGAAACTGTTCCTCTGTCCATAGGTGGGGTCAGTATGTGTGTACTGCCCGTTGTCGGTGTAGGTATCGCCTCCTTCCAGCAGTTTGCCCAGGGCATAACCTGCCAAGGCACCTAAAGGGCCTGCCGCCATAAAGCCGACAATGCCACCAATCCATTTTCCAAATCCCATAATATTAAGGTCTTATATAAAATGCCCCGAACATTATTGTGTTGGTGTCCGGGGCATATATTAATAATGTATTGTTTCGACAATGATTACTTCACCACCAGGGCACGCTCTATCTGGTCGGAGAGGTTCTGGAAGTGTGCACGGCTCTTGGCATCGGCACCTGCATTCTTGATTTTGCTTTGTATGCTCTTCAATGCAAGCAGAGTCATGGCACGAGGCTCGGAAGCAACGGTGCCGCTCAGGCTTTGGAAGCGGTTGATGAGCAGAACGGTCAAAGTGCTCTGCAAAGTCTGGCGGTAGTTGCTTACGCTCTTGCCGTTCTGTGCCTCGGCAAAGCAGATGCGAATGATGTCGGCAATGTACTTGTCGGCAGGATAGAGGTCGTTCAAACCGTTCAGGCGAGTTACGAGCAGTGAAGCAGCCTGAGTTGCTACGGGCTGTGTCAGGGTGCGTGTGTCGCGAGTCATGGTCTTGCAATAGTCGAACTCGCGCATCCATGTGGGTTCGTTCAGCACGTTCTTCTCCAGCCACTGGAGAGACTCCTTCTGCTTCTTCAGGGGAGTTGGCTCGAAGGTTGTGCCGCCCTGGGCGCGTGTGTAGTAGGTCTGGTATGTACCACCGATGTAACCGGCAACGTGTCCGGCATAGCGCAGGAGCTGGCCACGCATCTGTCCGTACATTGTAGCGAGGTTCTCATCGTGGATGTCATTCTCGTCAAAAGTCCACTTGGGCAGTTCTGCCATTTCGCGCTTCAGGTTCATCACACCGTAGGTGCTTGACTTCACTGCATCATCGCCCAGGTCCTCGGTCTGGCGACGGGGGTCAACACCACGCAGGCCTTCACCGTCACCCCACCACAGACGTGGATTCTTCTGTGCCTCCTGTGTCATAGCCTCTAAGGCCTTGTGGTCCTCCATAGGAGTCTTTGCATCCAGCATGGGACGATAGCCCCATTCGATTACCCACATGTCATAGTCTCCAATGCGGGGGAAGATGCCCTTCTGTGTAATGCCATCCTCGGGCTGAGCTACATAGTTGAAACGAGCATAGTCCATGATAGAGGGAGTGTGACCGTTTTTCTCTACCCATGCCTTGTTGCGCAGACTGTCGGTGGGAACCATGGCAGAAGAACCGAAGTTGTGGCGCAGACCCAGTGAGTGACCAACCTCGTGGCTTGATACGAAGCGGATCAGTTCTCCCATCAGTTCTTCGCTGTAGTGCATCTTGCGTGCGGCCTCGTCAATGCTGCTGGCCTGCACCATGTACCAGTCGTGTACCAGAGACATTACATTGTGGTACCAGCAAACATGGGCCTCCATAATCTCGCCGGTGCGGGGGTCGGAGATATGGGGACCATAGGCATTGGCAATAGGGCTTGCCAGATAGCGGATCATGGAGAATCGTGCATCTTCCATGCTCATGGTAGTGTCGTTCTCGGGCCATTCCTCGCCACGGATAGCGTTCTTCCAGCCAGCCTTCTCGAAAGCCTTCTGCCAGTCGTTCACGCCCATGATGAGGTACTTGCGCCACTGCTTGGGAGTAGCGGGGTCGATGTAGTAGATGATGGGCTTCTTGGGCTCGATGAGTTCGCCACGGCGCATCTTCTCGGCATCCTCGGCATTCTTGGGCTCCAGACGGAAACGGGAAATCATAACCTGTTTGCCTACACGCTGTTGTTCGTCGTTGAACTGGTTGAAGCCATGAGTAAAGTAACCAACGCGCTGGTCAAAAAGACGGGGCATCATGGGTTCTTCGGGCAACAGTACCAGGCTTATATTCAGACCGAAGGTTACCTTGCCAGTGTATGCAGAAGCGGGAAGTTCTCTGCCAGCACTATTGTATGTCTTTACCAGACGGATCTCGGTGTTTGTGGGGAAGGTCTTGATGTCCTCTACATAAGACAGGGAAGCATCCTGCATACCCAGAGTAAATGATTTTTTGTAGTAAGACATGATACCCAGAGGGTTGTCTGAATTGAGGAACTGGGTCACCTTTATACGAGACTTGCCTGCAGTATGTTTCTCAACTTTGAAAGCACCTATGATGGGATGCTCGTTGCTCACGTTTATAGCCTTGGAAATAGCATCTGTACTATCGGCCAGGTTGATGGTCATGCGAGAGCGCAGAAGCACAGTGCTGTCTGGGTTCATCTCAAAGAAGACAACCTGCTCGTTACACTCCTCTCCACCGAACTTGCCAGAACTTGAGGGAGTGGAGGTGTAACGTGTTACGGCCAGAATGTCCTTGCCAAGCAGGCTGTCAGGAACTTCCATGAACCAGTCGGTGCCAACCTTCTCAACATTCAGCATACCCTTGCGTGAGATGCTGGGCTTGACCTCCTTTTTCTTGGGGGCAGGGGCTGGAGCGGCAGCTTCAGTCTTTGCCTTGCCCTTCTTTTTCTTGTCTTTTTTCTTTGCTTCCACAGGCATGCCCATGAAGGCTGCAGCCATTAGTAGCAGTAATACTTTTTTCATGTCGTTTATGTTTAAGTTTAGTGAAATTTGATTGCCTTGTAGACTAATTTGGCGCAAAGTTATTAAAAATGGTCATAATAACGAGGATATTATCCTTAGAAATTGTATCTTTGAACTCAGAATTAACGTAAATAAATAGTAATACGATGAAAAAACAACTCCTTGCCTTTGCAGCAATGATACTGCTTGCCGTACCCCAAGTCTCGGCAAGTCGGATCGTAGCCATGT
>JAZRIA010000053.1:0-4582 GCA_045645045.1 Bacteroidaceae bacterium | reverse complement strand
TCTTGCCCTTGTTCAGCAAGTCCTTGCCCTTTGCCTTGGCCTTCTCCACGGGATTCATGCTTTCCTCGCCATCGCCGCCGCGCTTGCCATGGAACTTGTTATACTGCTCTCCAGTCAGGAAGAAAAGTTTTTTTGTGTCGTTTCCGTCCTTGACGATGGCAGTCTGCTTGGAGAGGTCAAGCTCTCCGCCTTTAGTGACAACCAAATCAGGGTCCGTTACAATGGTGATGTGCCCTCTTTTCTTGCCCATTTGATATCCCTGTTTTACATAGATGTCGAAGGTTTCTGTATTGCCTTTTTTCTTGTAGTTTCTCATTTCCATGATGCAATCGTCTTCGCTATCGCCATCGAAACGGTAGATTAAGGCATTACGGTCGATAAAGTCTCTGACCATCTGCTGTTCACCCTTTGAATCGCGATAGTAGAAAATTTCTTCCCTCTGTGCAGAAGCTGAGAGGCACAAGCCCATCAGCATCAGGACTGTAAATAAAACCTTTTTCATAGTACTATTATTTAGAAAGTATAATTTGTTAATACGGATGTTGCAAATTTAGTAATATTTTTGATACAATCAAATAATGCTTCGTTTTTTCTTAACTTTGCGATATAAAAATGGAATAGCAACCGTCAAGTTGCATGCCTCCTATAGTGTTGTAGTTTTATTTATTCTTGGCAAAACTGGGGGGAGAAAATCGCATAAGCAGCCTTCATGGTCGGGGTTCCCTTAGGTATCGGCAGGGTTCCCTGCTCAAAAACAGGGTTCTTGTGGCAAGTTGGCCTACTTTTGTGCCTGCTGTGACGATATTTTTGATGTAATCGGACAATGGTTCGCTTTCTTTTGCTAACTTTGCGATATCTAAAACTAACTATTACAGACACAAACCTTAACTCAACTGCATATGAAGAGATTTATTGGAATGGCACTGGCACTGTTCCTGTCAGTGGGAGTGACCGATGCTTCAGCACAGAGTTTCTTAAAGAAACTGGGGAAAGCGGTAAACGATGTGAGCCGTGAGGTCAACAAGCATGTGAACAAGGATACTAAAAACACATCTGGCACCAGCAAACAGCAACAGAAAAAGTCCCAAACTCAGGAGGCTGCCAGCAGCAATCAGTCTTTTGAAGAACAAAAGGAACGTCATCTGAGAATATTGGAAGAAAAGGGAGAGATCATCCGTCCTGTGGTGGTAGAAAATCCGCCCAAGGACCAGGCTCCAGTCACGGGCAAGACCAATGGTCACGAATGGATAGACCTGGGTCTGCCCTCAGGAACACGTTGGGCCACCTGCAACATCGGCGCTACCACCCCATCGGCTCCTGGCGGTCTATATGCATGGGGCGAAACAGTAACCAAGACCTCCTACATGCCTGATAACAGCAAGACCCACGGAAAGGACATGGACGACATCTCCGGAAATGCCACCTACGACGTGGCCACCGCCAAGTGGGGAAAGGGATGGCGAATGCCCACCAAGGAGGAGTTTGATGAGTTGGTGAGATACTGCCCCTTCCCGCAGTATGTGAAAAAGAACGGGCGTCTGGGACAGGAATTTACCAACACCAAGAACAAGAGAACACTTTTCCTGCCGGCCACCGGCCACAAGGAATACGGTTCTAAGCATGAAAATGCCACCGTATGCGGCAACTACTGGACCTCTACGCCACATAAGGATTCTTATAAGAACGGTGCCCACGAGTACCATTACGGCGCTGCCCTGGGCGAGATGGGAGTAGGCGAGCGCTCGTCGGGTTTCGCTGTCCGTGCAGTCATTGACAACGATGCCATGATAACCGTTCCCTCGCAAGGCCAGACCGACGGTCACAAGTGGGTGGACCTGGGCTTGCCCTCTGGCATCAAATGGGCAGCCTGCAACGTGGGCGCCAAATCGTCCGAAGAACTTGGCCACACCTTCCAATGGGCATGCATTGCTCCTGAAATCCTCGATGTTTCCCATCGTGCAGAATCGTACGGCAAATGGATGAGCGGCATTGGCGGAAGTGCCCAGTATGATGCCGCGGCATCCATGTGGGGAGGTGCTTGGAGGATGCCTACAAAAGCCGACATTCAGGAACTGATGGACAACTGCACATGGGAATACACCACTCTGGGCAGAGTCACAGGATGCAAGGCCATCAGCAAGATAAACGGCAACTACATCTTCTTCCCGTTCGGCGACAACAATACAATGGCGAGTTACTGGACTTCCATCCCCATGAACAGCAAGTCTTTAGGGAACTATGATGCATACGCTTTGTTTATGTCCAAAGATATGATCAAAATCGCCACTGAGGGACGCCATACCGACCATCCTATCCGTCCGGTGATGAAGTAGAAGCATAACAATGACCAGCAAGGGATTTAAAAAAGTCCCTAAGCGCCTTTCTGGCAAAAGACATACAATTAATGGACTGGCACATCGCCGGTCCATTATACTTTGATGGAGTGAAAGGTTATTTACGTAGAGCAAGAATATCCTTGAGACGCACACGGAAAAGGCACAGAACCTGCGTGAAAACAGGTCCTGTGCCTTGTGTGTGTATGGGGAGCGGGGCATTAGCAACTCCCGCTTCTCAATCAGGATTACAATGCACCTGCGGTCAGAATCAGCACGAGCAGACCCAGGATGGCGTACAGCTCGGGGAATACGGCCAATACCATGGTGGTACCGAAGGCGTTGTGGCCAGCACCGATAGCGCTGATACCGTTGGCACAAACCTTAGCCTGGCGGATAGCAGAGAACAGACATACCAGACCGCAAGCCAGACCTACACCGAATACGGCACAAGCCTTTACCATGTTAACATCGGGGGTTGCAAGACCCTGCAGCATGAAGAAACCTACGAAGCCGTACAGACCCTGAGAAGAGGGGAGGGCAGAAAGACCCATGTATGAACCGCTGGCATTGGGGTTCTTCTTGTAAGCACCGATAGCGGCATTACCGCAGATAGTTACACCATAAGCGCTGCCTATGCCAGACAGGGCTACACAGAGGGCAATGCCCAGATAAACCAAAAAGATTTCCATAGTTTTTGAATGTTTTATTAATTGTTATTTATTTGTTTTATTTTAATTTACGGAATGGGTCATACTCCTTGCCGCCACCAGCAAAGTCGGCGTTCTTGAAGAACTCCACGAAGGTAAGACGCATGGGATGCACGAAGGCGCTGATCATGCTCAGGGCAAACGTGATGCCATGACCAAGGAGCAGGATAATGACCATGACCAGGATACGTGCCCACAGGGGCAGGCTTGCCGTCATATCCAGAGCCAGTGAGTTGAATACACCACCCAGCACACCGCCGGTAAGACCAAGGGCAAAGAGGCGGATGTAACTGAGCAGGTCGCCCAGCAGGCCTGTTGCCATACCATAGGTTTCCCACACGCCGCCGCCTATGTTGCTAAGCACGCCCAGAACGGGCTTCTTGTAACTGGCGGGATTGTTGTACAGGAATATGCCCACAGCACTGATGCCTATGATGCTATACAGGATATACTGCACCCACATGGCCAGTTCCACACCGCATGCAGGCAAACCATAAAGCACGATGGCGCCCAGCAGAGCGGCAACCCATGAGAAGGTGCCCACAGCATAGGGCCAGCCGTAGTTCTTGATGGCCTTGCAACCCTTCAGTATCATGCCCAGCAGTACCTGCACCATGCCGATCACAACGGAAAGCACCATCATAGGGCTGTAGCCAAAGATGGGACCCACGCCATTGTCGTTCAGGAAGTAGGGCTTGACGGGTTCCAGGAACGCCCAACTCTGCTGGGTGAGGTCAATGCCGAACAGGGTACCGCACACCAAGCCGCACACCACGGTAGTTCCGCCCAGCCACATGGCCAAACGTCCGTAGGGCTTCATGTCCTGCGCTCCCTTCAGAGCAAGGAACAGGCCCACAAGGAAGATGAGCAGACCATAGCCGGCATCGCCCATGCACAAGCCGAAGAACAGCATGAAGAAGGGAGCGAAGAACTCGGTGGGGTCAAGGTCGGTATAGTTGGGCAGGGAGTACATCTTCAGGATTGGTTCGAACAGGCGCGAGAAGCGTCCGTTGGTAATCTGCACGGGAACGTCGTCCTCGTAGGCAGGATCCTGCATATCATAGTAGATGTGAGCCTTGTCCAGGTATTCGGTCAAAGGAGCGGTAGAATCGGCACGCACCCAGCCAAGCATCAGGTGCAGGACATCGCCACAGGTCTTTTCGGAACTGAGATGCACCTTGTTCAGGGAAATGTCGTTGCGTACCTCCAGCATGCCCTCCTCCAGAACGGGGAGCAGTCCGTTTGCCACGGCCGACATCTGCTGGCGTACCACATACTTGCGCTTCTTCACATCCTCGATCTCCGCCTTTACCTGCGAGAGCGACTTCTGAGGCAGGGCGAGGTGTTCTGCAGCTATTTCGGGACGGGACTCGGAGAAGGTAACGAAGTAGGTCTTCTTCTTCACCTCGGTTACGGGAACGGCATAGAACTGGTCAAGCCATTCAGCCTTGAACCTCTTGCTCGTACAACGGAAGAAATGCATCTCCATGCCTATGGTCTCGGACAGGCGCTGCACCTTCTCGGGCGAGAAGTCGCCCC
>JAZRIA010000052.1:0-3121 GCA_045645045.1 Bacteroidaceae bacterium | reverse complement strand
AGTAAATAACTCTGTATTGGAAGCGATAAGAGTTAATAAATGTTAACGGGGGGGGGGGGTATATTATGTGTTCTTATATACAATTTGTAGAAAAGGATTGTAACTTTGTGCAATTATTGTATATTACATTGTATATATACTACGATATATAGGGCTTTTTTGCCCTTTGTGTAGTAAGAGTAAAGTTATAGGTGTTAGCAATGTTAAGGGCATTATTCGTATCCTTACTTTCGTTATTTTGTTTTTCACTCGCTTATTAGTACATTTGTTTTCATTTTGAACTAATCTATATATAATAAGGTGAACTGTCACGAGTAAATTATGAGATATATTGCAACAATACTTTTGATATTGAAGACCGTTTCTTTTTTATGGTGCGGTATCATTTTGTGGAGACGACGCAGTGAGACAGGTGATTACTCTCGCAGCATCCAGGCTGTGCTAAGTTGGATAGGGGCAATTTTTGCCTTTATGTTTGTTTTTCGTACTTGGCAAAAGACAACTACGGCTGATGGAGCGTTTCTGGAACCAGAGCACATTTTTGTGCCTGTTATCATTCAGGTGACCTATTTCCTATATCCTTTGGAGGTGATGCGGCCTACTGTCAGTCGTGCCAAAATATACACCATGCTTTTTGCGCCTTTGCTTGTGTTGGCGTTTATAGGTATGTGCTCAGGCATCGAATATACTCCTATTTTAAATTATGCTGACCTGTGGGAGCACCTTGGTGAGTTCAATGTACAATTTCGTATCCTCACCCTCATCGTCATGCTGTTCTATTGCTTCTCGCTCTTTCTGGTTCCTTATGATTGGCGTCACAGTTCCGCCGACCGCAAGTTTATTCTCAAATATTCTTCCGGCTTCTGCATAATAGGCCTTGTGCACTTTCTAATACAGATGACTCATATGTACTGGCTGGTGCCCATACATGATCTGCTGTGGATGCTCTTCTTTATATTTGTAACAAACTACGAGCTCTACGAGCGTCTTCTGCCGTCTTCTTCTATTGACATTAATACTCATGGCAACGATGTAGTTTCAGAAGATGATAATCTGTGGGAACACATTGCACTACAGCTCGAGAGCAATGGCAAGTGGCGTAGTCCGGAACTTAGTCTTACTTCGCTTTCGGAGCAGCTTGAGTCCAACCGCACATATGTTGGCAAAGCGTTCAAACGCAACACCGGACGCACCTTCGTGGACTACATCACACATCGTCGCATTAACTATGTCGTGGAGAGTCTGAAGCGCAATCCCGAAGCAAATATTCATGAGTTATTCAACTATGTCGGCTACCGACATAGGCCCACAGCATGGAGAAACTTACAAAAAATTACAGGTTTCACCCCAACAGAGTTTATTGAAGGATTAAAATAGATGAATCGCCCGTTTCTTCGATGAAATAGGCGATTTTCTTGTCTTTTTGCAAATCTTTACATTGATTTTATAATTTTTTGTAAAAATGCAACACCTGTGTTGTAAAACGATAACGCAGAAAATTTCGTTACCTTTCCCTTATTACGTAATTTTGCACGCACAAACAGTTCCGATGGAATTTGTTCATGTCAGCTCATTTAAGGTAACAAATGTTAATGAGGGGAAGTATCTATATTTCATTGGTGGAAAATATAAAGTCGTACCTTTGGCTTATTTGTGTAGCGTATGACGCTTAGTTTGGATTGGAGAAAGTAATGAGGTTATTAAGGTTGGTCATCTTGTTATTGTGTTCGTTGTGCATGGCAGAAGTATATGGCCATGCAGACGCGGATACGGTATGCTCGCGAGATGACCGTTATTTCTTATATTATGATAGGGATTGTGTCGATTTGCAGGAAGACTATCTCGACAACGCACGACAGATGGCGCGTATCAAAAGGGTATTGTCGCTCTCTCCCCGTATAGACAGCATTGTTGTCTATGTTTACTCTTCCCCCGAAGGAACATTGCGTCACAACAACTATCTTGCCCGTGAGCGTGCCAAGGTAGCGCGTCAGTTCATTCTTGACCATCTCCCCAATGACTCTGTCCTGCACCCCGAGGATATTATTCTCCGCCCAATGGGAGAAAACTGGGAAGGGCTCAAACAGGAGATTCATGACAACTATCACCGTAAGAACCGTAATAGAGTATTGAAAATCCTTGATGCAAAGATAAATACCGAAACCAAGAAATGGCGTTTGCATAATTTGGACAAGGGCAAGACATTTAACTATATTGTCAAACATCACATGCCCATCCTGCGCAAGGCCACGTGGGTAATGGTGTATGTTTCCAGACCTGAATTCCAGGCAGACAACACACATGTTTCTGCCAGCATGGCACCCGTTTCCCTGCAGCCTATAGATTCGGTATCTGCAGACGCTCTTTTCGCTCCTGTAGCATCGCATCATTTCAAATGGGCGCTGAAGACAAACCTTTTGTATGATGCCATGCTCATCCCCAATCTTGGTGCAGAGTTCTATCTGGGGCACGACATCAGTATCAGTGCCAACTGGCACTATGCATGGTGGAATACGAGAGGATGGTTCTGGCGCACATACGGCGGAGAAGTGTCATTGCGCTATTGGTTGGGCAGTCAGGCAAAGGCCAAGCCTCTTTCCGGTCATCACATCGGTTTGTACGGACAGGTGCTAACATACGACTTTATGGCCAGTGGCACGGGTTACATGTCGGGCAATCCCGGAGAGGCGCTTTTCGACAGACCCTCCTATTCCGTTGGTCTGGAATACGGTTATTCGTTGCCCATAGCCAGACGTCTGAATCTTGACTTTGTGATAGGTCTAGGCTATCTCAGAGGCATGCACAACGAGTACCGCCTGATTGACAACTGTTATGTATGGCAGGAGCAAAAGAAGCTGAACTACTTCGGTCCTACAAAAGCAGAGGTTACGCTGGTGTGGCTTCTTGGCACTGACAATATAAATAGAAGGAAAGGAGACAGGAAATAATGCGACATACCCCTTTTCTTTCATCCGTTTTGCGATGCAGCCTTCTGTCTCTCATGCTATTAAGCCTTGTAGCATGCGAACACAAGGATCTGTGTTTCCATCATCCCCACGATGCTCTTGTCAGAGTGGATGTGGACTGGAGCCAGTTCCACGAGGAAACCCCAACCGGAATG
>JAZRIA010000051.1:0-2830 GCA_045645045.1 Bacteroidaceae bacterium | reverse complement strand
CGAGAAGTCGCCCCTAGGGTCGAGCATGTCAAACTCCTTCTGCAGTTCGTCCTCTTCGTGCAAAAGCACATTTTCCTGCACCTGCAGTTCCTCCACCTTTTCCAAGAGGTTCAGGGGAGAACCGTACTCGGGGGCAAGGGTGTCTGACTTCTGGGCATACTTCGTGCCATAGATCTTCAGGAAGTCCAGAGCACGGGCATAGCGCTGCTCCAGGTAGATGGCCTCCTGCAACTCGGTGCTGGTGGCACCCTGCTGCAACTGAGTGACATGCACCACGCCCAGTTCGCGGATGGACTCTATGAAGCCTTCATATTCGCGGTCGGTCACCAGAAAGGTGAACTTCTTCATCTTTTCAATCATAAGCCTCTACCTCCTCTCCTTCTGCCAATGATTCGGGTTCCACTGCCTGTGCACGCTTGGCCTGAAGACTCTTCAAAATCTTCTGGCTGGACTTGGACAGGTTCTCCTCGTCCTCCATGAAGCGCTTGATCTTGCGTATGGCCTCCTGATAGCCGGGAATCTGCACCTTCTCGAAGAGATTGACCTTCTGCGTGGTCTTGCGGCGGGCATGATCCAAAAGATCCAGCTTTGCCAGCACAAATTCGCGCTCCACGGCAGTCTTGGCCAATCCCTGCAGAAGCTGTATTCCGTCGAAGTACCATTTCGGGGCGGAGAAAAGTCCGAAGGGCTGAACCTCCAGGCTGATGTTCAGCAACAAGGGCACGCGCACACCGGCAATCTTCTTCTCGCCGAGTTCCACGTCCTTGAGCGACACCAGCGAGGCATCAAACTCACCCCACAGAGCATACATGGACTCGTAGCCTGCTATCTGCTGCTGGAGTTTCTCCTCCAGCACCTCGGCCTCGTCCTTGCACTTCTTTACCTCAAGACGCAGAGCCGTCTCCTTGCTCTTGATGATGGGCAAGGTACGCTGGCGCATCTTCAGGTTCTTCTCCAGAGCCTGCAGTGACGTTTTGTTAAACTGATATTTTATTGCCATGACTATTTCTTAGTCCAATACTGGTCGGTAAACTCTTTCTTGATATTCAACTCTTCCAACTCGAAGTGCTTGTTGAACAGAGACCATGTCACGTCCAGCATCTCCTCGGTGTTCAGGTTCACGTCGATGGCCAGAAGCTTCTCGGCATAGTCCTTGGCATAGTCCAAGCAACGGTTGTCGTAGTCGGTCAGGTCGAAACCGTTCTCCAGCTTTGTCTTTGCATTGGCAGCATCGGCATACAGGCGGATAGCGGCATTCATCACCTGGGCATGGTCCTTGCGGGTCTTCTTGCCAGCAACCAGCTGCTTCAGACGCGATAGAGAACGGAAGGGGTCAACAACCACCTTGCCCACATCGCTATCGCGGCGCAGATACAGCTGACCCTCGGTGATATAACCCGTGTTGTCGGGCACGGCGTGGGTGATGTCGCCACCGCTCAGGGTGGTTACGGCAATGATGGTGATAGAACCGCCACCCACGCTCTCGGGGAACTGAACTGCCTTCTCGTAGATCTTTGCCAGGTCGGATTACAGAGATCCGGGCATAGAGTCCTTGGAAGGAATCTGGTCCATACGGTTGCTCACGATAGACAGAGAGTCGGCATAGGAGGTCATGTCGGTAAGCAGAACCAGTACGGTCTCATGCTTCTCCACGGCAAAGTACTCGGCCGCGGTCAGTGCCATATCGGGAATGAGCAGGCGCTCCACGGCAGGGTCCTCGGTAGTATTGATGAAGGAGATGATTCTGTCCAGCGCACCTGCATTGGAGAAGGTGTTGCGGAAGAAGTAGTAGTCGTCGTTGGTCATACCCATACCGCCCAGGATAATCTTGTCGGCCTTTGCACGCATGGCCACCATGGCCATAACCTCGTTGAAAGGCTGGTCGGGGTCGGCAAAGAAGGGAATCTTCTGACCAGACACCAAGGTGTTGTTCAGGTCGATACCTGCAATACCGGTGGCGATGAGTCCACTGGGCTGCTTGCGGCGCACGGGGTTCACCGAGGGACCGCCGATTTCCACCTCTCGGCCCTCAATCTCCGGACCGCCGTCGATGGGATGTCCGTAGGCATTGAAGAAACGGCCTGCCAGGTCGTCGCTCACCTTCAGCGAGGGAGCCTTGCCAAGGAAGGTAACCTCGGCATTGGTGGGGATACCGCCCGTACCCTCAAACACCTGCAGGGTAACGTCGTCGCCCATAATCTTTACCACCTGAGCCAGACGGCCGTTGATGGTTGCCAGTTCGTCGTAGCCAACGCCCTTTGCCTTCAGTGAGCAGGTAGCCTTGGTTATCTGGCTTATCTTTGTATATACTTTCTGAAATGCTGTTGCCATACCTTATTAATTATTATAACATTTCTTCCACCTGCTTCTTGAAGTCATAGTACTGCTCGCTCTTGTAGGCAGAGTAGTACATCTGCTTGCACAGGTTGATCATCTTCTTGAAATACTTGGTCACCTCCTCAAAGTCGGCAAAGGTGTAGTCGTCCTTGTCGCAGATGGCGGTCACGAGGTTAAGAATCTCCTCCTGACGCTCCAGAGGTGTAACGGCATCAATCTCGTCGAAGGCATCCTGCTGAAGGATGACAAAG
The DNA here is from genome assembly GCA_045645045.1 of Bacteroidaceae bacterium. GTDB lineage: Bacteria > Bacteroidota > Bacteroidia > Bacteroidales > Bacteroidaceae > Physcousia. The sequence goes on along the minus strand of JAZRIA010000051.1, from coordinate 242 downwards.
TCGATAATCTCGGACTTCCAGAACGTAACGTGGTACTCCACGGGTACACCGTCGTCGCCCAGAATGTTGATCTGCTCGGCAATCTCCTTACCGCGCTGCATGCGGGTCTTCAGGGCAAGCACCTTGGGAATCCACTCCTCGTTGATGTGGCCCTTGATGTACTCGGCAAACTCGGGGTATTCCAGATACTTGGAGTAAGAGTCGATGGGGTTTACGGCAGGGTAACGCTTCTTGTCGGCACG
>JAZRIA010000050.1:0-1268 GCA_045645045.1 Bacteroidaceae bacterium | reverse complement strand
TCATTCCAACAACGGCACGTCGGTGGCAAAACTCGACATTGCCCGCGCTTACTATGCCGGCAATGTTTCCACCCTTCAGCAGAGTCATAACTCGGGCTGTGCCACGGGTGTGATTGGCTTTACGGACAACAATCGCAATGTTCGTCTGCAGGATGTTCTGGTAATGGCAAACAGCATTACCGGTGCCACCCCCAACTATTATTATTCGCGCCGTCTGCCTGTTGCGCCCAACAATGAGGTGGAACACATGTCGGGCCTCTATGTGCGCAAGGGTATTCAGTTGAGTTACTATGCAGACGCAGGCGTGGGCGGACAGATTCCGGCAGGCACTATTAAGGAGGTGGACGATGCTGTGCTGCGCACCAAAGCGTTCTATACCGGCACGCTGAACTGGGATTTCGACACCGTCTGGACAATTACGGAAGGCGAATACCCGACCTTCAAGTCATCGTTTGCCGACAGAATCAGCGATGTTCGGCCAGACAAATGGGCGGATGGCAAGTGCTACGATTTGCACGGCCGCCGGCAGGACTCCATCACTTCCCCCGGCATTTTCATCCTGAACGGCAGGAAGGTGGCCATAGGCACTTCGGCACTTCGGAAACCCGCCCCGGACAGCGCTCCAAAATAGGTTAACCTTTCGGGCCATAATGCTTAACCTTTCCGACCATAATGGTTAACCTAATTGGCCATAATGCTTAACCTATTTGACAACAAACCATGCAGAAAGAAAAACAACCATAATAATAATTAACTTAATCACTAATCAAATGAAGAGAAACCTGTTATCTTTGATGATGCTATTGCTATGCATAGCATCCGCATGGGGACTTGACATTGACAAGAATCGTTACTACACGATTTCTCCCCGCAACAACCATGCCATGTACATGAAAGACAGCGGTAACGACATCATCCAGTGTAACGCAGGTCTGGACACCTATTCCTACTGGCGGTTCATTCCTACCGGCAACGAAGGATGCTACTACGTGCAGAACCTCTGCACAGGGCGTTACGCACAGACCGTGCCGGAAACAACCGGAGTGGCAGTGTACATGGGCACCGAACCCGTAGAGTACTTCATCAAGTCAACCCCTGGCGAAGGCACCGACTGCTTCGGCATGACAAGTTCCGACCACGCCAACCTGGCTTTCAACAGCTCGGCGTGCATCGCCCTGAACTGGAAGGAAGACACCAAGAACGTCCAGTCCTACCTGGCAGCAGTAGGCACCAACCACAAGAGCTTCTGGTTCTTCAAGGAAGCCGAA
>JAZRIA010000049.1:0-2910 GCA_045645045.1 Bacteroidaceae bacterium | reverse complement strand
AGCCACTACGATACTGCCATTCATGAGTATTTTGTAAAGTAAGCATCATCAGCACACGAAGAATATAAATGGGATTCTTTAGTTTTACCAAGGAAATAGCCATGGACTTGGGAACCGCCAATACCATCATCATCAGTGATGGCAAGGTTTTGGTGGACGAACCCAGTGTAGTGGCCTTGGACCGCCGCACGGAGAAGATGATAGCCGTGGGCGAGCGCGCCAAGATGATGTACGAGAAGACCAACCCCGACATCCGCACTATCCGCCCCTTGCGCGACGGTGTTATCGCAGACTTCAACGCCTGTGAACAGATGATGCGTGGTCTTATCAAGAAGATACACACCGGCACCCACCTTTTCACCCCCTCGCTGAAGATGGTGATCAGCGTGCCCAGCGGTTCTACCGAAGTGGAGCTGCGTGCCGTGCGCGATAGTGCCGAGCATGCTGGCGGACGTGAGGTGTATCTGATTTACGAACCCATGGCGGCTGCCATAGGTATCGGTCTGGACGTCCTTGCTCCCGAAGGCAACATGATTGTTGACATCGGCGGCGGTAGCACCGAGATTGCTGTTATCAGCCTTGGCGGTATCGTTGCTGACAAGAGCCTGCGCACTGCCGGCGATGACCTCACTTATGACATCCAGGAGTACATGTCGCGCCAGCACAACGTGAAGGTCAGTGAGCGCATGGCCGAGCGTATCAAAATAAACGTGGGTGCTGCGCTTACTGACCTCGGCGAGGAAGCTCCTGAGGACTACATCGTGCATGGCCCCAACCGTATCACGGCTCTCCCCATGGAGGTGCCTGTGTGCTATCAGGAGATAGCCCGCTGTCTGGAGAAGACTGTGGCAAAGATAGAGGCTGCTATCCTGCAGGCTTTGGAAGAGACCCCCCCAGAACTTTATGCCGATATCGTGCACAATGGTATCTACCTGACTGGTGGCGGTGCCCTGCTCAAGGGACTTGCACGCCGTCTGACAGACAAGATCAATATTCCCTTCCATGTGGCAGAGGACCCCTTGCATTGTGTGGCAAAGGGAACCGGTGTTGCATTGAAGCACATTAGAGAGTTCTCATTCTTGATGTAATGACTAAAGGCCTCATCCATCGTTTACGTGGATGAGGCTTACAACATATGCAAGGCATCTTAGAGTGGATAAGGAAATATTCGCATTGGTTGGTACTGCTCCTGCTGGAGTGTATCAGCCTTGCTTTGCTGGTGTCGTTCAACTCCTATCAGGGAAGCGTGTGGTTCTCTGGAGCCAACCATGTCGTGGGCATGGTTCAGGAATGGCAGCAGGGCGCCTTGGATTACCTTACTCTTGGCGAGAGAAACCGTGAACTCTCTGAAAGGAACTTGCATCTGGAGAGCGAATTGGAAGTGCTCCGCAACGAACTTGCCAGGCTGAAGCACGACAGCACTTACACAGAACGTGCCCTGGCTGCCAGATTGCAGTCGCATCCCACCTTGCCTGCTCGTGTGGTGTACAACAGCATTACCATGCGCGATAACTATCTGACTATAAACAAGGGTCGCAAGGATGGCGTGGAACCTAAGATGGGTGTTGTGTCCGGGACTGGTGTTGTGGGTATAGTGTCGCAGGTTACAGACCACTATGCTCTTGTCATGTCTGTGCTGAACAGCAAGTCGAGTATTTCATGCCGTCTCAGGGGCAACAACTATTTTGGTTACTTGCACTGGCAGGGAGGCAACGTGCTGACTGCTACGTTGGACGATGTTCCGCGACATGCCAACTTCAAGGTGGGCGATGCCGTGGAGACAAGCGGTTTCAGTAATGTTTTCCCTCCAGGTATATTCGTTGGGCGCGTCTTGCAGATTCGCGACAGCAGGGACGGACTCAGTTATCAGCTTACCGTCCAGCTGTCGTCCGACCTGGCGAACGTACGTGATGTGGCAGTAGTTCTCAACGACCATGATTCAGACATTATTCCATAGACTGGGTTTTGTGTTCCTGGTCATCCTTCTTCAGGTTTTTGTGTTCAACCACATAATCCTGTGGAATTATGCCGTACCCCTGCTGGGTGTTATGGTATTGTTGCGTACTCCGCTGGATGCCGGCCGTATAGGCAATATGCTGCTGGCATTCTTCTCGGGGCTTGTGCTTGATGCCTTCAGTAATACTCCTGGTGTGGCAACGGGCGCATTGACCGCAACGGCTTTTGTTCAGTATCCTCTCATGCATGCCATGGTGCCAAAGGATGCTGTGGAGAATGCCGTGCCCGACATGAACCTGCTGGGCAAGTATGGCTATATCTCATACATAGCTATATTGCTGCTTGTGCACCACCTGTTGTATTTCCTGCTCGAGGTCTTCTCCTTCTTCAATGTCATGGACCTGTTGTTGCGTTTCCTGGGCAGTTATGCCCTTTCCATGCTCTTGGCCTTGTCCATAGAAATGTTGTTCTCTTCAAAAAGGAAGTAGTCTCATGGCAAAGGAGAAGAAGAAATACGAACTTGACAAGCGCAGGTTTGTGCTGGCTGGCATCGCCTGTGTCATAATCTTTACATATATTCTGCGCCTCTTCACCTTGCAATTGCTCAGCGAGGATTTCAAGAAGAACGCAGACAGCAATGCCTTTCTCAAGCACATCCTCTTTCCTGCACGCGGTGCCATCACCGACCGAAACGGCAAACTGCTTGTCTTCAACCAGCCTGCCTACGATATCATGGTGGTCATGAAGGAGCAGGTGGGTGTGGACACAGTGGACCTGTGCAATACACTTGGTATAACGCCAGAGTGGTATAAGCGACGCATGGATGAAATCCGTGATCCGCGCCGCAATCCCGGCTATAGCCGCTATACCCAGCAATTGTTCATGAGTCAGCTTTCGGCAGAGGAGTTTAGTACCTTCCGCGAGAAACTCTTCAGTTATCCCGGTTTCTACATA
>JAZRIA010000048.1:0-6358 GCA_045645045.1 Bacteroidaceae bacterium | reverse complement strand
AACATATGGCAGGTATTATGCCGAACGAGGAACAGCCAGGTTTTAAACACTTCTTCTTACAGCCAAATCCGGATACCCGAAATGTACTTCGTTATAGTCAAAAACGTATTACAGAAGTAGATGCAGACTTTGCTTCAGATTATGGACAAATTAAGGCAGAGTGGCATTGTGATGGTACAAAGGAAATGACTTATCAAATTACTATACCTGCCAATACATCTGCTACGTTGCGTTTGCCCGCGGGAGATGGTTTGTATATTTACGAAGGAGCTAGGCTGGCAGAGGAGGCTGATGGCGTCCAATACATAGGCACAAGCGAAGGCTATGCTACATATAATGTTGGATCAGGTTCTTATGTGTTTATGGTTAGCACAGAAGATCCTACAAGCATTAAGAGTGTAGATGAGTCTGCCACTTTGACGGGAAATCAAAGGGAGAAAGTTTTCTATAGCCTTGACGGCAAGCAGTTACCTAATGACTCAGTACACGGTATAGTTATTACAGAAGGGAAAAAGAAAATTGTAAAATGATGGTTTACAGAGTTTCTTTGCTTCGCATTATTACACTCGTCTGTTGTGTGTGGAGTTTTGTTCTTACCTCCTTTTCTGAGGATACTCCTTTGCTCGAGACACGCGAGTTCTCAAAGCCTTCTATGCCATGGCGTCCCATACCTTTATGGTTTTGGAACAATACCAGGATAGTGGAGGCATCACTGGTTGACCAGTTCAATCAGATGATAGAAAAAGATGGGTATGGTGGATGTGCCATTCTTCCTTTTGGTGCAGGATTCCGCCCAGACTATCTGTCTGAGGAGTACTTACGTCTCTATGGCGTAGTTCTTAGTAAAGCACAATCTTTAGGGGCTCATCTTTCTATCTACGACGAATATGGTTTCCCCAGCGGGAGTATGGGAGCCATCAATGGGTCTGGCGTGACGACTTTTATGAACAACCATCCGGACCACACGATCAAACGTCTTGATAAAGTAGAATATAGAGTGAGTAGTGGTGCTACCTTTGACCGTCAGTTACCTCTTCAGGGGAAATTGATGTCTTTAGTGGCATGGAACATGAACACAAAGGAAATAATACCACTGCGTGAATATTACGATGAGGCATCGGGACGTTTGACATGGACTGCCCCCAGGGGGTCTGGATGGCATGTCATGGTGTGTCAGTGTGTTAAGGATGGAGATCCTAATGTGGATTACCTTTCTCCTGAGGCGGTTAAATTGTTTGTTCAGGATACGCATGAAGTATATTATAGCCGTTTCTCAAAACATTTCGGTCGGACAATAATGTCTACTTTCTTTGACGAACCTACGATGTATAGAGCGCAGGGGCGTATGTGGACTGCTGGCTTTAATGAATCGTTCGAACGCCGTTATGGCTTTTCTCCAGAGGCTCTTTATCCTGCCTTGTGGTATGATATAGGTGAGAAGACTGCGACTGCGAGGAATATGCTTTTTGGATTACATTCTTCGCTTTACAGCGAAGGTTTCATGAAAACAATATCCGATTGGGCAGCAGAACATGACATTATAGCTACAGGTCATCAGGACCAGGAGGAAATAGCAAATCCTACCAGCGTTTCTGGCGATTTGATGCTTGTTGGCAAATATATGTCGATGCCAGGGATTGACAAGATAGGAAATGGACGTAACACAGAGGATTTTTATAAGGTTGTATCGTCATCGGCATATAATTGGGACAAGGCGATGGTCATGTCTGAGACATATGGTGCAATGGGAAACATTTCAGTTGAAAAACTCTATGAAGTGGCAATTGAGCAGTACGCCAAGGGCATCAATCATTTAATACCTCATGCGGTATGGTATAATGATGCCGATGTCACTTTCCTGCCGGAACTCTCATGGCGTAACCCTTTGTATAATTCGGAATTACCTTCGTTTAATGCCTTTCTTTCCCGTTTGAACTATATTTTAGCCCGTGAGGGGCGTCATGTAGCTGATGTGGCAATGTTATATCCAATACAGACACAATATGCTGGTCATAGACTAGATGGGCCTAAAGGTTATTATGAAGGAGGTATTGATGTTGAAGGAACAGACTATCCACAAATATCGCATTATTTGACAGATGATTTGGGAATCGATTTTACATATCTCCATCCAGAGGTTCTTGACGATCGTTGTCTCGTGGAAGGTGGCAAGTTGACCATGAGTAATGTGGTCAACTATGAACAGTTTTCCACGTTGGTACTTCCTGGAGTAAAGGTTATATCACTCAGTAATATGAGGAAGATAGAAGAAGCTTGGAAGCAAGGAGTAAAAGTGGTCTTTACTACACAATATCCTCAGCAGTCTGCTGATGGTAGCGATGGAGATGAAGAAGTAAAAGGCATAGTTGCGCGTATGCTTGGCTCTGCAGAGAATAGGGCTATTTTTGTTCCTTTACCTTCTGCGAGTTCGTTGGCCGAGGTAATGGAGGAATGTCTGCCGAGTCGTGATGTTAGATTCTCTGATGGTGCACATCCTTTCAATTATCTGCATAAGGTTATAGACGAACATGATGTATGGTATTTTGGCAATATAGATGCAACTGCTGCCACGAACGTTATTCGTGTAAAGACTTCTGCAAGAAAGTTGACTCTACTAAACCCGCATACGGGGAAACTTTCTGAACCTGAAATTCTGCAGGAAGGTAATGGATATGTTGACATTCGCTTGTCGTTACGGTCTTGTCAGTCGATGTTTCTTGTAGATGATAATTTTGTAATTAGGAATGGGGCGATTGACAATCCGGAAGGCAATAAGTTATCTTATTCAATTGAGTTGCAGGCAGAGGTGGAGCAGTTGTCGGCAGGTGTATGCTTTGCAATTACGGATCAACAGAATTATTATATGTGGCAATTCAATGTTTCCGACAAGCAACATCCATGTTTGCGTCCTCATCGTTGGCTTGGTGGTAATGCTTCACTTCTTGGAGAGATAGAATTGCCCAAGGCCGTCAATATGCAAGCCGGACATCCCTTTAATATTAGGATTGAGATAGAGGACGAGTCATATGCAAAGACATATATTGACAATGTTTTGGTAGATGAGCGCGGAGGCAATTTTGCATATGGCAGGATCGGTTTCCGTCAGGCTCATGATGATGCCTACGGGAAGACTGAGATAGCAATGTTTGATGATGTAGTCATTAAGGTAAAGGCGACTAGCGGTTCGAGTGGGGTGGTTTTTGAAGAGGATTTCTCTGATTCGAATCCGTTCTCGGAAGGTTTTGTTGTTTCAGAGAGGTTAAGAGTAGAGGGCCAGATGTCTCGTGATATTTTGGCATGGCTGTATGATGTCCCAGATGCCATCTCTTCTATTCCTGCTTCTTCTGCAATGTCCAACAAAAATTATTATACGCTCGACGGGAAACCGGTACAGCGTTCGTATGCCCCACAAATCATCGTTTCTGGTGGGAAGAAGTTCCTGTCTGCTGTAAGATGAAGAAAAGTAATACAATATTAACCCTAAATACTAAATAATATGAAAGGATTGAGATTTATTGCAATGCTATTGACCATGATGGTTTGTAGCGCACATGTGTGGAGTTACAGAATAACTGATAATTACACAATTGAGTCTAAGTTTAAAATCAATGCAATCGGTGCCGGTATCGCTTTTCGTGCTTATGCTGGTTTTGACAGCAATATCTGTATGTGGCAGTTCAATGTAGGTATAGACGGCACGAAGTCGTTGTTCCGCCCTCATGATTGGGGAGTGGGCGGTATTCTGCTCGAAGAGAAAGGAACTGGCAGCGTAAGATTGAATACCACGGAATGGTTTGTTACTAAAATAGTGGTTTCTAACAATGGTAACCATGTTGACACATACCTGCGCCGTGATGTTGATAGTGAGTTTACTCTTATCGATTCACGTAATAGCCAATTCGACAATCAGTTCCGTTTTGGTTTGATTGGCACGCGTCATGACCATGATGGCAATGTGAACGAATCGGCAAGTTATGATTATTTTAAGGTGACGGCCAACGAGACTGGAGAGGTGCTCTATTTTGAAGACTTCGAGACCTCTGACGGCGACTGGAAGAATAATCCCACATGGGCCGATGGCGCATTGACGATGGAAGGACGTAATCTTGCTCAGGTGAAGTATTTCCCGAACAATATGTTCAAGGACGCGGTCGATTTGCATTATACTGTAGAGGCTGATGTGATTATCGAGTCCGGTTATCTCTCTCTTATCTTCGGTTTAACCGAGAGTGGCAGCAACTATATGTGGCAAATATCACCGAATTATTACAACGACACCTCTGTCAATACTTACTATCATCTCGATAATGGCAACGAATCGTGGAAGGCCCACGCTGCCGGTCCTCGTTATCCGGACTTCGAGGCTATTGACATCTGGGGTGTAAAGCGTCATGTGACAATTGAAGTCGATGCCAATGTGGTTAAGACTTATATTGATGGAAAACTGCAGGATACGTTTGTTCAGTGCGACATGACCGACCTCGCTTTGCTCAACAAGGGCAAGGTTGGCCTCCGCGTGGATGCCGACAATCAGGTATATCATGATATATATGTCGACAATGTTAAGTTGACTGAGTATGACAAGGATGGCAATAGCACCGTTGTAATGGAGGAGAAATTCGATGGTGGCGTGTCACGTTACTTTGAACTGACGGGCAAGAATGCTACTTATGCCAAGATAGAAGACATGGGCGGGGACTACTCTCTGCACATTACGTGTGATGGCACAGTGGACAGGAGTGCAAAGGTACGCCTCATTCAGGTTGACGAGGCAGTTTGCCCACATGTCTATGACAACGGTATTTGTGCGGTTTGCGGAGAGTACGAAGAACCTGGTTATGACATGGAACTCGGTGCTTATACCATTGGCAACCTTGGTCAGTTGATTCGTTTCTCTCAAATTGTCAATGCTGGCGAAATGGGAGCGAAGGGTTCTCTTACGGCTGATATTGATATGGAATACAACGATAGTTTCCAGCCTATCGGTTTGAACAACGATGCTTCATGGCAGAATCCTTTCGGTGGTGTGTTCTATGGCAACAATCATGTCATCAGCAATCTTTATGTCAGGACAGAGTGCGAGGGCGGTTTGTTCTCTCGTTTGCGTGGTGGTAAGATTTACAATCTCGGTTTGGAGAATGCTTACATCGAGAGCACTGCCAATCTGCGTTGCGGTGCCATTGTTGGCGAGCATCACGACAATGCTCAAATGGTGAACTGTTTTGCTCGTGGTACCTTCGAGTTCGTAACAACCAGCAACCAGAAGAATGCTCTTGCCGGCGAGGGTGCTGGTGGTCACTTTGTGAATTGCTATACCACATTGCCTGCAATTTGCCGCGACCTTCCTATGGGTGGCACTATTACCAACTGCTACGAGGGTGTTACGGCGGAACAGGCTGCTACGGGTGAGATTTGCTATAAGTTGGGTGGTGCCTTCCGCCAAACGATTGGTGAGGATGCTTATCCCGAACTCGATCAGACGCGTGGTGTTGTATATCCGATGGCGGAAGTGGGTTATGCTACTCTTTATGATGCAAATACTGCGGGAACTCTTTCGGCTAATGTCGCAGTGTTTACCGGTGTGAAGAATGGCAGTTACCTTACTCTCACAGAGCAGAACAATACAATTCCTGCTCAGGCTGCTGTCATTCTGAAGGGCAATGAAGGCTTCTATAGCTTCACGCCTGCAACATCGGCTCCTGCCCTTAGCGGCAGCAACGATTTGCTGGGCACTACAGAATCTATCACGAGCAGCGGCAGCGAGTATGTGCTGGCAAAACCGGAGGGTGAGCCTGTTGGGTTCTATCTCGTCGAGGCAGGCGAGAAAATTCCTGCCGGTAAGGCATATCTCACAAGCGCATCCGGCGTGAAGGGCTTCGTCTTCAACGGCACTGGCGCTACAGGCATTGATGCGGTAAACGCTGCTCAGGGCTCGGAGAACGGCTATATATATAATGTAGCCGGACAGCGTTTGCAAAAGACTGCAAAGGGCATCAACATTGTTGACGGCAAGAAAATACTGAAGTAAGTATGTTCCTCCGGCTAAAGGAGGATATGCTTTTGAACTGAAAATAGCGTGCTTTTCGATTGCGAGAAGCACGCTATTCTTTTTGTGTCTGTTCGGTGTTGGAGGGATAGCCGTAGCATGTCTCCAAAATAGGTTAACCTAAATGGCAATAATGGTTAACCTTTCAGCCCGAATAGGCGTGCCTTGTTGGGCAATTAGGTTAACCTATTTTTCAGGCACCCTCAAAGGAATCTTTTTGCGAGGGTGAAGATGCGGCTACGGAAGCGTCGCCTGAGCGGGAATCGCTCCTTGAATACTTCGGGTGTGAGCAGGGTGCTGCTCTTCTCGGCA
>JAZRIA010000047.1:0-16466 GCA_045645045.1 Bacteroidaceae bacterium | reverse complement strand
CTTGCCTGATTGAAGAGTTCCCCATTGGCAAAGGAGGTGCTCCACACCAACGTGAATGCAACCAGTATATGTATTCTCCTGCTCAAACTAAACCAACTCATAATCACACATATTTTATATATAAGTCTATTCCTGCCTTTTATGCTATACTACGACCGCAAAAATAGTAGTGATGAATATTGCAATGAATATGCAGAAGCATATCATGAAATAAGTAAGGCTTATCATAAAGGCCTTTAGTATGGACTTTATCCAGGATTTGGGTTCATACACCTGTTTGACCGCCACGGTCAGGTATAGGCATGAAGACAGGATCATGATCCATTGCAACACATTTATACTCGGGTCCACGGTAAGGTATAGCAGATAGATAGCCAGCAGCATGAATTCAATGAAGGCCGTATAGTGCAGTGCAAAGATGAAAAAAGACAGGGACGGTGCCTTTCTCCTGAGATGCAACAATTTTACAGCAAAGGCCAGCAGAGGCGATGTCAGCAGGAAAAGCATTGGGAAATATTGCGTCAATATGTCTATCAGCTTGCGCAATACCGATGAGATGAGGTCTATGTTCAGAAGCTTGTCCACAATGGCGTTCTTCTCCGAGAAGGAATAGACGCCTGCAGTATTCCTGACCAGAATTCCATCCTTAATCAATATTGAGGGAATTGTAGCAAGAATGGTATCCAGTTGGTCTTCGCCATTATGGGTAAGCTGGCGAATTGTGCCTACGATTTCTGGATATTCATTGGCAGAGGCCACCTTGATAGACAATTGTATGGTATCCTTTTCAGACAACTGCATCTTTGAAGAATAGCTCTTATCCGAAGACAGCGCGCTAAGGTAGAGTTGCGGACGTACCGATTCACTTCGTGCAATGGTATTAAAAGTGTCATCGGCCTTATGAATGTCGGAGAAAAGCAGGAAAACGGTAACGAACACGAAGAGGAAGAACATGTTCAGCTTCAAGGGGTGTTCGTATGCCACAAACCTGCCAGCATTGAACTCGTTGGTAAGGAAACCTGGACGACGGACAAGATTCCATATCGTAAGAAAGAATTTCGGATCCCAGATATAGGCATTGTTCAAGTATTCAAGAATGAATTCACCCACCTTTGGTGTTGGACTTGATGCCTGCTGACCGCATTTGTGACAATACATTCCTTGCAAATCTGCGCCACAATTCAAGCAACTTTTATATGGAGGCACTCCATCTTTCTGTAAGTTTTCTGTAGACTGTTCTTTCATTGCTTTGTGTATATTTTGTTGCAAAAATAGTTAAAATCCGTTTACAAACACTGAATATTATGTCTACATTTATGTATACATAGGACAAATTCGGGGAGGAAATCCACATTATAGACTAAAAAGTAGCATTTCATTGTTTGACGCTTAGAGAATATCAAGGTAAATTTGCACGCAATTTAAAAAGTCATATAAAAATCATTCGGATGAAAAGACACCTTATAATAATTATCAGTCTATTGCTCTCCGTGTCTGCATACGCACAGCAGCGTGTGATAGACGCTACGGACAGCATTCCCGTTTCGGTAGCGTCTATTTTTGACTTTGACGGCAATGTGGTGGGCTACACCATGGACGATGGCACGTTCTCGGAATTTCCGGAAACGGCATATCCCATCACCATCCGTTGCCTGGGCTATGAGCCGCTGGTGATTGCAGAGCCCAAGGATACCGTATGGCAGATGAAGCAGAGTTTCTACGACATGCCCGAACTGGTGGTTGTGCCTGGAGACAGGAATGTCATGAAGCAGATACTGTACATCAGAAACTATTTCAGCATGTGCAATGAGATTGACACCGTGACCCACTTTGTGGAGGAGATGGCATATCGCTATGTTCCCGCCACAGAGGATGCCAAGATTGATGTTGGCAGCCAGATACACAGCGCTAACTGCAGGTCCTATTCCTTACACAAGGTTGGCGACATTGACAGCGTGGCATACGAGGAAGACTCAAAGTCATTTTTCCTGACCTCCACTCTCACCAGATTGAGCAGCAAGGAGATCTTGGTTCACGAGTCGTTGAAAAACGATTCAACAGGCTACTATGAAAAAAAGGGAAAATCCGGGCTCGCTCTCGTACAGAGGCTAAGCAACGGGGTGTTCACCTTCAAGGAGGATTTGCTTGCTGAGAAGAAGAACCACACCCTGTCTCCCTGGCCCTTGAAACTCTTGGGCTTTACAATGGAGATAAACCAATTCTACACAACAAATGCATTCAGCATCAACGAAGACGGCAAATATTACCCCAAGGACCTGCTGGAGGCCAGTTTTATGATGGAGGCAGAAGGAAGAGGCAAGTACATACGCATGGCGCTGGACTCCAAGACCCCGGTAGCAGTGCGTGCAATGACAGAAATCTATGTCGTTGACCGCAACTTCCTGACACAAGAGGAAGCAAAGGAGGAAATGGAAAAGAAGGACTGCAAACTAGACTTTATGATACCCTCCAACGTGCCTGCGCTGAACGAAGCCACCCGCAGACTTGTGGAGCGTGCCAAGGCTGGGAAGTGAATATTAAAAAAAATATATCCTTTAGTTTTAATTAGTTTATGAGAAAAGAAAAGTTTTTGAAATCATTCTATGCCCTACTGCTTTTAGTCGCAGGAATGACTTTTGTAGCTTGTAGCGAGGAGCCTATTGACGGCCCTGGTTCAAATGACAATGAAGACGTTACCGCCAGCAAGCCTGGAGACGACTTCTACATGTATGTAAACGGAGCATGGCACAATAGTCTGCCCAGCCAGATCGAGTCCTCAGAGGGATGGCTCTTCGATGCCTCAGCATCTGTAGACGAGAAGGCCAGTGAACTTCTTGAAGAGATGGTAGAATATACCACCATTATAGAATCCTACAAGCGCACCAAGAGCGGTGAGATGGAAGCCAATGTGGCATATGCCGACTCTATTTATGAAAACCTTAGCGAGCGTATCGAAGCAGCAGAGGACAAGGCTGCTTTGGGCTATATCGTTGGCGAGTGCATCAAAAAGGGTTATGTTGACATGATGCTGAAACTATACACCTCATACCCCAAGAATGGCGATAAAGTATGCTTCACCTTGTGCCCCGATATGGTTATGACCCAAATAGTAAATGGCGGAGGGGAAGAAGAAGAGGCAAGAAAACATGGCAAGCATCTCAACATGGGTGGCGAGCAGTATTTCTCTAAAACAAGGTCGGCCGGTGATGATGATTTCATGTCATATGTGGTGGAAGGCCTTGGCTATGACCCCGACCAGTTCTTAATGGAAGACTCTTTGGTTACTGTTTACAACGAAATGAACATGGCTCCATTAGAGATGCTGAAGGAAATTGTGAAGAAAGCCTTAGAAACAGAACTCTATGTCTATTGCGGTGATGAAGTGGCACAGAAAATAACAGAGAATGCCATAGCCTCCACAGGGCAAATCCTGGAGAAGCAGCTTCCTTCACTCCTGTCCTATCCTCTGTCATACTACTTCTGCGAGAAGTATGTGGACGACAAGGTGAAGGCAGAGTATACCGAATACGCCGAGACAATGCGAGAGGTGTTTGCCAAGCGCATTGAAGCCAACGAATGGCTTTCAGATCCCACCAAGCAGAAGGCGCTGGAGAAACTGAACAGCATGAAGTTCTTCATTGGCGAACCCGACTCATGGGATATGGAGGCTCTGCCCAAATTGAGAGGCGAATTGCTGCTGGACGATATCCTTGAGGCAAAGCAAACCCGCATTCGTACCATCGAGTCCTTGTTGGGCAAGGACAAGCGCAAGGAGTCTATGACAGCATCCATATTGCTGTTCGAAGGCATGCCCACCTATGCCTACAACGCCGGCCATCTTTTCCCTGCAAATTCCATGCTCATGCTGCCTGCCTTCATGATGGAACCCGAATATACATCAGACATGGATGCAGCCAAGAAGTATGCCATGTTCTATGTAATCGGTCACGAAATGACCCACGGCTTTGACCTAAAGGGCAGCACACGCGATGCCAATGGTGACCTAAACAATTGGTGGGAGCCTGCCGACAGAGAGAAGTTTGAGGCCCTTAACGATGAGTTAATCCAGCAGATCAGCACCTTCGAAATTGCTCCTGGCATTAAGGCCAATGGCAAGAATACCGTAACAGAGGACGTTGCCGACCTTGGCGGCCTGAACATCGCCTTCGATGCTCTGAACGAGTACCTGGAAGACAAGGGCGCCACCGAAGAGGAAATCAAGGAGGCACAGAAGACCTTCTTCGAATATCATGCCATGCGCTATCGTGCTGAATATGCCCCTCTGCAATTCCAGCTTATGCTTGGCGATGTGCATTCAGTGAACATGGTACGTGTGAACGGTATGGTTCAGCACATGGACAGCTGGTATGAGCTATATAACGTGCAAGAGGGCGATGCCTTGTATCTGCCCGCAGATAAGCGTATCAAGATATGGTAAGGTCTGCTCTATACAAATAGCGATGATGTCCGATAATACGTTATCGGACATCTATCTTTTCAATAAGGTACATCTATATGTATATATCCTTGGAGGATATCTAATAAACCAAATTACAATGAAAAAGACATTCATACTGACGCTCGCATTCTGCGTGTCAATAATTGCCTGTGCACAAGAACTCCCTTACTCCAAGTATTTTACTTTCAGCAAGAAGGAGTTCAAAGACAACCATTTCAAGTATGACAATCACACCAACACATGGGGTATTCGCAAGACCAACGGATGGAACACTGCCTTTAACGTGCTGACCATAATAGCAGATGCCTATGAAGAAATACGCCCTGGCCGCAACGACTACAGCATTGTGGTGCAAATGAGCAAGGAGGACAAGGCATCCTATGTGAAGGTGGTGTGCTACAACGACGAGACATACCACAAACTGCTTGCCTTCATGAAGGAACACGGCAGAAACATCGTGGAAACATCATCTGGCAAACTTGTAAGACATCAGGCTCTCTATGGCGAATATGCCTTAGAACTCAACATGGAGCAACATCAAATCAGCCGCACCTCGGCACGTACGGCAGACCCCAAGACGCTGAAAAATGTGGATGAATCTTATAACGAGTATGAGTTTGTCATCAGAACAGACGTGGAACCATGGTCGGAATACTTAGAGAAGAAGGCCGCAAAGCAGGCCAAGCGTGATGCGAAGGGCAAGAAGAAAAAGAGCGTGAACGAACTGATGTAACAAACAAACAATGCTGGCAATCGCCTTATGTCTACGATTGCTCTCACCACGACAAATTAAAAGCGAGGCACTACCGCCTCGCTTTATTTGTATGGATTTGGGGTTAATAGTCCGAGCGGAAGGTGGATGCTGGCATGCCTGCACCGTTCACAAGGTTGGCCTTGGTGTAGGGCTGCCATCCGTAGCGGACAATGGTGGGGTTCTTCACTTCCTTGCTCCACACCTTCACCTTGCCGTCTTCCTGCACCACGGCCTTGGCAGGATGGAAGGTACGGTCCTCGCCGGCTATCTCGAAGGTGATGAGTTCTTCACCATCGTTGGCAGGACGCAGGCCATCGGCATGGTCGAAGGAAATGTAGGCGGCACCCTTCTTGAACTCTGCCTTGCGGAAGAGGGGGCCTGAGGGCACAACGTGCTTGAAGCCATAGGTGTCGTTCAATGCCAGGCAAGCCAGCCGCTGACCCACTTCACGCTTCTCTGTGGGATGTACGTCGGTGGGGTTGCCCTTGTCGGAGGATACTGCCATGCCAACATTGTTGATGCTGGTGAGCATACGGCGCTGGCTATCGCGGAACAGAGGCCATGAGGGACGGTTCAGGCTGGAGAGCTGGACATAGTAGAAGGGCATGTCTGCATCGTTCCAGTAGTCTCTCCAACTACGTACAAAGCGTGGGAAGAGCTTTTCGTGTGCCTCTATGTTGTGGGCATTGCTCTCGCCCTGGTACCAGATGACACCACGTATGGGATACTGCTCCATGGGCAGGATGGCAGACTCGAAGAGGTAGCAGGGTTCGTAGGGATGGCGCTGGAACTTGTAGGTGGACTTGCGCACGTTCTGTGCGGCACGGCCTCGAACCCAGTCCTGGATAAAGTCGTTCTGTGTCCAGTTGCGCAGGATGGCAGGAAACTCGAACTCCAGCATGCGGCGAGACACCCATGCCTCGGCAGGCGAACCACCCACGGCATTGCAGATAAGTCCCACGGGCACTTGCAGGCTGTCCTGAAGCATCTTGCCGAAGTGGTATGCAATGGCGGAGAAGCGGGAGGCGGTACTTGGTGTGCACTCCGTCCACTGGGTGGGAAGGAAGTATTGCAGATGGTTCAGCGAGTCAAGCACCGAGGCATCCCACTCCACGGGGTTGGTGCGCCAACGGGCCTTCATGTCGAAAAGACGTATGTTGGGATTGCTGGCCAGGGGGATGTCCTCCTTGCCTGTAGCCGACTGGTTGAGCATAAACTCCATGTTCGACTGGCCGGAGCAGAGCCACACCTCGCCAGCCATAACGTTATTGTATACAAGTTCCTTCTTGCCAGCCTCTATCTTCAGCGTATATGGTCCACCGGGCTTCAGGGGCGAAAGGGTCACGTGCCACTTGCCATCGGTGTCGGCCGTGGTGCGCAGTTTCTGCCCTGCTATAGACAGGGTTACCTTTTCTCCGGCATTTGCCATGCCCTGGATGAGAAGGTCGCGTCCGTACTGGAGTACCATGTTGTCGGTGTAGAAGGGCGACATCTTCAGACCTCCGTAGTTGCCTGTTATGCCCTTGTAGACGATCTCCGCCAACATGTGAGCGCCCTCGGCATTGGGATGGATATTATCCTCCAGGATGTAGGGATATGGGTGCAGAGGTTCAAAGAAGTTTATCATCTGCACCTTCTCGGCACGTGCCACGCAGGCAATGGCCTCCTGTATCTGCTCGTGCCAGTCGCGTGTGCCCGATTCGTAGCGCCAATGGCGGTCGGACAGAGGTGTCATCCTGGCAATGAGGAATCGTGCCTTGGGATTCACCTCGCGGAAGGACTGGATAAGCGCACGATAGTCACCTATGAACTCGTCCTGATAGTTGGGCCAGTTACGAGGGTCGGTATCGTTGATGCCAAGGTGAATTACCACTATATCGCCAGCAAAGGCCAGAGCGTCCTTGTACTCCTGTTGCCGGGTGTAGGGGCGGTGTCCCTTGTTCAAGAGGGTTGCACCGGGTTTGCCGAAGTTGGCCACCTCGTAGCCGTCGCCCAGCATGCCCTGCAACTTCACAGGATAGGCATTTACCTCGCGGTTTGCTACGCCGCTACCATAAGTGATACTGTTGCCCACGCATGCCACTCGGATTTTCTCCTGTGCCTGTGTGCAGATGGCACCCACCAGGAGTAATAAGGTTAAGAAAAGTCTGTTCATAGATGTTGTATCTGTTATTGTAATATTGCTACTTTGTCGCATCAAAGTTAGTGTTTTTTGCCCAACATGCAAAAGAATAGTACGGTCTATTAAGATGTATTCTCAAAATTATTTATATTCGCTCGTTTATTCATATGCCGAATTTATCTTAATTGTATCATAAAAAATGTAAAACTCCCCAAGCTATTCCAAACTATTTGTTACCTTTGTCAAAAACAAACCAATATATAAAATGCAATTATGAAACTAAAATGGATTTTCTCTTGTGCCATGCTAATGGCTATGATAGGATGCTCCAACGAGCCTGACATTCCTGAAGTAAAGTATGACATCGTTACGGACGAGAATTATGCCTTGGCTGAGACGCAGATTATATTTGCCGACTACAGGGACCGAATTATTGCTCAGAGCGGAGGTAGCGGAACAGGAACTCTGATTCATAACAGGAATAGTTCCGACCCGACAGACAAGACCGTGATGCGCATCAACTTCGACACACGCTATTCTATGTGCCTGCTCGACCTTAATTGCGATGCCACACTTACAATGCCAGAAACCAACGGCCGATACCAAAGCGCATGGTTTGTTACGGAGGACCACTACAACCCTATGGCCATCAACAAGCCGGGCACTTACACCATCACACAGGAGGCTATAGGGTCAAGGTATGTGTTTGTCATGATTCGCACACAGGTGAACATGCGCGACGATGCCGATATGGCTATTGTTACGGAATTGCAGGACCAGATACAGGTGACCCAAGAGGACAAGGGTTCCTATCAGCCTACGGAAGTGTGGAATATGGATGAGGTATTGGCTATGCGCCAGAAATATCTCGACATAACAAACGAAAAGCATTATACCTCCGACCAGTTGTTTGGCAAGAAAGGCGACCTTACGCAAGAGCAGCACAATTGTGGCGTGGCATACGGATGGGGCGGTTTCACCTCTGACCAGGCTGTCTATCTGAGTCGTATTCCCAAAAACGACAAACCTTGCACCCTCACACTCAAGGATGTGCCTGTTGCCGACAATGCCTTCTGGTCAATCACCATTTACGATGCTCAGGGTTACCCACAAGGCGACCCATACAATGTGAACAGCGCCTTTGCCGAAGCCAACCCCGACGGTTCGTATACCATACACTTCGGTGGTGAGGACAAGAACGCCACAAACTATTTGGAGATATTCCCCGGGTGGACATACCTCCTGCGCCTGTACTTGCCCCAGGAACCCTATTTCAATGGCACCTGGGTTCATCCCGAACTTGAATATGAAGATTGAGTAAGGAACGGGAATTTTACAAATTGCTAAACATAGAACGGAGAATGGAAGGCAAGACCTCCTGTTCTCCGTTCTCTGTTCTGCGTCCTTTGCGACATTTGCGTGAGATAATAAAGATAAGAGCAATTTTTTCACACAAAGAGCGCAAAGAGCGCAGAGTTTTATTCCCCTTTCGTGTTTCACGCTTGTTGCGCTGGAGGGGTCGCAAACTTCGTTACGACAAGAGTGCGCAGAGAATTTTATCCACCCCCTCCCCCCTGCGGGGTACTCGCCCCTGTCTCAGGGGGAGAGTCAGTTACAACTGGGAACGGGTACACGCCATACTGATTGTCCCCCTGAGACAGGGCGAATAAGGTCTTTAGAAAAATGACCCAATGTCATTTGGTGCCTTATGAGGGTTAAACTCCCCAGTTTAACGTCGGGGCTCGAAGAGACGAGCGAAGCGGAGGGGGTGGATAGTTTTCCGTTTTTCGTTCATTAAAGCGGAGGGGAATTCCGTTTCTGTTTAATCCGTTGATATAACTAAATCTGTGATAATCTCGTCAAATCGGTGTCATCTGTGGGCGATTAAGGTTGAAAGTTTAACGTTTAACGTGGAGAGTTATCTTCATCGTTTTCCGTTTTCAAAACTTCCTCCCCTCGTACTCCTCTATCTTCTGGCGGACATCGTCGGGCATGAGCATGGCGGAGCCTTGCTGGCGGTCGCAGCATACCATGATGGTGTGGCACTCGCACTTCACCTCGCGTGTTCGGGCATTGATGGCACGCTGAAGCAAGGTGAAACTCTTGCGCCCTATCCGCTCCATGGCGGTTTGTATTACTATCTCGTCGGGGTAGTATATAGGTGCCAGGAAGTTGGCATTGATGTTCGCCACCACTATGGCCATGCGCTGGAAGATGTCCTCCCCTGCCACGTCCAGGAAGTAGCGGGTCTTGCACATGTCGTAGAGCGCGAAGTAGACATTGTTGTTGACGTGCCCGAACTGGTCAACGTCCGACCATCGCAACTGAGCCGGCAGTTCGTGACGGAAGACTATATCCTGTTCCATAGTATATGCTTGATTGTGTGTATGTGTTATCGTGTCAATGTATTTCCACCCTCTCACCGCAAGAGAGATAAGTGATGCGTTCGCCCATCAGCAGGGAGAGCATGGCGAATTGCTCCACTCCGGTGCAATGCATGGTGTGGTATTGCGTGCGGGGGAAGAACAGGAGGTGCTCGGCCAAGGAACGTATGTATTGGCGCTCGTCCTCGGCATCAAACCCACTTTTAGCAAGATGCATACCAGCCAAGACATGCGTTGGCGGAGTGCCGCATATCTCCGTTGCACGTTCCACGATGTTCTGTATGCCACAATGAGCGCAACCAGCCAGGAGCACGATGTTTCCTGCCTCGCGCACAATCAGGTTCTGCTCGTCGGCAAAGGCATCTTGCATGTCCTTCTCAGGTCCAAAGAGCAGACGGTTTCCCCTTGGCCTCGTGTGTGTGCCCTTCACCCCTCCGAAGAGCAGGAGACCCGGTGCTATCTCCATTGGCCCATCATCGTGAAAGACAATACGGGAAGAGGTTTGCAGAGCCGCGTCCAAGCCGATGTAGTACATTCCGTCCGCCCTGAGCGAGTAATGAGGCTGGAAAGCACGGCGATGCATGTGCACCGGTGCATGGTGGTTTACACTGAGGAATGCCCCGAGCCCTCCGCCATGGTCGTAATGCCCGTGGCTCAGTACGGCCATATCCACATCGTCAAGACCTACACCCAGTGCCTCGGCATTCCGTAGTAGGAGGTCCGATTGCCCCATATCGAAAAGCACGCTTCGCCCGTCCTCCATACGAAGGTGCAGGCTAAGGCCATGCTCGGTGGGCAAGCCACCATGTGAGGTGTTCTCTATGAGGGCGGTAATGGTCATCTTCCCTTCCAGGCATTGTATCCGCCCTGCAGGTCTACCACCGTCAATCCCTTGGCAATCATCTGCCCTGCAGCCTTGCGGCTACGTCGGCCGCTACGGCAATATATATAATAGGTGTGTTCCTTGCTCAGGGTGTCCACACCTGCCACGAAGGCCTCATCGTCCATCACGTTCATCAGCACGGCGCCATCTATGTGCCCCTCGGCATACTCCTCCGGGGTGCGCACGTCGATGATGAAGGCCGTGGTGTCTGTCTTGATAGCCTTGGCATATTCCTCTACGGGAAGGATGGTGTCATTGCTCTTGTTCTCGGATGCTGCTCCACCACACGAGGCAAGAAAGAGGAGCAACAGGAAATAAAAGTTCTTCATATAAAATGTGTTATCCGTTTTTCTGTTTGTTGATAATATATATTCCTGCCGTGGCCAGGGCGGCGGCAAGGACGTATTTCCAGTAGAACGCTTCGCCCAGGCAAAGGCACGAGGTCAGCGCCCCCACCACGGGAATGAGCGAGTTGTAGATGGCCACCTTGCCCACGGGGTTGCAGGTAATGAGTTTGTTGTAGAGGGCAAAGCCCAGGGCAGAGATGCCTATTAGCAGGAGCAGTATGACCACACCCTGCCAGTTGACCTGCGGCAATGTGGCACCAAGCAGGAACGAGGGAACAAGCAAGAGCAATCCGCCCAGGGCAAGGCTGTAGCCCGTGCCCACGAAGACATCAACACGCCTTACCAGACTTCGTGTCAGCAGACTTGCCACGGCCGAACAGAGGGCATTGACGATAATCATACCATCGCCCAGGAGGGTGAACCTTCCGCTCTCCTCTCCGCCCAGGTTCAGCGCCAGTATTCCGGCAAAGCCTATGACGCACCCCAGTATTTTGCCAGGTGTCAGGCGGTCGCTCTTGAAGAACATGCACGCCATTATCACCAGCGAGAAGACGCTCAGCGAGTTCAATATCGCCGCCCTTGCCCCAGCGCTATGCGACAGGCCTATGTAGAAGGTGGCATAGTGCAGAGTGGTATTCATCAGGGCAAAGACCAGCATGAACCACCAGTCGCTGCCCTTCCTCATGGCGAGTGTCCGACCCATAGCCTTTGCCATTGCCAGGATTATGAGCCCCGACATGGTAAAGCGCAATCCTGCAAAGAAAATCTTGTTGCCCGTCATATCGGGTGTGATGGCAAGGTACTCGAACCCCAACTTTATCAGCGGATACGCCCATCCCCACACCACGGCCGCCGTTATGGCAAAGCACGCCACCCACACGGGACGCTGGAAAAGGGGGAGGGAGGGAACTGTTTTTTCGTCCTCCTTCATTCCATCGCTATATGATATTTTGCTCGGCATTCTCTTTCATCATTCAAATATACGCACAAAGGTAATCAAATTTCATTAAACTATAAACCTGTACGCTGCCGAATCTTTGTCCAAGCATCCTTTTTGGTGCATACTGAAGCCAATGCAGTACTCTCGTAAGAAAACTTCAGTACTTCCACGAGAGTACTGCAGTTTCCTCACGAGAAAACTGACTTGTTGTCGAGGTATCTGTCTTTTCCGTCTACGAGAGAGCCTCGAGATATTAACGCATCCAACCCTCTACGGCATATATCTTTTCAGCGAGTTTCTTTTCATCACCATTAGTGCCCTTGAACCAAACCTCAATCCTGGCGGCATAGTATTCCCCCCAATCTCCTTCGTAGATAGTAAACTTTTTGCCCCTCACATGACATGAGAAACGAGTGCTTCCTGGTATTTGCTGGCTTGATGATTTTTTGATTCTCTTCTCAGACAAAGGCAGATTTGTCGTAGCCTCATAGCATCGGAGGTATATCGTGCCTTCCGGAAGCATGGGATAGAAGAACGAATATTCATAGTTGCCCCCTTGAATGCCATTACGAATTTGCAAGTAAGTGGTAGTGTCTGTCTGGCAAACATACTTCTCCACTTCATCATCATAGACATCAGGAGTGTTATGGCTTTTCAGAGGAGTGTGATATTCCAAACCCTCAGGAATAGGATACTGTTCTGCAAAACCTGTTGGAGCAGATGCGAGGAACAATCCAAGAAAACCAAATGCCAATATCATATAAAATGCAACACCTGAAGCAATGGCAAACTGGGTGTTCTTACCTCTAAATTTGAGGGCAACAATAGCAATTATGAATATTAGGAATATCAGCAGATATGTATTTAGGTAGAAGTCCGTCTTTGCAGGATTATCGTCCATATTACAGCATATTTCCTTGAAAACATACAACGATATAATAGGCAAGAGAAACCATACATACGATAGATAATACGCACCTTTTTGAGCAATAGTCAATAATGTTCTAACACAGGTCTTGATAAAAGCCATAAGGATATGTCTTTAAGGGTTGGTTGATGCAAATGTAATCAATATATGAAAGAACACCAAAAGCAGACAGGGCATTTAACAGAGATTAACGAGGATATGAATGCTAAGCTACACCGTATATAGAGTGAATACCAAAGGAAATAGCGTTTGGGAAGTCAGATATATATGCCCATATGGAGGAAAAGTTAAAGTAATGTTGTATTTTTGTGGACAAGAAGAAAACATAATATATACAACAAACCAACTATGATCAAGCATATAATACTATGGACGCTCAACCCTGAGTTGTCCGAAGAGGAGAAGCAGAACGTGAAGATTGCCATTAAGCAGGACCTTGAGGCGCTGGTGGGCGTGGTGCCCGGACTTACCGAAGTGACGGTACACATAGACGGTCGCCTTGCCTCGTCCAACGCCGACCTGATGCTGGACAGCACCCTGGATAGCGAGGAGGCACTGAAAGCCTATGCCGTGCACCCTGCCCATGTGAAGGTGGCAGAGGAAAGGGTAAAGCCCCATGCCGTGCAGAGGGTGTGCCTGGACTTTGAAATCTGAAAACGGAAAGGTGAAAACGGAAAACTAATTCAAACGGAAAGGTGAAAACGAAAAACTCACCGCTCATCCGCTCACCTCTCAGTTTTCAGTTTTCCGTTTTCCGTTTTCCGTTCATAAAGCCTATGTCCTACACATACGAATACCCACGACCTGCCGTTACGGCGGATTGCATCGTCATCACCCGAGAGGAGCGCCCACGTGTGCTCCTTATCCAGCGTGGCGGCGAGCCATTCCGTGGCCATTGGGCCCTGCCCGGTGGATTCATGGACATGGACGAGACGGCACAGGAGTGTGCCATGCGCGAACTTACCGAGGAGACAGGCCTCACGGTGACGGGAACCCATCAGGTGGGTGCATACAGCCGTGTTGACCGCGACCCGCGAGGACGTACCGTGGGCATAGCATACCTGGCCATAATAGAAAGCCCCATGCCCGTGCAGGGATTGGACGATGCCGCCAAGGCAGAATGGTGGTATGTAGACGAACTTCCGCCCCTGGCTTTCGACCATGCCGACATGATGAGGGATGCCATGCGTCTGTATAATTCCATAGTTACGAAAGACTGACTAAACACCAACTCCACACCCATGAGCACGAGCAACCCCGAACTCGACCTTGCACGCCGTATCGTAGAGAACACTGGCACACACCTTTTCCTTACTGGTAAGGCAGGAACAGGCAAGACAACATTCCTGAAGGACCTCAAGCAACGTTCGCCTAAGCGTATGGTGGTTACTGCCCCCACGGGTATTGCCGCCATCAATGCAGGGGGCATGACCCTCCACTCATTCTTCCAGTTGCCTCTTGCACCGTATGTCCCCGACTCCACCTTCCGTGCCGAGAAGGATGTACACCGCTACAAGTTCAGCAAGGAGAAGAAAAGGCTGATTCGGAGCCTCGACCTGTTGGTCATTGACGAGATAAGTATGGTACGTGCCGACATACTGGATGCCGTGGATGCCGTACTGAGGCGCTTCCGCTCGCCACACCTGCCCTTCGGAGGGGTGCAACTGCTCATGATTGGCGACCTGCAACAACTGGCGCCGGTGGTGAAGCCTGAGGAGTGGGATATGCTCTCGCAATACTACGACACGCCGTTCTTCTTCAGCAGCAGGGCACTGAGCGAGACGCACTATGCCACCGTGGAACTGAAGCAGACATACCGCCAGACGGACGAGCACTTCCTGGCATTGCTCAACAACATACGCACCAACAGGGCCGATGCCGCCACGCTGGATCAACTGAACAGGCGCTACATACCGGAGTTCACTCCTCCTGCCTCGCCCCGCCACATACGGCTCACTACACACAACGTGCTGGCACAGAGCATCAACGACAGGGAACTGGACAAACTGGGCACGCCCACCTTTACCTACCGTGCAAAGATAACTGGCAACTTTCCCGAGTACAACTACCCCACCGAGGAGACGCTGACCCTGAAAGAGGGTGCGCAGGTGATGTTCATCAAGAACGACCATTCGGGCGAAAGACGCTACTTCAACGGCATGATTGGCGAGATAGTCAGCATTGACCAGGAGGGCTTCGTTGTACAGAGCCAGGACTTCAACGGCGAAATCAGGGTGGAGCGCGAGCAATGGGACAATACCCGATACACGCTCAACGAGCAGACGATGGAGATAAACGAGGAGGTGGAGGGCAGTTTTGAGCAGTTCCCCGTGCGCCTGGCATGGGCAATAACCATACACAAGAGCCAGGGCCTCACCTTCAGCCATGCCATCATAGATGCACGCGACTCCTTTGCACACGGACAGGTGTACGTGGCACTGAGCCGATGCCGCACACTGGAAGGGATGGTGCTGAGTTCGCCTTTAAGTGCCGGTGCCATCATCTGCGACACGACGGTAAACAATTTCAATGCCGCCATGGCACAGCGCACACCAGGTGCAACGGCAATCGACACTTGGGAGAAACGATATTACCACCAGTTGATGCAGGAACTTTTCAGTTTTGACACGCTCCTTGAGCACTTCAACGGCCTGCACCGCCTCGTGGCAGAACATTTCTGCACACTCTATCCGCAATTGCACGAGCAGTTCAATCTTCATGCCCAAAGCATACAAAAGAAACTCTGCGACATCGCCGCACGCTTTGCCACGCAATACACGCGCATCATTTCCGAACAGGCCGACTATGCCTCGTCCGCCCTATTAAAGGAGCGCATACACAATGCCACCAAGTATTTCCTGGACGAGTTCTCCCCCATCTGCCAATGGGCAGAAGAACTCTCCATACCTACCGACAACAAGGAACTGAAGAAGAGAATCGCCGACTACACGGAAAAACTTGTACAATGCTGCACTCAGAAAAGGAAACTCCTGGAATTCGTGCACGAGGAGGGATTTGAGGTCTGTGCATATCTGCACAAAAAGGCCGTTATCACCCTGGAGGCAGAGGGTGAGACAGACACCACGGCCGCATCCAAGAGCCGCAGGAAGAAACAAGCCGAACCAACCCTGCAAGTGCCATCGGACATCGCCTTGCCCGAACTCTATAAAAGCATCGTCTCATGGAGGCAGAAGAAGGCGCAGGAACTGGGCATCCCGGCCTATTGCGTGCTTCAGCAAAAGGCACTCATGGGCATAGTGCACTTCCTGCCCGACAATCCCAAGTCCCTGCTCAAAATCCCATACATGGGCAAAGTATCGGTGGAGAAGTACGGCAAGGACCTGCTGGAAATCATCACCGCATACATGAAAGAGAATGACCTGAACAGCAAGATATAATTACTATGCAAGAAATAATAAAACTCATAGCACAGGCCCTTGGCATAGGTGCACGACAGATAGAACAAACCATGAATCTCATGGACGGAGGCGCCACCATTCCCTTCATTGCCCGTTATCGCAAGGAGGCTACGGGCGGATTGGACGAAGTGCAGATAGCCGAAGTGGCCCGTCAGAGCGAGAAGTTCAAGGAACTGGAGCACCGCAAAGAGTACATCCTGCAAACCATCGGGGAGCAGGGCAAACTCACT
>JAZRIA010000046.1:0-1813 GCA_045645045.1 Bacteroidaceae bacterium | reverse complement strand
TGTGTCTCTGCCCGGATATAATGGCATGTGCATATTGGGCGATTTGTTTGTAGGAGCGCTCAAGGGCATTGCCCCTGTACTGGTGGCAGTTTTGGTGGCATCGGCCATTGCAAAGTCTGGCAGCGGATTGAGCAGCCGCTTCAACACTGTGATTACACTCTATCTGTTCACCACTCTGCTGGCTGCCATATTTGCTGTTCTTGCCAGCCACTTCTTCCCCGTAGGCATTTCCGTTGACAATGTGGCAAGCGTAGAAGGTGCTGCCCCGGGTGCACTGGACGAGGTGTTCCGCAAGATACTGAAAGACATTACGAGCAATCCTCTTGCTGCCATTGCGAATGCCAATTACCTGAGCATTCTGTTTTGGGCAGTTGTGATAGGCCTTGCTTTGAAAATTGTAGCCAGCGAAAGGACTATTGCTTCGCTGGGCGAATGGGCCGACGCGGTGTCGAAGGTGGTGGGCTGGATTATTCAGTGTGCTCCGTTTGGCATTATGGGTTTGGTTTACACGTCTGTGTCTGCCAGCGGATTGGAGATATTCACCACATACGGGCAACTATTGCTCCTGCTTGTAGGCTGCATGCTGACAGTATCGCTCGTAGTCAACCCCATCATTGTAGGCTTGCTTCTAAGGCGCAACCCCTACCCTTTGGTGTGGCGTTGCCTGAAGGAGAGTGGAGTCAGTGCATTCTTCACCCGCTCTTCGGCTGCAAATATCCCCGTGAACATGGAGTTGTGCAAGCGTATGGGCCTGGACAAGGACTTCTATTCGGTGAGCATCCCATTGGGCAGCATCATCAACATGAATGGTGCAGCCGTCACTATTACGGTAATGACACTTGCCACGTGCCATGCTCTCGGCATCGACATCACACTGGGCAGCTCGCTGCTGCTGAGCATCATTGCAGCACTGGGAGCCTGTGGCACTTCGGGTGTTGCCGGTGGCTCGCTACTGCTCATCCCCATGGCATGCTCTCTCTTCGGCATCAGCAACGACATTGCCATGCAGACTGTAGCAGTTGGCTTCATTATTGGTGTAGTTCAGGACTCTGTGGAGACGGCGCTCAACTCCAGCGGCGACGTGCTCTTCACCATTACAGCCGAAATGCGTGAGCGCATGAAACGAGGGAATTAACCCATCGGAATATAATGTACAAGCCACACACTTATGGCATTAAGGTTTGGCAAGCAGCACACATAATTCCACAAGGCACGTTAAGTTGCCCAACACGGCACGTTAAATCACACAACAAGGCACGCTAAGTTTGACGACTTAACGTGCCTTGTTTGGCATAATGCTTAACCTGTTTTGAGCATCCGAGTCAGAAGAATGCCTATCTCCTCCCCTCATAGCCCACGAAAGGGAATATAAGCTCAACTCCCCTCTTCGCATTAAAACTCCAGATCTGCCCAATGCGGATTGTGGTCGGACAGAATGTTTTCCGGGCTTTGCACCTCGATGTGAGAATGTTTCACACGAATGGCAGGCGTCAGGAAAATAAAGTCTATCTTGCCGCACTCAAGAGGCGAAATGCGTAAGAAGTTCTGGAATGTATAGACCGTGCCCGTATGATTGGCAGTCATGTGGTAGGCATCGTTCATGCGGAAAGCATCAGTCGTCATCGTCACATACGCCTCGTCGTCCTCGGTGACATTGAAGTCTCCAGTCACAACAGCAGGACGATTGCCCACAATTTCCTGAATCTTCTTCATGATGAGTTTAGCACTCTCACGGCGAGCCATAACACCCACATGGTCGAAATGCGTATTGACAGCCATGAAAATCTTGCCCGTAGCCTTGTCCCTCAGTTTG
>JAZRIA010000045.1:0-22266 GCA_045645045.1 Bacteroidaceae bacterium | reverse complement strand
CTTCTGCTACAATGCTATAATTCTTTGATTCCACGTGACTATTTCCTTGATTTAATCTACTTTTGAGGGCATAAAGGTAGTGTTTTTCCCAATACGAACCAAGTGTTTTGAAAAGAAATTGATAAGGGGGCACTTAAAATGTATAGTTCTCTCGTGAGAGAACCTCAGTCCTCTTAGTAGGAGTACTCCAGTCCTCTTAGTAGGAGTACTCCGGTCCTCTCGTGGGAGGACTGGTTTGGTTCGGGAGGAGGAAACTTCTACTGGAAGAAGGAGAAGTTGACACTGCCGTAATGGCGGTGCTCGACAAAGCGGGGATGCTGGGTGAAGTCGTGGTCCTTGCCGTGCTCGACAACCAAAAGGCCGCCCTCGCGCAAAAGATTACGCTCCAGTATCATGTCGGGAAGTTCGGGGATTTCCTTCAACACATAGGGAGGGTCTGCAAAGATGAAGTCGAACTGCTCCCTGCACTGACCGATGTATTTGAACACGTCGCCCTTGATGGGGATGGCAGAAAGGTCCTGCAACTTGTCTATAAACTCCTTGATGAACTTGAAATGCAGAGGGTCCTTCTCAATACTTATAACACGTGAGCACCCACGTGAAAGCAGTTCGAGAGTGATGCTGCCGGTTCCTGCAAACAGGTCGAGGGCAACGGGTTCTTCTTCCCAATCTATATAGGAATTGAGTACGTTGAAGAGATTTTCCTTGGCAAAGTCGGTAGTGGGACGGGCCTTGAATGTACGGGGAATGTCGAAATGACGGCCCTTGTATTTACCTGTTATTACACGCATAGTTGCTGAGAGGTTCGATGGTTGAGGTTCGAGGTTCGAATTACGGGGTTCGAGGTTAGAGGTTCGAAAGGCGAAGTTCGAAGTTCGAATTACGAGGTTCAAATACAAAGCTCTTTCATGTCCACATGGGCAAGATACTGACATAATTCATTGTACAGTTCCTCGTCTGCGCCATAGAGTGTGCAGGAATCATGCCAGGCATCCAAGGAGAGCGTTTTCCATACATACAGGATGAAATAGAGTTTGTCGGCATTGCCTGTGGCACGAAACACGTTGGCAAAATAAAGACGGCCCTTTCTGAGTACGGCAATCATTATCCCTCCTTCTACAACCATAGCATGGGCACTGACAGACAGAGTACTGCCCTGCTGCATTTCCGCTACCTGCAACAACATTGTACCATACAAGCCCTGCACCATAGCACTGGGATAATGGTTTTTCAACGTATCGGCAATGGAAGACTGCAATGTAAATATCTCCACAACATCCAAAGATGGCAAGACCTGATAGCACATGTCCTCGGGACGGGGAGATGTTCCGGCAAAAGTGAGACGGTAGACCGCCAGCATATCCTCGCGCCTGAACTCATCCAATGGGACACGGGTGCTGGGCGAAGTGGTGTACAGGACAACACGTTCGTAGTGCCGGCCAGCTATGCGTGGCAACATCAGGCCACGCTCCAGGGTTTCCGACAATGACTCGTCCTTGGCACGAAGCAGACTTTCCTGCAACAGCAACTGGCCGGAACCAAGGCTATATACAAGAAAAGAAAATCCATCCGTACAAAGACGGATGGATAGACTATAATTCAATAATGATTTACTCCCAATTACCGGCATTGTTGTTCCAACCGTCACCGGCCTCACCGATCTTCAGACCAGCATAACGGCCCATTTCGTCTGCCTCGAGGCTCTTGTTCTTAATCATTCTGTCTCCAAGCTTGCCCATGCCCTTCAAATAACTTGCTATAGAGGCATTGCACTCCATTACCTGAACGATAGCACCGCTCTTAGTGGTATTGGGGCAAGCAACGATCTCGAATGTATCGCCCTCTGAGAAAGGAATGTAACGCATAGAGTCCACATTGAGGTTCTGGCCCTTATAGAGACTGTCCATCAAGGATACCCAGATGGTGTCGCGACGGAAACCCTCCAACTTGTACTCTGCAATGGCCTTTGCGTCACCGCTATGGATGATGGCAGCCGCCTTGGACTCGGTCAGGCCCTTCTCCATCTGCTCGTCACTCAGTACACCTTCCTTGATAACAACAGGCAACTGACCGTTTCTCACAAACTCTGTCAGGACATTCCAGTCAGAACAATATGCACCCTCAGGATGCTGCTGCTTGTAGGCTTCCTCGGCATCCTTGATTTGAAGAAGACGAGCCTTTACCTGGCTCTCACGATAAGCAACCTCCTTGTCAAAGTTGATGTCGTCCTGAATGCTACGCCAGCAGATAATAGCCAGCAACACTACGCATACAGCCAAAACTGCATTAATTACCTTTTTCATGTCTTTATTTCGTTATATTTTTGTACATTCGCATCGCAAAGTTAATAAAAAGAATCCAAGTAACGACACTTTCCGTCCTTTTTTTCTAAAAGTTTTATGATAAGTGAGGATTTCAGAGCACTGATAAGGGAAAACTTTGTGCATGTTCCCACTCAAGAGCAGGAATATGTGATAGATTTGTGGTGCAGATTCCTGCTGAGCAGAAGCGACGACAGCATGTTCCTGCTGAAGGGCTATGCCGGCACGGGAAAGACCTCGCTGGTAGGTGCTCTGGTCAGGACGATGAAGATGCTGAAGCAGCGTGTGATCCTGCTGGCCCCCACCGGCAGGGCGGCAAAAGTGATGGGAGGATATGCCGACACTCCTGCCGGAACGATACACAGGCATATCTACAGACAGAGGACCTTTGGCCAGGAGAAGTTCACCGCTGCCCCTAACCTGAAGGAGAACACCCTATACATCGTGGACGAGGCTTCGATGATTGCCAACGAAGGGCTGTCGGGGAGCGTGTTCGGCGACGGGCGCCTGCTGGACGACCTTATCCACTTTGTGTATTCATGCCCAGGCTGCCGCCTGATACTGATTGGAGACACAGCACAGCTGCCGCCCGTGGGCGAAACGGAGTCTCCGGCTCTGGACAGGATGGAGCTGGGGGGATATGGGCTGGATGTCATTGAGGCAGAACTGACACAGGTGGTCCGCCAGGTGGACTCCTCTGGCATATTGTGGAACGCCACACGCCTGAGGGAATGCCTATGCCAAGGAGGAGACATTCCGCAGATACGCGTTTCCTTCCCTGATGTGCACGTGGTGCCAGGCAACGAACTGATTGAAAACCTGGAACAAAGCTATTGGCGGTGCGGCAAGGAAGGCACAATAGTGATAACACGCAGCAATAAACGCGCCAACGTGTACAACATGGGCATACGCAACCGTATTCTGGAATACGACTGCGAACTGGGCGGCGGCGATATGGTAATGGTGGCCAAAAACAAGTACCTGAATGGCAAGGACCTGATTGCCAACGGAGAAATGGCCGTTATACAAAGGATACGCAACGAACGCGAGCTTTACGGCTTCCGCTTTGCCGATGCATCGCTGAAACTTATCGACCGCACAGATACCGGGCACGAAGAGCAGGAAGGACAAGGCATACCCACCGAACTGGACACAGTGGTACTGCTGGACACCCTGCATTCCGAAGCTCCGGCCCTAAGCAGGGAGCAGCAGCAGCAACTTTTCATAAAGGTATGCGAAGACTACCCTGAACTCCGGAACAAGCGCGACCTGTTCAAGGCCGTGAAGGAAGACCGCCACTATGGCGCCCTGCAGATAAAATACGCATACGCCATCACCTGCCACAAAGCACAGGGCGGCCAATGGGAGGATGTCTACATAGACCAGGGTTACATCACCGAAGACATGCTTACGGAGGACTACATCAGATGGCTCTACACTGCCATAACCCGAGCCACAGGACACGTCTACCTGGTAAACTGGCCCGAGGAGCAGACGGAAGAAGCCCGTGAAGAGGCTTAAAAATAATTAAATACTTGCGGGGCAGCACACGACCTATCACATTTTTATATATCTTTGTCTATCGAAGAACAAAATAAACAGAATATATTATGGATATCAAGCTTCTTGTCTTAGACGTTGACGGCACATTGCTGAACAGCAACCGCGAGATGAGCGAACGTACCGTAAAAACCCTGAAGAAAGTCCAACAGAACGGCATACGTGTGGCACTGGCCACCGGACGTCCCACATATGGTGTACTGCCATTTGCCAAGGCTATCGACCTTGACTTCAACGATGGCTTCATCATCAGCTACAATGGCGCCAAGGTACTGGAAGCCAGTACCGGAAAGGTTATCTTTGAAAGAACCATAGACCCCAAGATGATTCCATACCTTGAGAAGCAGGCCGAACGATGCGGATGCGCCCTTGCATACTATGAGGGAGACGAGGTAGTTGCCACGGATACGACGAACCCACGCATAGTGGACGAGGCACAGATGAACAACATGGCCCTTCGCCATGTGGACAGCATTGCCGAGGCTATGGAGCATCTGGCAGACGACAAGGAGGCGTGGCCCACGGAAGTCATCTTCGTGAACGAGGACGAGCAGGTACTGGTGGGCATGGAAGAGCATCTGCAACGCCACCTGAACGGTGTGATGGATACCATACACTCCAACCCCTACTACCTGGAGATTGTAGGTTACCAGGTGGGCAAGAGTCATGCCATGAGCGCATTGGTGCAGAAGCTGGGCATCAGCATGAAGGAGGTTCTTGCCTTTGGCGACGGCCGTGCAGACATCAACATGCTGCAGATGGCTGGCATGGGCATAGCCATGGGCAATGCACCAGAGGAAGTGAAACGCTGCGCCGACTACACCACCCTGTCCAACGACGAGGACGGTGCCGCCTTGGCCATAGAACGTGCCTTTGAGGAGGAACAGGAGAAACCAGAAGATGACCAGGAAGTGCCCGTTGACGTACTGAACGCCCAGAACAAGAACACACTGATGGGTGCCCTGGGCATGCAGTACACCTTTGCCAGTCCCCACCGTGTAGAAGCCACCATGCCTGTAGACGGCCGCACGCGCCAACCCTTCGGCATTCTGGCAGGCGGAGCATCACTGGCCCTGGCAGAAACCTTGGCAGGCCTGGGCAGCATGATAGCATGCAAACCCGGCGAAATGGCGGTGGGCATGCAGGTATCGGGCAATCACGTTTCCAGTGCCCACGACGGAGACACCGTGCGCGGTGTTGCCACTCCAGTACACCTTGGCCGTTCTAGCCATGTATGGAACGTGCAGATATTCACCTCCACAGGCAAACTGGTAAGTTCCGTAACTGTAACTAATTCCATAATGAGCAAGAGGTAACATCCCACCCCAAGAATAAACCCAAATAACGTGCGAGGCGGCAGATATTCAGAATCTGCCGCCTCGCGCGTGTATAATATATATATAATGTATGCTTACTCGGCTGTTGCCAGTTCTATGACCTTGGTCACTGCTGCAACAATGCCGTCGGGATCCTTACCACCGGCTGTGGCAAAGTGAGCCTGACCACCGCCGCCGCCCTGGATGAGGCGGCCTGCCTCGCGTACCAGTTTGCCGGCATTCAGACCTGCGGCTACGAGGTCGTCGGAAAGACTAACTGTGAGAGAGGGCTTGCCTTCGCACAAACCACCGATAACAACAAGGAGCTTCTCTGTGAACTGGCCACGCAACTGGAAAGCCATATCCTTGGCATTCTGGGTATCAATGTTCAGGACACCCTGGATTACCTTGACGCCCTTCACCTCGTGTGCCTTCTCGATAAGTTCCTTCTTGTACTGGAGAGCCTGTTGGGCCTTGAACTCGTCCAACTGCTTGCGCAGACCAGCATTGTCGTCGATGGCACGGCGTACGGTGGTGATGAGGTCGGGAACGTTGTTGAAGAGAGCACGAAGCTCGGCAACCATATCCTGCTGCTTGTCCATCAGTTCCTCCACGGCACGGCCAGTAACAGCCTCGATGCGGCGAACACCTGCGGCAACACTGCTCTCGCTGACAATGCGTATCATACCAATGCGACCTGTGCTCTGGGCATGGCAACCACCACAGAACTCAACGCTGGAGCCGAACTGAACTACACGAACCTTGTCGCCATACTTCTCGCCGAAGAGGGCAATGGCGCCCAACTTCTTTGCCTCCTCCATGGGAGTGTCGCGGTATTCTTGCAAGGGCAGGTCCTCGCGGATACGCTCGTTGACCAAATGCTCAACCTCGCGAATCTGCTCGGGAGTAACCTTCACGAAGTGTGAGAAGTCGAAGCGCAGGTAGTCGGGAGTAACCAAAGAACCCTTCTGCTCTACGTGCTCGCCCAGAACGGCGCGAAGAGCCTCGTCCAGCAGGTGGGTACAGGTGTGGTTGGCCTCGGTGGCACGACGGCGCTCTACATCCACGCAAGCCATGAACTCTGCCTCGGGATTAGTGGGGATGCGCTCCAGCAGGTGAACGGAAACACCGTTTTCCTTCTTGGTGTCGAGCACGCGGATGGTCTCCTCGTCGTTTACAAGCACACCGGTATCGCCTACCTCACCACCCATCTCGCCATAGAAAGGAGTCTGGTTGAGGATAGCCTCGTAGACAACGCCCTTCTTCTGCTTCACCTCACGGTATTTGATGATGCGGCAGCTGTACTCTGTATAGTCATATCCCACGAAGGTGCTGAGTTCCTCGCCGGCAAGTTCTTCGGTCTCGCCAACGATGTGCCAGTCGCCCATCTCGACCTGAGCAGCGTTGCGGGCACGTGCTTTCTGCTTCTCCATCTCGGCATTGAAGCCAACCTCGTCTACGGTCATTCCGTTCTCGCGGCAGATAAGTTCGGTCAGGTCCAAGGGGAAGCCAAAGGTATCAAACAGGGTGAACGCCTTCTCGCCAGCAATCTCTGTATTGCCCGCGGCACGAGTCTCCTCGATAACGCCGTTGAGCAGACGGATACCGTTCTCCAGAGTGCGCAGGAAACTGTCCTCCTCCTCCTTCATAACCTTCATGATAAAATCCTTCTGTCCCACGAGCTCAGGGAAGGCGCCGCCCATCTCCTGTGCCAGAGTGGGAACGAGGGTGTACATGAATGCCTGCTTCTGACCCAGGAAGGTATATCCGTATCGCACGGCACGGCGAAGGATACGGCGGATAACGTAACCAGCCTTGGCATTGGAAGGCAACTGACCGTCGGCAATGCTGAAGGAAATGGCACGCAGGTGGTCGACGATAACACGCATGGCGATATCGGTCTTCTCGCTCTGGCCATAGGGGATACCAGTCTTCTCGGCCAAAGCCTTGATGATGGGCTGGAAGATGTCTGTGTCGTAGTTAGACTGCTTGCCCTGGATGGCACGCACCAGACGCTCGAAGCCCATACCTGTATCGATTACATTCATGCCAAGGGGCTCGAGGTGACCGTCGGCCTTGCGCTCGAACTGCATGAACACGATATTCCAAATCTCGATGACCTGTGGGTCGTCCTTGTTGACAAGCTCACGTCCGGGCACCTTTGCCTTCTCCTCGGCAGAACGGCTGTCCAGATGAATCTCGGAACAGGGACCGCAGGGACCTGTATCGCCCATCTCCCAGAAGTTGTCGTGCTTGTTGCCGTTGATGATGTGGTCGGCAGGGACATGCTTCAGCCAGAAGCTGGCAGCCTCATCGTCGCGGGAAAGGTTCTCGCTGGCATCGCCTTCGAACACGGTAACGTAAAGGTCGGCAGGGTTCAGCTTGAGAACATCAACGAGGTATTCCCATGCCATGTCGATAGCGCCCTCCTTGAAATAGTCGCCAAAGCTCCAGTTGCCGAGCATCTCGAACATGGTGTGGTGGTAGGTATCATGGCCTACCTCCTCCAGGTCGTTATGCTTGCCACTGACGCGCAGACACTTCTGTGTGTCAGCACGACGGCGGGGTTCGGGGTCGCGAGTACCCAGAATTATATCCTTCCACTGGTTCATGCCGGCATTGGTGAACATCAGTGTGGGGTCGTCCTTCACTACCATAGGAGCAGAAGGAACGATGAGGTGACCCTTGGACTCGAAGTACTTCTTATACGAGTCGCGGATTTCATTAGCTGTCATCATATTGCTTGTGTTGTGTTGATTATTTGCAAATATTTTGTCCTTCGGACACTTTCTTCCGAAAAACTTTGCAAAGATACTCTGTTTTAGTTAACTTTGCAAAGTTTTAAACAAATAATTACCTCACTGTAAACCAAAACATTCACACGTTGGCAATATGAGTCTGAACACGAATCCTGATTTGAAGTTATACTATAGTATATCTGAAGTTGCAACCCAATTCGGTGTTGCAGAGTCTCTGTTGCGTTTTTGGGAAAAGCAGTTCCCTAACATCCATCCCAAGAAGAGTGGAAACAACGTGCGCCAATACACCCAGGCAGATATAGAGGAGATTCGTGTTGTTTACAACTTGGTAAAAGTTCGTGGCATGAAACTGAATGCTGCCAAGGAGGTCCTTTCGAAGAACAAAAAAGGAGCTGGCGACACATCGGCAATCATCAACGAACTGCAAAGCCTGCGCGAAGAACTGGTAGCCTTGCGCAAGGAACTGAATGACCTTGTTTGAAACAGAAAGGGGGGAAACGGAAAGGTGAAAACATAGGACCGACGTGGGCTCTTCCGTTTTCACCTTTCCGTTTTCCTAGTCTGTTCTTATAACCTTCTCTATCTCCTTTATCTTCTTCAGGTCGCGTATAATGCCTTTAAGGTCCTGAAGGTCGTGAACCTCCATAACGATATCCGCCGAGAAGATTCCGTTGTTGGTCTGAACGCTGAGACTGGAAATATTCAAGTTCATCTGCTGCGACAGAATGCCAGTCATCTGATACAGTACACCTACTCGGTCTATGCCCTCGACATGCAATACAGCAGGAAAATAAAGAACCTTGTGGGTATCCCATACGGCAGCAAGAATATTGTTTCCCTCCACTGCCTTCATACGGTTGGACACTGAACACTGGCGCTTGTGTATTGTGACATAACCGTCCTCGTCCTGAAAAGCCAGGACATCATCACCAGGGATTGGATGACAATGCTCGCATATCAAGTATTTGGATATTGTTTCTTCGTTAAGGAGTAGCGGTTTCTTCTTATCCAGACGTAAAATGGATTTTGTAGCACCTCCCGGCGGAATTAGACTTCCAACAACTTCAGTCTTGTTTGCTTCCTCCTTTGCCTCAGTATAAACCTGCTCATTACCAGAAGCCTTCAGGAATGGTATAAAGCGGCGCCACCTGCGTCTTGAATTCTTCTCGTTAAGATGCTTGATGTCATCATCTCCCAAAACCAATGCACGCGAACCTATCTGAAAGCAAAGCTGCTCCTTGCCTGCCAGCTGATGGAAACGGCACAAGCGGTCCATTATTTCTGTCTCTGCCGTCAGATCGTTCTGGGCCAGGAACTCCAGCAACATCTCTTCTCCTTCCTTCTGCAATTGGCGCTGCTGACGACGCAATATAGCTTGCACCTTAGTCTTTGCCTTGGCTGTCGTAACATAATTCAACCAGTCTGCAGCAACAAAGACATTCCTGCCCGTGAGTATCTCCACCTGGTCTCCACTCTCAAGTTTGTGAGACAAAGGGACAAGGGTATGATTCACCTTGGCACCTATACAATGGGTTCCTAAAGTCGTATGTAGGCTGAAAGCAAAATCCAATACGGTACATCCTGCCGGCATAGTCCTGAACTCGCCTTTGGGAGTAACGACAAATATCTCCTTTGCATAGAGGTTCAACTTAATGGCATCCAGGAAATCCATGGCATTTGGCTGAGGGTCATCCAGAATTTCCTTAATGGTAAATAGCCAACGGTCCAGTTCGTTCTCACTGTCTTGCTGTGTCTTTCCACCATCCTTATATTTCCAATGCGCGGCAAAACCTTGCTCTGCTATCTCGTCCATCCGTCGTGAACGTATCTGCAGTTCTATCCACCTGCCACTCTTACTCATCAAGGTTGTCTGCAAAGCCTGATATCCGTTGGCCTTGGGTTGCGAAAGCCAATCACGCAAACGTTCCGGATGAGGACGATATATATTGGTGGCAATGGCATATATCCGCCAACAATCCGTTATCTCGCTTTCAGACTGCCCGTCACCTTCAAAGATTATGCGTGCAGCAAGGATATCATATATCTCGTCTAAAGTAACCTTCTTGTTCTGCATCTTGTTCCAAATGCTGTATGGCGACTTTATTCGAGCCTTAATCTCATATTTCAGGCCGGTCTGATCTAGACGTTCGCGTATAGGAGCTGTAAATTCATCAAACAAGTCCTGTAAATGACCACTCACCTCCGACAACCTCGCCTGAATCAGAGCATACTGATCTGGCTGTTCATAACGAAAAGAGAGGTCCTCCAATTCCTCCTTTATCTTATTAAGGCCCAGCCTGTTGGCCAAAGGCGCATAGATATATTGAGTCTCACCGGTAATCTTATACTGTTTGGCAGGCAACTGGCTAGCCAGTGTACGCATATTGTGTAGGCGGTCGCTAATTTTTATGAGTATTACACGAATGTCATCACTCATGGTCAGGAGAAGCTTCTTAAATGTTTCTGCCTGTGCTGACGCTTGACTGCCAAAAATTCCACCACTTATTTTTGTCACGCCGTCCACTATCCGTGCTATCTTGGGACCGAATATATTCTGTATGTCCTCCACGGTATAATCTGTATCCTCTACCACATCATGCAGAAGGGCCGAACAGATACTGGTACTTCCCAAACCTATTTCTCCACAAACAATCTGTGCTACGGCAAGAGGATGCATTATATATGGCTCACCCGACAGGCGACGCACGCCGGCATGTGCCTGGCAAGCAAACTTAAAGGCCTTCTCAATAGCCCCAACCTTCTTACGGTGCGGAGAAGCGAGATATGTATCAATGAGGCGTTGATATGCCTCCTGAATCATTTTGGCGTCTTCCATAAAAACACGCTGTTATCTTACACGAAGTCTTTGACCAACACGAATGACGTCATTCTTCATTCCATTAAGTCTTTTTATTTTTGCAACGGTAGTTCCATTGCGCTTTGCTATAGAGCCGAGCGTATCACCATTGCGAACCTTCACGGACTTGGCACCTTTACTGTTTCTGGACACAGTCTTTTCGTCAACGTCAACAACAGAACGGCGCTTGTTCAGTTCAGATAGTCTGTGAAGATAAACCGTATCACCGCTCTCGATGAACTTATGAATTGTCTCCATCGGCAAACGTAAATTGCATGGAGTCGCATTGCCTGGTATCTTAGTAGTACGATACTGCGGATTCAGCGCCTTAAGTTCCTCCAATGATATGCCACACACCTCGCTAATCTGCTCCATGTATACGTCGCGTATCACTACTATGGTATCTGTACCCATGGGCAGACGTGTAGATGCCGGACATATATTATGCTCACAATAATAGTTCATTACATAATTGGCTGCTATAAAAGCAGGCACATACCCTCTTGTCTCACTAGGCAGATAAGGATATATCTTCCAGTAATCTTTCTCGCCCCCTGCACGCTTTATAGCTTTGCTCACATTGCCAGGACCACAATTATAAGATGCTATGACGAGAGTCCAATCACCGAAAATCTCATACAAAGACTTGAGCATGCGTGCTGCTGCATAACTTGCCTTGATAGGATCACGGCGATCGTCTATCAAACTGGTTATTTCTAATCCATAACGTTTGCCGGTAGTTGGCATGAACTGCCACAGACCTCCAGCGCCTACCCTACTCGTTGCACATGGATTCAATGCACTTTCTATAATCGGCAGATATTTCAGCTCCAACGGCAACTGATATGCTTCCAGCGCATCCTCGAAAATAGGAGTATAGAAGTTGCTAGCGCCAAGCATCATAGCTACACTGCGACGCAAACGGCCCGTATACTGATCTATGAACTTACGCACTACAGAGTTATACGGCATCTCTATCACATTTGGAAGATTCTGAAGCCTTCTAATATACACCTCTGGCTCGTACGCAATATCCTTGCCTGTACTTTCACAAGCGGCACTATCATAAGCGAGATGAGTACGTGCATACCATTGGCGCATCATGCTGTCTATCTCCTCTTCCAGCATGCCTTCAGGCAGACCGATTCTTTCTTCCTTGCCAGTATTCTCATCATACACAGTAATAACTTGCTGGGCATAGGAGACACAGCCAAATAGAACTAAGGATATTGCTATTAGATATTTCTTCATGGATTGTCAGGTTTTAGTAGTTCAGTTGTATTGCTATTCCAGGCGCACTGCCAAACATGTCTGCATTACATATGACACCGGAATGTATCATTTTAGGAGAGATTGTCATGGACAAGTCTGTTCCAACATCAAAGGTGCTCAGTTCTGCATCCACATAGGCATCAATAATACTGAGAAGGTATACCCCTGCAATACAGAATATACTGAGATCGCGATAACGGCGATAGAAATCCTTCTTACGCTTGAAGACTGATTTGAAGTGTTCCTCCCTTCCCGTTATATCGTACCCTAGAGGAAGCATTTCTATATGGCTATTGGTCGTGGGATCGTTGTCCATTATATCCTGATAAGCTTGCGAATAGTCACGCAGCATCTGGCTATTCCAACTAACAGCATATATACATCCCAACACACCTCCATACACGATGGGCAGTTTCCAGTACTTGCGGTTATATATCTGTCCACCTCCTGGCAGCACCATACCCAACCACAT
Source organism: Bacteroidaceae bacterium (assembly GCA_045645045.1). Taxonomy (GTDB): domain Bacteria; phylum Bacteroidota; class Bacteroidia; order Bacteroidales; family Bacteroidaceae; genus Physcousia. The sequence goes on along the minus strand of JAZRIA010000045.1, from coordinate 9,709 downwards.
TGCACGTATCGGATCCGGTTTCCAATCGCTGAAACGATTCAGATTCAAAGTATCACCTCCGGCACGCTGCAAGGAGTCTGTTACCGCATTATGCAAAGAATCAGCATATTCCACAGCAGAGGAGTCCGGAAAGGCAACTTTGCGCTTACCCAAAGAACGAGGCAAAGGCCTTGATAAGGAATCTATGGGCAACACTACCTCTGCTGAATCCAAAGGCAATGCCCGTACAACAGTGTCCAAAGAACACTCCATTGCACATGCCTCCTGCCACGGCGACATTAAGACCGATACAAGCAACAAGACAAGGATTGCATATCGTTTTGTCACTCTCACTTCAATCTGTCCAGTATTTCTATGATTCGTTCCATCTCCCTCTCATTGGCAAAGGGAATTACAATCTTACCCTTTCCCTTGTCCGAGCATGTCAGTTGCACCTTAGTCTGAAAAAAACGCGACAAGCTATCTTTCAGTATATTGTATTCCTCGCTGACTCTGGTGCTGCGTCCTTTCAAGCGCCCCCCATCCGTAGTCTTGACAGAGCCGCCTTCTGACAATTCCTTCACCATATCCTCGACCTTATGTACACTGAGTCCCTGCTCCACAATTTCATTGTAAGCACGAATTTGCAGTTTTGGATCGTCAATTGCCAGAAGAGCACGGGCATGCCCCATCTCCAAGCGACGGTCCTTCAATCCCATCTGTATGGCGGCAGGCAATTTCAATAAACGCAGATAGTTGGTTATCGTACTTCGATTCTTTCCGACTCTCTCAGACAAGCGCTCCTGTGTCAGATTATACTGCTCCAATAAATGCTGGTAAGCTAACGCTATTTCCAATGCATTGAGATCTTCACGCTGGATATTCTCAATAAGAGCCATCTCCATCATGTTCTCGTCGTCTACAGTACGGACATAGGCAGGAATAGATTCCAATCCTGCCATCTGACTGGCTCTCCAGCGCCGTTCACCAGCTATGATAAGATATGTACCATCGCCCTGATCACGCAAAGTGATAGGCTGGACAATACCCAGTTCTCTGATACTATCTGACAATTCTCGCAAAGCCACCGGATCAAACTCCCGTCGTGGCTGATTTGGATTGGGGAATATCTGTCCTACAGGAATCTCATTGATACTGCCTGAACCGGCAGTATTCACTTTCTCTGTACTGATGAGCGCATCCAAACCGCGACCCAACGCTGCATATTTCTTCTTTATTGCCATTAGTTCTGCTTCTCGTTTTTCTCAATGATTTCCTGAGCCAATGCCAGGTGATTTCTTGCGCCAGCGGAATCAACATCATAGTGAAGCACGGGCAAACCATGACTGGGAGCCTCAGACAACTTCACGTTTCTCTGTATCACAGTACGGAATACCAACTCACGAAAATGACGCTTTACCTCATCATAAATCTGATTAGCCAATCGCAAACGGCTATCGTACATCGTCAACAAGAACCCCTCTATCTCAAGACCTGGATTTAATTTAGCCTTGATTATCTTTATTGTGTTTAGCAATTTGCTTATACCCTCCAAAGCGAAATACTCACACTGTACAGGTATAATAACACTAGCCGCTGCCGTTAGGGCATTAACTGTTATTAGGCCGAGCGAAGGACTACAGTCTATCAGTATATAATCATAATCCCCCATCACTGGAGAGAGCATATTCAGCATGATACGCTCGCGATTCTGCCTGTTTAGCATCTCTATCTCAGCACCCACCAAATCTATATGACTGGGGATAATATCCAGACCCTCCACATCAGTACTATAGATCGCTTCACGCACATCCACTCCATCTATCAGACAATTGTAGATAGAGCAATCCACCTGTGTACTATCCACACCAAGGCCACTTGAGGCATTGGCCTGAGGATCGGCATCAATAAGCAACACCTTCTTTTCCAATGCGGCCAAGGATGCAGCCAGGTTCATACTGGTAGTGGTTTTTCCCACACCACCCTTCTGATTGGCCAAAGCAATTATCTTTCCCATTTGCTTTTCGGTTATATTGTTCCGCGCACAAAGATACAGAAAAGCAAGGAAAACGCAAAGCAAACTTGCTTTAAAAAACAAAAAACACTACCTTTGTGAACAAAAAGAACACTACAGATATGCAAAACAACACCCGTCCCCTCATTCTCATCACCAACGACGATGGCTACCAGGCACAAGGAATACGTTTTTTAGCTAATATAATGAAGGAGTTAGGCAACTGTATCGTTGTTGCTCCTGATAGCGCGCGTAGTGGAGCCGCTTGTTGCATAACCCCCACACAACCTGTCAGCGTCAAGGAAATAGAGGATGGAGTATATGCATGCTCAGGTACACCTGTAGATTGCGTCAAAATAGCTTTGGAAAAGATTGTTCCTTACAAACCAGACTTAGTTGTCAGCGGAATAAACCATGGAGACAACGCTTCAATATCACTACACTATAGTGGCACGGTAGGTGCCGTTTTGGAGGCTTGTATGAAAGGGGTACCAGCCATTGCATACAGCCTAAGAACGCACAAAAAGGAGTGCGACTTTACGCCCTATACCGAAACGATCAAAGAATGGGCACGCAAGGTCTTGGAAGAAAAATTACCCGAGGACACTTGCCTGAACATTAACTTTCCAGAAGTGGAGCGCTTGGCAGGCACCAAATTATGTCGCATGGCTCGAGGTATGTGGCACACGGAATGGCTGGATGCCGGAACGGATTCAGACAAAAAAAACATTTACACTCTGACAGGTACATTCTGCAATCTGGAACCCGAAGCCACCGACACAGACTATTGGGCCATAGACCATGGGATGGCCGCCATCACGCCTTTAAGCCTAGACATGACTAACCACAAGTTTCTTTCCGAACTAATGGAGACAGAAGGCAAATAGCATTATCTGCAAATACCAACAAGAGATGCCCGTCAAAGCCTTCCTTTGCCCTTATTAGTTATAGGACGAATACAGGAGTCTCAACTTGGCTCCCGAGAACCCGTCCTATTTGCTAAACAAAAAATATTTACATAACACGCTTCCGTACAGATTACCTTCACCTATTTGGAACAACCACCACCTTAATATCATTACGCAACAAACGTGTCCTGAGCCAGTCCTCCATCCGTTGTTCGTCGTCGGGTCTCATCTTAGAGTCCAAGCCGACATTCACCACATACACAAAGCTATCCAGCATCACAGAGTCTGCCCAATAAGTATGCACACCCCTACCAGTTGAAACAGAACTTACTTGAGGAAACAGGGAGGTTAGCTCCGGCAACAATACGCGCGAAAACTCCAACGTCTGCATATATCTGTCCACACTATCACGCAAAGCTCGTATCTGCTGTTCGTTATCTGCCAACTGCTTTTGAGTAGCAAGAACCTTGTTCTTCTCCGTAGTAATCATACCACGAACACTCTCCAAATCAACCCCCTTGCTTCCCTGTACGATTTCCAAATGCACATCCTCCAAACCGTACTGAGGCAATCTGGAACACATACTGGCTATCTGTACACTATCCACCTCTTCACCCAGCAAGACCACACGTATAGTACGCTTACTGTAATCAAACTCCTGAGAAATTACCTTTGCTTCATTTATTTGCAACACATTTCTGTAGAAATCATGGCATCGGTCTCGGAACACTGTCTCCTGCACCATCCGGATGGTAATAAATATACTGGGGATAATGGTTACGATACTAATAAAAGAGATGATGTGCTTCACCCTCTTTTCACGGGCTTTGTCCACAAACACCTTCTTTGGGAAGCGCATAACAAACGTCACCCCAATAAACGTAGCCAAAGAAATAAAGATGGTATTTATCAGATACAGATACAAGGCCCCTGCCGCATACACCCAGTTTCCTGTTCCCAAGCCAAAACCCACAGTACAAAGAGGAGGCATCAGAGCCGTAGCTATCGCAACTCCAGGAATAACGTTACCAGTACGCTGGCTGCGACTGCTCAACGCTACGATTCCTGCCAGGCCACCACATAGGGCTATGGCAACATCGTAGATGGTGGGAGACGTTCGGGCCAACAGTTCCGACTGCACATCATCCAACGGAGTCAGAAGAAAATACAGAGTCGCGGTTGCCACACTGAAGAGCGTTGCCACGAGATAGTTCTTGGCCGCACGCTTGAACAACATAAAGTCATTGATGCCTATTCCCAATCCCATTCCTATTATAGGACCCATCAACGGAGATATAAGCATAGCACCTATGATTACCGCTGCACTGTTGGTATTCAAGCCCAAAGAGGCAACAAAGATGGCTAATATCAGAATCCACAACTTGGCTCCACGAAAATCCACACCTGCCTCTATAACAGAAATCGTATCCGCCTCCGGAGCCATATCATCGCCCAGGCTCAGTATACCACCTAGCCTATCTTTAAACATCTGCCAAATACTCATATCTTTTTCTGATTTCAGTTACCCATTATCTTATGTGCTGCCTTTTCTGGTGCTCCAGGCTCTCCCAACAAACGCATCATTATTTCATAGCCCTGCCTCTGCTTTTCACGGAAAGACGTATCCTTGAGCACCTTGCGCAAATTATCTTCCACCGACTCCTGGGTCATATCGCCCGCCACTAATTCTGGTACGACTTCATCTCCAACAATCAGGTTAACCAAAGACACATATGGAACCTTAAGAACAATCTTGCGCAACCATGACACCAGCTTTCCAAATGCCATGGCATAACACACCACCTGTGGGACACCTAAAATAGCTGTTTCCAATGTAGCCGTCCCACTTGTCACCAAAGCAGCACATGCATTGCTCAGGAGCATGAAACTGCTCCGGCTCCCCTGGCATGGTGCAAGCACTATCCTTTTACGGAATTCTTCATTTCCAGAGCCCAATGCAGAGGATATTACCGTCTCATAAAAATCCCTATGCATATTAGGAGCAGAGGCTATAACATACTGATAATCTCCTCCCACCGTACAGGCGGCATTCAGCATCATGGGCAGATTACGCTCTATTTCCTGCCGGCGGCTTCCCGGCAACAGAGCAACCACAGAAGTTTGGTCTAAAGCCAAAGTTTCTCTCCATACCATAATATCTTTTGGCTGTAGGGATTTGCGGAACATACTTATTTCGTCCAACGTGGGATTGCCAACATAATCCACATGGCAACCATGCCTCTCTGCATACCAATTCACCTCGAAAGGCAGTATGCACAATATAGAGTCCACATATCTCCTCATCTGCACTATGCGCCCCTCCTTCCATGCCCATATCTTGGGTGGGATGTAGTAGACAACCTTGGGAACAACCGTCGCGTATCCACATTTTCCTGCAACAAACGTCTTATGGAACCAAGCGGCAATTTTCAAGTTGAAGCCCGGATAGTCTATAAGTACTAGGCGGTCGGGAGCGAATTCCGATATACACTTCCTGCACTCCTGCATACCACGCAGTATCTCTGGCAGATGCCTTGCCACCGAGACAAAACCCATATATGCCAAGTCCGGTCTATACCAATAGTATATTTCCGCCTTGACATCATTGTCGCGTATTGCATCCATCAGATGCCTGGCATGCAAGTCTCCACTGGGCTCGCCTGCGATTAAGAAGTACTTCATCGCCCACAAAGATACGAATAAGCAAGCGTAATGCAAAAGAAATATATCTTTATTTTCGTATTTCCAAGCGGAGGTTTCCGAAAAGCCACGCCTCATCATTCATTCCTCCCAGACTATTATCAAATACCCTAACGAAAGGAAAGCAGTACTCTTAGTAGGAGGACTACAGTACTCTTAGTAGGAGGACCACAGTACTCTTAGTAGGAGGACTACATGCTCTTGGCGAGAGGCAAGGACTTCCGACGTAATAAAAAAATAAATGGCGGGGCTTATGACTTCTTGTGTATAATAAAACCAATGGCTTCCCGCATAATCTTGGCACCACTTATCCACATAAGTCCGGAATACAAAAGGACGGCAATAGCTATACGGGAGAGCATGAGCGTCCAAAGGCCATCTATAGATAGAGTTATCCACCATGAGAAGGCAAGTATCGCAATAGTAAAGCCAAGGTAGGGCATAACATCCAAAGCCGCCCAACGCCATTTCATGCCAATCAATCTTTTAGCCCACCATTGCCAGATGCCAAGCCAAAGGACATTCAGCGTAATGAAATATATCACCATATGAATCATGCCATATCCGCTTAAGTATAATAGGATAAGCCCTGCCCATACCGCCAGGCACTGACCTATGGTGCATGCCATGTTCACACCACTATGACCACGGCTTATAGCGAGATTGCTGTACAGGGTGTTCAAGGGGAAGAAGGCTCCGTGTATACACAGCATAGCCAGGATTCTACCACTTTCTGCCCATTTCTCTCCACCCACAATCAGGATAAATTCCTCGGCTATTATACCCAATCCCAAGAGTGCTGGGAAACTGACAAAGCACACGAAGCGCAACATCTTCCTGAACACCTGCACGTACCTTTCCTTGTCGGCGGCAACCTGCGCCAATGTTGGTTGCGCCACGGAAATAACCATTCCGTTTATAGTGCCGGCGGCCATATCGTCCCATTTTCGTGCCGTACCATAGATTCCCGCCTGACGGTTGCCGAAGTATTTTCCCAAAAGCACGCTGAAAGCATGATTGTTTAGGATATTAAAAATATACGTAACAAGAAGTTTGCTGCTAAACTTGAACATCTGCCATGCCGGTCGCAAGTCAATGTTTAACGAAGGGCGCCAGCTGGAGTAAAACCAATTCATCATCTGCACCACCACAACAAAGGTGACCGTCTGGCTTGCTATGCCCCAATGGGCAAATCCCATATAGGCCATGGTCACACCCACAATGCCGGAAACCAGCATGGCGGTGATACCGCAGATGCTAGTTTCCCTAACCATCATGTGTCCGAAGAGATATGCCCTCTGTACCGTACCAAAACTGGCAAAGACAAAGCTTAGGAACATAAAACGTGCCAAAGGGACGAGATCGGGATCACCATAAAAATCAGCAATTACCGGTGCCAGGAACCACAACACAACATAGATACAGGAACTGACTATGATGTTGAACCAAAACACCGCATTATACTCCTCGTGCGAAGGTTCTCGCTTGTTGCAAAGGGCAGCAGAGAAGCCACTCTCTTGCAAGGCACTAGCCAATGTGGCAAAGATATTGAGCATGTACACCTTACCCCAATCGGAAGGTGTGAGCAAGCGCATCAGCGCTAAACCAAACAAGGCACCCAACAACTGCATTACGCCATTGCTCATGCCTCCCCACAGAATACCACGTGCGGTACGTTCTTTTAGACTGCTTTCTGCCATATTTATGCCAAAGATATGGAATATCAACGACATTTTCCATAAAAACAAGACAATATTACAACAAAATGACAAAGAGATGGCAATTTCTCACGCATGCCCGTGCGTTTGTTCATTTCTTTTTACTACCTTTGCGAGGATTTTAGCCCTGTTTTGGGGCTTTTTGTATAGAGTAATATTAAACAAAACCTAAGATAATGGAAAAGATTCAGGAACTCACAGAGAAGATCTATCGTGAGGGCGTAGAGAAGGGTCAGGCCGAGGCCGACCGCATTGTTCAGGAAGCCAAGGAACAGGCTGCGCAGATTATTGCCGAGGCCAAGAAGAAGGCTGCCGACATTGAGACTGCCGGCAAGAAGGCTGTAGTGGAGATGGAGGCAAACACCAAGAACGAGCTGAAGCTGTTCACCGCTCAGTCGCTGAGTGCACTGAAGAGCGAGATAGCAAACGTGCTCACCGCTTCTACCGTGGGCCAGGCTGTGGACAAGCTCGTGTCCGACAAGGACTTCCTGTGCAAGTTCACCGTGGCTTTGGCAAGCAAGTGGGCAGAGAACGAGCCCATTGTGATAGAGTCTGCCGATGCAGACACCTTGAAGGCCTATTTTGCCAAGGAGGCAAAGGCAGTTCTGGACAAGGGCGTTACCATAGAGAAGGTAAACGGCCGCAATGCCCTGTTCACCATCCAGCCCGAAGACGGCAGCTACAAGGTGAGCTTCGGCAAGGAGGAGTTTGAGGATTACTTTAAGTCGTTCCTGCGCCCACAATTGGTGCAGATGCTGTTCTAAAGCGAGAAGATGGCAAACTACTATTGTCTTATGGCCGGTTTGCCCGAGATAAACTTCTCGGACACCAAGCCGGGATGCGACATGGACGAATTCCTGGAGCAGCTGCAGGATGCACTGACCCATTGGGATGCCAAGCTGATGGCGAACTACTACTTCCTGTTGCACGATTGCCGCAATCTGGTGGCAATGCTGAAGGATGCGGAGGCAGAGTTAAAATACCCAGGCAAGTTCACCAGAGAGCAGTACATCGACCTCATTACCAGTGCCCGTGAACTGAACTTCAACGTGCACCGCTACCCCGTGTTCATGAGCGAATTTGCCCGTGCATGGAACTTCAACAAGGACAAAAAGGGCTATTTCGCCGAGGACGAAATGCTGTACCTGTTCTACGACTATGCCATACGCACCTGCTCCAACGCATTTGTGCGCAGCTGGTATCAGTTGAACATGGACATCAACAACGTCCTCACCGCCATGCTTGCCAACAAGCAGGGATGGAAGGCTGCGGACTTCATCAAGGGCGAGGGCGAGGTTCAGACCATGATACGCGAGAACAACGCCAAGGACTTCATCAAGCACGTGGGCATGGACAATGTCCAGGAACTGAAGAAGATCGTGGAGGAGACCGACCCCGTGAAGAAGGAGAAGATGATAGACACCTTCAAGTGGCTCTGGCTGGACGAGCAGACCTTCTTCGAGCCCTTCAGCATAGATGCCGTCTTTGCCTACATGTGCAAACTGGAGATGCAGTACCGTTGGGCCAATCTGGATGTGGAGCACGGCAAGGCACGCTTCCAGCAGATTATCGACGACCTACGAGGTTCGGCACGCGTCCCCGATGAGTACAAGCGCAAGGCTTGATCCATACAAAGCATTCCCCAAACGTTTTTCAAGGAAAATAATATAACAAGATATGACAAAAGGTATAGTTAGTGGCGTAGTCTCCAACATGGTGACACTCCGTGTGGACGGACCTGTCCAGCAAGGCGAGATATGCTACATTACAACTGGCGGCGACCGCCTGATGGCCGAGGTCATCAAGGTCGTGGGCAGCGATGTGTACGTTCAGGTATTCGAGAGTACACGTGGCTTGAAGGTAGGCTCCGAGGCCGAATTCACCGGACACCAGCTGGAAATCCAGTTGGGTCCCGGTATGTTGAGTAAGAACTATGATGGTCTGCAGAACGACCTGGACAAGATGGACGGTGTGTTCCTGCGCCGTGGCCAGTACACCGCTCCCTTGGACGAGGACCGTCTGTGGGACTTCGAACCCATAGTGAAGGCCGGCGACAAGGTAGAGGGCAGTGCATGGCTGGGCAAGGTGGAGGAGAACCACCAGCCGCTGAAGATCATGGCTCCCTTCCAGATGGAGGGCGTTGCCGTGGTGAAGAGCATCGTGCCCGCAGGTCAGTACAAGGTGAACGACACCATTGCCGTGCTCACCACCGAGGCTGGCGAGGACATAAACGTTACCATGGTTCAGCGCTGGCCCGTGAAGTTTGCCATGACCAACTACAAGGAGAAGCCCCGTCCATTCAAGCTGCTGGAGACAGGTGTGCGCACCATCGACACCTTCAACCCCATCGTTGAGGGCGGTACCGGTTTCATCCCCGGTCCCTTCGGTAC
>JAZRIA010000044.1:0-13992 GCA_045645045.1 Bacteroidaceae bacterium | reverse complement strand
TGGTTTATTCAAGGTTAAAAAAAATATTATTTGTCTTCATGTTCATTTTTAGTACATGTATGCCTGTTAACGGATTGATAAATACTAAAATGGATAGTTCCATTATTAAGCACCACATTTCTGTTATTAAAGACAGTGTAGTTTGTGAAACATTTGGTCACACAGATATTGTATATTTACACAAAGAGCAACATGACACAACAATCTACAAGCAATTGACTGAAAGTGAACAAGCAGAACAGCAGAAATACTATTCTACTGAATATGGCTTAAAAAGAAACGCACAAATACAACAAGCCATTGTAGAATCTCTTCAGAAACTTTCTCCAGAACAAATGGAAATGCTTCTTGCCAAACCATCCAATTATGGAATTGTAGCAAGTGTGCGAGTAAATCATGGAGTTGTCAAAGATGTCAAATTTCATATTTCCACCATATTTAGAGATGTCAATATACCCAATTCTGTAATTGTTGATGCAGACAGAAGAATAAGAGACATTAAATTCCCGGAATTAGAAGAACTTGGTATTGAATGGATAAAGATAATGACAAAAGCAAGTGTGAAAATGATTAAGGAGAAATATGAAGGCAAAGCATTTCCGGACCTCCGCTTTGGGGAATAAGTATAATACCAGTTCTTTAACACGGAAAGAACAGACAGCACATTCATATAAATCTCATGGGGCAGAATCAACACTAATGGTTCTGTCCCATTTCTGTGTATATATAGCCAATACACCAAGTAAGAACTTTCTTAGTAAGAACTTTATTACTAACAACTGTATCAATTATATATTACACTGATATACAACATTATATTTGTGGGTAACATAATATGATACGGATAAGAACCAATGGAGAATATATCGTTCAATGAGATATACACAGCTCAGATAGCTCAGTTTCAGTTGTTGTTTTTCATCCCCTTGTATATAGTTATATTACTATATTTATAATTATATATATTGAAATATTATTATATAATAAATATATTAAATAACTAATAATAAATATATTATATATAATATTATTATAATAATTATTATTAAATAAGATAATCATAAGTATTGTTGGAGGAAGACAGAGGTGAGTGTGCATAGATAAATAATTTAACTGAAACTGAGCTATCTGAGCTACTATGTACAAAGCGTGGCAGGTATTATGCCTGATATCTGACATTGCTCTTTTATCGGTAAAGCATTTATGTAGAGCATGTTCATTCGTCGTATTGTCTGCCTTTAGTTGTCGTATTGTCTGCCCTTGTTCGTCGTATTGTCTCCGTGTTCTCGTCGTTAGTTTCTTTGGCAGTTGGTGATAAAATTTGTATATTTGCGCAAAAGAAAATATAATTTTCTATAATGCTGCACAAATTTTTAATAATACATACAATGCGCAAGAAAATCTTATCTCTTATTGTATGCCTGGGAATGGGCATGGCGGGTTATGCCCAGGTGGCAGAACCTTTGTGGATGCGTGGCGGTGCCATCTCGCCCGACGGTAGTAGTATTGCCTTTTCCTATATGGGCAACATCTACACGGTGCCTTCTGTGGGTGGCGAGGCAAAGCAACTGACTACGAATGCCAGTTATGACGGCAACCCCTTGTGGAGCCCCGATGGCAAGGAACTGGCCTTTGCAAGCAACAGGGAGGGTTCTATGGATGTGTTTTTGGTGTCGGCACAGGGCGGACAGGCTCGTCGCGTGACCACACACTCCTTCAACGAATACCCTGCTGCATGGCTTGATGCCGATTCTCTGCTCATACGCCGTGCAGGCAATCCCACGGTGAGCGAACTGACCTTCCCCGGCGGTACCTTCACCAGAATATATAAGGTGAGCAAGAACGGTGGCCGTCAGACCTTGTTCTCTGCCATCTCCATGGACCATATCAGCATCGACGGTGATGGCCGTATATTGTACAACAATGTGAAGGGATATGAGGACCCCTGGCGCAAGCACCATACCAGCAGTATTGCCCGCGACATATACATGAAGGATGCCAAGAGCTATAAGCAGATGACCTCCTTTGCAGGTGAGGACCGCAACCCCGTTTGGGCACCCGATGGCAATGGATACTATTACCTGAGCGAGAAGGACGGCACGTTCAATGTGTTTCACTCAGCACTGAACGGTGATAGCAGGCAGTTGACCAGTTTCAAGGGCAACCCCGTGCGCTACCTGAGCATATCTTCACAGGGCCTGCTTTCCTTTGCCTACGATGGCGAACTATACACCATGGTGCCCGGCAAGGAACCTGTACGTGTGCCCGTGAAGATAAATACCGACATAGACACGGACAAGGTGATACGCAGCCTTGTCAGCCGTGGTGCAACACATGTTGCCGTGTCTCCCAAGGGCAAGGACGTTGCTTTCATATTGAACGGTGACGTGTACGTTACCACCATCGACTTCAGCACCACAAAGCAGATAACCTGCACCCCCGAGCGCGAACGCCGTGTGGACTTCCGTGCCGATGGCAGGGCAGTGGTTTACGATAGCGAGCGTGGTGGCATATGGAGCATCTACGAGGCGGAGATGGTGAACGACAAGGAGGAGGTTATGACCTATTGCACCGAGATACAGGAGAAGCGACTGACCGATGGCGTTACCACCAGTTTCCAGCCTCTGTATAGTCCCGATGGCAAGAAGGTGGCATACCTGCAGAACCGCGAGGCCATCTGCATCATCGACCTCAAGTCTGGCAAGAGCCGGGTGGCCATGGATGCCAAGTACAACTACTCCTATTCCGATGGCGACCAGTACTTCACCTGGAGCCCCGATAGCAAGTGGCTCTTGGCCGACTACATGGGTAATGGCGGTTGGAACAACGTGGATGTGGCTCTTATAGATGCCGAGGGTAAGGACGAACCTGTGAACCTGACACAGAGCGGATATACCGACTCGCATGCCCGTTGGGTGATGGGTGGCAAGGCTATGATATTTGCCAGCGACCGTGCCGGATACCGTAGTCATGGCAGTTGGGGTTCGCATCGCGATGTGTATATCACCTTCTTCGATGCCGAGGCTTACAACAAGTTCCGTATGAACAAGGAAGACCGTGCCTTGCTGGAAGAAGCCGAAAAGGCTGGCAAGAAGCAGGAGAAGAAGGACAGCACCGACAAGGAGAAGAAGGTGGAGCCTCTGAAACTCCAGCTCGACAATCTCAACGACCGCACCATGAGGATAACTTTCCAGTCCTCGCACCTGTCGGATGCGGTGATGAACAACGAGGGTACTCGTCTCTACTATCTTGCACCTCACAATGGCAATATGGCCCTCTGGGTGCGTGACTTCCTCGAGGAGCGTACAGAGCTGAAGATGCAGCGCATAGAGGCCCGTTCGTTCCAGCTGGACAAGAGCGGCAACACCTGCTACTTCATTGGCCAGGGCGGTACCTTGTGCCAGCTCAACCTCAATTCGGCTTCGGTGAAGACCATCCCCTTCGAGGCATTCACCGTGACACAGCCAGCAAAGACACAGGCATACAACTTTGAGCATATCTGGCGTCAGACAAAGGAGAAACTCTACGACCCTGGAATGAACGGTGCCGACTGGGATCGTCTCTATACCACCTACAAGCGCTATCTGCCTCATATCAACAATGGCTATGACTTTGCCGAGATGGCAAGCGAACTGCTTGGCGAACTCAATGTAAGTCACACCGGTTGCCGCTATCATGCACCTTCCGCTTCGTTGCCCGTGGCTCAGTTGGGTATCCTGCCCGACGAGACATACCAGGGCCATGGCATCAAGGTGGCAGAGGTGCTTTCTGGAGGTCCGCTGGATGTGTGCAAGGACATCAAGGCAGGTAGCATCATCACCACCATAGACGGTGTGAAGATAGAGGCAGGAAGCGACTACTATCCCATGCTCGCAGGCAAGGCAGGCAAGGCTACACGCCTGGGCATCAAGGGCGAGAAGAAGGAAGTGGTGGTGCGTCCCATCTCGTGGGGCAGGCAGCAGGAGTTGCTCTACAAGCGTTGGGTGCGCCGCAACGAGCACATGGTGGACAGCCTTTCCGGCGGACGCCTGGCATATGTACACATTGAGGCCATGAATGCAGCCTCCTTCCACGAGTTCTACAAGAACCTGCTCTCCGAGAAGAACCGCATGCGCGATGCCGTTATCGTGGACACCAGACACAACGGCGGCGGATGGTTGCACAACGACGTATGCATAGCCCTCTCAGGCAAGGCATATTCACGCTACACACCACGTGGCAAGTTCATAGGCAACGACCCCTTCGACCGTTGGGTGAAGCCCTCGTGCATGCTTGTATGCGAGGATAACTACTCCAATGCCCACGGCACTCCATGGCTCTACAAGGAGATGGGCATAGGCAAACTCATCGGTGCACCCGTACCCGGCACAATGACCGCCGTATGGTGGGAGAACATCGGCCAGTACACCTTCGGCATTCCGCAGGTGGGCACCAGGGACAACCGCGACAACTATCTGGAGAACCAGCAGCTTAATCCCGACATCGAGTGCTACGTGACACCCGAGAACATGCTCCGCGGCATAGACACACAGATAGAGACAGCAGTGAAGGAGATGATGAAGTAAAAAAATAAGCCCCTCCCCTATCACTTCCCCTTTGGAGAAGCAAGGGAGGTGCTTCAATAATGATGAGCAATACAATATATATTGCAAAAGATTCCAAGGCCACGGCCATAGCATAGTATTATGCCATGTCTTGTCAATATGGTGTTTGCTTTAAGTTAAAGAATGCGAAATCCTTGCATCATAGAGCACTTATTCGTACCTTTGAATCCTGAAAACCATTGACATGAAGAAGATACCCTACATATTATTGTTTCTGACGGTGATGTTTACACTCACTTCCTACACAACTGTATTGAAGGGTGATAAGACGTTGGAAACAGTAGATTATTCTGGTTTTCAAACAGACACAGCCCAAACTGCCAAAGACAGTACTCAGGTACGCAAAGTCTCTATACAAGCTTCCAAGGACACCTCTGTTGCCTATACCGACACTTTGGATGAGGTTAGTATAAAAGCCGAGAAAGGTTTGCGTGTGGTGGATGTCATTAATAAGTCTTTGAACAAAGATCTCACTCAACCGCGTCAGAAAAGCGTTTCCGATATCATAGGCGAAAAAGCTACTGACTATATCATGAACCCCACTGCATGGCGCGAACGACGCAAGGAAAAGAATCTGAAAAAGGCAAAGGAGAATCTTAAGAAACTGGATGCAGCCAAAACTTACGAGGACGAACTCACCGAAGCTATCAACCGTCAGTTGCGCGAGGATTCCATTGCCGCAGCAAAGAAGAATGGAATGAAAAAATAAGATACTATGTAATATAATAATACAGCCTTGCCCGAACAGTACAAGGCTGTATTTTTATTGATAGATAAGAAGGAATGTAGTATTACACTACCTTGCACGTCAGCACACTTTGGAAGAGTTCCACGGCGTGCTTTTTCTTCTCTATAGGCAGGGCTGGTGTGCCTTTCAGAGGGTATTCTATATCCATGTATTCGTACTTATGTTCGCCCATTACATGGTATGGAAGTATGTCCACACGCTCTACCACCCTATATTGTTTCACGTAACGTGCGGTAGCCATGAGGTGCTCGTCGTCGTCGTTGATGCCTGGAGTGACCACATGCCGAACCCATACTGGCTTGCCGATGCTTTGCAGGTATTCCATCATCTGATGTGGATGGGTGCGATGGTGTGCTGTGAGGCGTTTATGAAGTTCCTCTTCCACTGTCTTCACGTCAAGCAGAACAAGGTCGGTAACTTCCAAAAGGCTTTTTACGGCATCGTTAAATATAACTCCGCTAGTGTCCAAAGCCGTGTGTATGCCCTCTTTCTTGCACAAACGGAAGTATTCTTCCACAAAGGTAGCCTGGACAAGTGGTTCTCCGCCGGTACAGGTAACACCGCCTGTCTTGATGAAGTTGCGATACTTTAGCGTTTCTTCCAGTAATTGTTCGGCTGTCCATTCGTATTTGACTGGAGCCTTTATATCCCAGGTGTCGGGATTGTGGCAGAAGAGACAACGCATGGGACAACCCTGCATGAAGGCAAGGAAACGTATGCCAGGTCCGTCGACCGTGCCAAAAGATTCCAATGAGTGGATACGACCTATGATTGGGGCGGTATTATCTTTCATAACTTCCTAAACTAAATGCCCCTCACCTGCTTGATGAGGAGAGGGGCATAATATATAAGTAATGTATATTTAATACTTACAGGCTCTGGTTGATGGTACGGCTGAGTACATCGAGCTGCTGCTCGCGGGTCAGCTTCACGAAGTTAACTGCATAACCAGATACGCGGATGGTGAGCTGAGGATACTTCTCGGGATGCTCCATAGCGTCTACCAAAAGGTCGCGGTGGAATACGTTCACATTGAGGTGCTGGCCACCGTCTGGAGTGAAGTAACCGTCCATCAGGTTCACCAGGTTCTGCTTCTGTGCCTCAGTATCCTTGCCCAGAGATGCGGGAGTGATAGCGAAGGTGTAAGAGATACCGTCCTTAGAGTGGTGGAAGGGTAACTTGGCAACAGATGCCAGAGCTGCTACAGCACCCTTGATGTCGCGGGCATTCATGGGGTTTGCACCGGGAGCGAATGGAACACCAGCCTTGCGGCCATCGGGTGTAGAACCTGTGTTGCGGCCGTAAACCACGTTTGAGGTAATGGTCAGCAAGCTCTGGGTGGGGATAGCGTCGCGGTATGTACGGTGCTGACGCAGGTACTCCATGAACTTCTCGGTGATCATAACGGCAATCTGGTCGGTCTCGTCGTGGTTGTTGCCGAATGGGATGTACTCGCCCTCCTCAATCTGGTAGTCAACAGCCAGGCCAGTCTCGTCGCGAATGATGCGGATCTTGCAGTTCTGCATTGCAGCGATAGAGTCGGTAACGATAGAGATACCTGCGATACCGGTAGCACGTGTGCGCTGAACGTCACCATCGTGCAGAGCCATCTCAAATGCCTCGTAGTCGTACTTGTCGTGCATGTAGTGGATAATCTTCAGAGCGTTCACGTAGGTCTTAGCCAACCAGCGCATCATCTGCTCGAAGCGGGGCCAGAACTCCTCGTATGTGAGGTAGTCGCCTGTGATGGGGCTGAAACGGGGACCAATCTGCTCGCCGCTAACCTCGTCGCGACCGCCGTTGATGGCATAGAGCATACACTTTGCCAGGTTGGCACGTGCACCGAAGAACTGCATCTGCTTACCGATCTTCATGGGGCTTACGCAACATGCGATACCGTAATCGTCGCCAAGTTCGGGACGCATAAGGTCGTCGTTCTCATACTGAAGGGCGCTGGTGTCGATACTTACCTTTGCACAGTACAGCTTCCAGGGCTCGGGCAGACGCTCTGACCACAGGATAGTCAGGTTGGGTTCGGGAGAGGGACCCATGTTGTAAAGGGTGTGGAGCAGACGGTAGTCGGTCTTTGTAACCATGCTACGGCCGTCGATACCCATACCACCGATGCTTGCGGTAGCCCAGATGGGGTCGCCAGAGAAGAGGTCGTTGTACTCGGGAGTACGCAGGAAGCGAACGATACGGAGTTTCATAACCATCTGGTCGATCATCTCCTGTGCCTCCTCCTCGGTGATGACACCGTTCTTCAGGTCGCGCTGGATGTAGATGTCAAGGAAAGCAGAGATACGGCCGATAGACATGGCTGCACCGTCCTGGTCCTTAACGGCACCCAGATAACCGAAGTAGGTCCACTGGATAGCCTCACGAGCGTTGGTAGCGGGCTTTGTTACGTCGAAACCGTAAGAAGCGCACATCTGCTCGAACTCCTTCAAGGCATTGATCTGGTCGGTAATCTCCTCGCGGCAACGTACGATCTCCTCGGTGAACTCCTGGATATCGATACGCTTGTGGAAACGCTTCTTCTCCTCAATTAGGTTTGTGGTACCGTAGAGGGCAACACGACGGTAGTCACCGATGATACGGCCACGGCCATAAGCGTCGGGCAGACCGGTGATGATGTGAGCGTGACGAGCAGCCTTGATATCATCGTTGTAGGCAGCAAATACACCCTCGTTGTGAGTCTTGCGGTACTTGGTGAAGATAGCCTTTGTGGCGGGATCCAACTCGTAGCCGTAAGCCTTCAGAGATGCCTCAACCATGCGGATACCGCCCTTGGGGAAGATACCACGCTTGAGGGGGGCGTCTGTCTGCAGACCTACGATAACCTCACTGTCCTTGTCAATATATCCAGCACCATATGTGCTAACGCTCTGGGGCAGCTTGGTCTCAGCATCGTAAACGCCCTTCTCGCGCTCTACCTCGAACATCTTTGAGAGGATGTCCCAAAGTTTCTTTGTCTTCTCACTGGGGCCAGCCAGGAAACTCTCGTCGCCATTGTAAGGCTCGTAGTTGTTCTGAATGAAGTCACGAACGTCAATCTCGTGCTTCCACGCTGTACCCTTAAAGTCATTCTGTAAATTCTTCAATTGCATAGCTTTGAAGTATTAAGTGGTTAATATTCTTTCTTGCTTAATTTCGTGTACAAAGATACAAAGAATTTGTAACAACTACAAACGTTTATTGTTAAAAGAATAATTAAAAACCGAGAGCAGGCACTTGGTTATTCAAGCAAATTGTCGTATATTTGCACGGAAAAATGCAAAAATGACACAAAAAACACAGTAATATGAACAAAATTAGAGTTGCAGTGGTAGGATACGGTAATATTGGTAAATCCGCCGTAGAAGCCTTGGAAGCTGCCCAGGATATGGAAATTGTAGGCATTGTGCGCCGTGCCGGTCGTGAAGGATGCCCCCGAGAGATAGAAGGATACACCATAGTAAAGGACATAAAGGAACTGGAAAATGTGGATGTGGCCATCCTTGCCACCCCCACCCGCTCGGTAGAGGAATATGCTTTGGAGTGCTTGAAGCAGGGCATCAACACGGTGGACAGTTTCGATATTCATGGCCTCATCGTCGACCTGCGTCGCACTTTGGACAAGGCTGCCAAGGAGAATGGTGCCGTGAGCGTGATTGCCGCTGGTTGGGATCCAGGTTCGGATAGCGTGGTGCGTACACTGATGGAGAGCCTTGCACCCAAGGGACTGACCTATACAAATTTTGGCCCTGGCCGTTCTATGGGGCATAGCGTTTGTGTCCGTTCAAAGAAGGGAGTGAAAGATGCCCTGTCCATGACAATCCCCGTGGGCGAAGGCATACATCGTCGTATGGTGTATGTGGAACTGGAGGAAGGCGCTTCTTTGGAGGAGGTTACCAAGGAAATCAAGGCCGACCCCTATTTCTCTAACGACGAGACACATGTATTCCAGGTGGACAGCGTTGATGCCTTGAACGATGTGGGTCATGGAGTGAACCTCGTCCGCAAGGGTGTTAGCGGACAGACACACAACCAGTTGTTCGAGTTCAACATGAAGATTAATAACCCAGCCCTCACCTCTCAGGTCTTGGTAAATGCCGCCCGTGCCACCATGCGTCAGCAACCTGGTGCATATACAATGATAGAAATCCCAGTCATCGACTATCTGCCTGGTGACAGAGAGGAATTGATACGCCACCTGGTGTAATCGGAAAACTGAGAACGCAAATGTAAAAACTGAGAACGGAAAACAGCCACCTAATCGCTGTTTTCCGTTCTTTGTGTATCTAACTTTCCGTTTTCACGTTTCCGTTCGTTACAGCCAGCCGGCCTCCTTGTACCACTTTATCGAGGCTTTTACACCACGTTCCAGTGTCCATTCTGGTTCGAAGCCGAAGTCGCGTCGTGCAGGTTCCAGTTCGCATCGCCAGTTGCGTTGCGACAGGATGTTGTACTTGTCTTCGTTCAGCACTATCAGTTTGCCGGTCATGCGGCCTATGGTACCGCCCACCTTGCATATGCCTTTCAGCAGCCATTTCGGCGCTTTTATGCGGAGAACCCACGGGTTGCCCAACTCCTGTTGCAGTAGGTCGGAGAAACGGCGGGAGTTGTATATCTTGCCGTCGCTCAGGAAGTATGCCTTGCCCAGGGCGGCAGGTGCGTCCATTGACTTGAATATAGCCTGCACCACGTCCAGCACGTAGATGAAGGTGATTTCCTGTGGCTGGTATCCCACGGCAAAGTCGGTATGCCCAGCTATGCTCTTTGCCATCACAAAGTAGTCCTTTTCCCTGGGGCCGTAGACACCCGTGGGGCGAAGTATTACGTAGGGGAAGAGTGCGGGGTCAATCTGTTGCAGGTATTCTTCGGCACGTAGTTTGCTCATGCCGTATGCCGTGTTGGGCTTGGGTGTGTCGTCAAGCAGGATGGGGCTGTAGATAGATTCCTCCTCGCGGATTTCCTCGCCCTTGCCATAGCTCTGGCACTTAGCCTTGACGGGAGTTTCGCGTATGGCGCCGTACACGCTCAGGGAACTTACGAAGACAAATCGCTCGGGCACCATGTCCGTCTCCTGCAGGGCCTCTATTAGGTTTATGGTGCCTTGCGTGTTTGTGCGGTAGAAGTCTTCTATGTTCAGGCACTTGGTTGCTCCTGCGGCATGCACGACGTAATCCCACTTGCCGTTCATCTGCTCCTTGTACGAGGCCAGCTGGCTCTTTAGTTCCTGCTTGTTGCCCAGGTTCAGTTGTGCAAACTTTATGCGCTCGTCCGTCAGATAACCCTTGGAGCTGGTTCCTCGCATGCCAGCCCACATCTCGAAACCCTTCTGCAAACCCTCGCTGACAATGAAACTGCCAATGAAACCACTGGCACCTGTTACCAAAATACTCTTCATATGGATAATTATTTCTTGCAAAGATACTAAAATATATTAAGAATAATGATATAACGGGAAAAAAGCGTATATTTGCGATAACAAAACATAGGGTATAATCCTTATCTAAAAAAACATCACCATGGGAAAGAAGAAAGGCGGAGGCAAATTCCTCAAGAAAAGGGACCTGATGCAGCACATCATAGAGTTGTTCCAGCAGAATGTAGGAGAAGTGTTTGACCTGAAAAGATTGTTTAGGGATCTGCAATTGAAGACACATCCGCTAAAGATGCTTTGCGTGGATTGTTTGGAAGACTTGCTTCTGGACGATTACATAAAGGAAACCGAAAGATATTGCTATACGCTTAATGCCGTGTCTCAGGTTATGGAAGGCATCTTCCGCCGCAAGTCCAACGGCAAGAACACCTTTGTGCCCAACGATGGCGGAGAGCCCATTCTGGTGGCTGAGCGCAACTCCATGCATGCCATGGACGGAGACCTGGTGAAGGCCTCCATGGTGGCACGCCGCAGAAACCACGTTCGCGAGGCTCAGGTCATAGAGATAGTGAAGCGCTCGGAGAAGCAGTTCGTGGGCACGCTGAAGGTTAGCAAGGACTATGCCTACCTGCTCACCGAAGACCGCACCCTGGCCAACGACATCTTCATTCCCAAGGCCTACCTGAAGAAGGGCAAGAGCGGCGACAAGGCTGTTGTGCGTGTGGTGGAATGGCCCGAAGGTGCCAAGAACCCCGTGGGCAAGGTGATGGACATCCTTGGCCGTACGGGCGAGAACAATGCCGAGATGCATGCCATACTGGCAGAGTTCGGTTTGCCCTACACCTACCCCAAGACGGTGGAGGCCATTGCCGACCGCATTCCCAAGGAGATTCCCCAGCAGGAGATCGAGCGCCGTCGCGACATGCGCGATGTGCTCACCTTTACCATCGACCCTCACGATGCCAAGGACTTTGATGATGCCATAAGCATACGAGTGCTCAAGGATGGCGGCGAAGCGGGCAAGACACTCTACGAGGTGGGCGTGCACATTGCCGACGTGAGCCACTACGTTACCGAGGGTTCGGCCATAGACAAGGAGGCCCTGAAGCGTGGCACCAGCGTGTATCTCGTTGACCGCACCATCCCCATGCTTCCAGAAAGCCTCTGCAACAACCTCTGCTCCCTACGCCCCGACGAGGACAAACTCACATTCAGCGTCCTTTTCAAGATGAACGAGAAGGCCGAGGTGAAGGACTACGAGATTGTGCACACCGTGACACGCAGCAACCGCCGTTTCAGTTATGGGCAGGTGCAGCAGATACTGGAGGAGGAGCACGAGGCAAGCGAGCAGGATTACAACTCTCCCGGCGATATGCTCGTTCCCATAGAGGACCACGTTCCCACCACCACCTTTGCACCGGGTACCGACGAGCGCAAACTGCTGCTCGTGCTCAACCGCATGGCCAAGGAACTGCGCAGACGCCGTTTCCAAAGCGGTGCCGTGGATTTCGACCGTTGCGAGGTGCGCTTCAACATTGACGAGAAGGGCAAGCCCACCAGCGTCTACTTCAAGGTGGCAAAGGATGCCAACAAACTCATCGAGGAGTTCATGCTCCTGGCCAACCGTACCGTGGCAGAGAGCATCGGCAAGGTGCCCAAGAACCAGAAGGCCAAGGTGATACCCTACCGTATACACGATGTGCCAGATCCCACAAAACTGATGAAACTGGGCGACTTCGTTAGCAAGTTCGGCTATCGCCTGAAGACTCAGGGCACCAAGGGAGAAATCTCTAAGAACCTGAACAAGATGCTTGCCGACGTGCATGGCAAGGCCGAGCAGAACGTCATAGAGATGGTTACCCTGCGTGCCATGATGAAGGCGCGATACAGCGTGCACAACATCGGCCACTATGGCCTTGCCTTCCAGCACTACACTCATTTCACATCGCCCATACGCCGCTATCCCGACCTGATGGTGCACCGCCTGCTTACCAAGTATGCCACGGGCGGACGCAGTGTAAGTCCTGTGAAGTACGAGGAACTTTGCGAACAGTGCTCCGATGCCGAGCAGACGGCTGCCCAGGCAGAACGTGCCAGCATCAAGTACAAGCAGGTGGAGTACATGAAGGAGCACTTGGGCGAGACCTTCGATGGCACCATCTCCGGTGTTACGGAGTTTGGCCTCTACGTGGAGGTGAACGAGAACAAGTGCGAGGGCTTTGTGCCTCTGCGCGACCTGGACGATGACTACTACGAGTTCGACGAGAAGAACTTCTGTCTGCGTGGCCGTCGCCGCAACCGCTCCTACAACCTGGGCGACCAGGTGCATGTACAGGTAGCACGTGCCGACCTGTATAAAAAGCAACTCGACTACAAACTGGTTTCAAGAACAGATAACTAACAGCATAACCAACACCCTACCCTCACCGCCCTACCGCGCAGCCGACTGTCCCCCTGAGACAGGCGGGACGAGGAGCGAAGCGACGGAGGGGGTGGATAACCCTCCCACCAAACGGAAACTATGCTGACGCTGCACGCAGTTCCCCAACGTCGCAATGGGGATTGCGACCCTCACGAGGCACAGATTGACATCCAGTCAATCTTCCAAGGCCCCCGCTCACCGCTCACCTCTCACCGTTAAACTTTCAATATGCCTCAATCCCTAATTCAACAGCAGAAACTCACGCAGGAACAGATACAACTCCAGACGGCCATGCAGGTGCTGGCGTCCAAGTTGGTGGAACTCCCCCTGGAGGGATTGCGCGAACGTGTGGAGGCGGAACTTGCCGAGAACCCCTATCTGGAGGCCAGCAACAGCGATGGCGGAGACGGCTACATCCAGGATGAAAATGATGGCGGTGGCACCTCTGCTTCCGATTACGATGCCCGCAAGGACTATTCCACCGAGGACGATATCCCCGACTACCTCCTGCACCAGCCCTCGGGCACCGAGGCGGAGAGTATGGACAGTGCTGACACACAGTCCTTCTACGACCAGATGATGGATCAGGTGGCAAAGCTGGTGAGCCAGGCCACGGATCTTCCGGCTATCTCCGTCACCTCCCGCTCCCAGGGTTCCACGGTGAAGCGTTATGAGCTGATCCTGGCCGGCCCCGACAGCGTGATTTTGGTGCTGATGCTCTCTGATGACGCCGTGGTAAACAAGCTGATCCGGCTGCCTCTGCAGCTGACGGATGTGGATCTGAAGCTTTTGAGCGCTGTGCTCAACGCCGCTATGACCGGCATCCCCGCCGATGGCTTCAACCTGGCGC